>NZ_CP035103.1:2732296-3035885 GCF_006094695.1 Kocuria rosea | reverse complement strand
GCGGTCTCCCTGCTGAGCGACCCGGAATCGGAGACGTCCCGGATCCTGCGCGCGCACCTGGTCCGCCCGCGCGTGGAGCGGCTCAAGGAGCTCCTCGCGGCGGAGACGGCGGCGGGACGGCTGAGCCCGGACCTGGACGTCGACGTCGTGCTGGACTTCGTGCTGGGCTCCGCCTACTCGCACGTGGCCCGGTACGGGAGCCTGGGCGACGACTGGCCCCGGCGGGTGCACCGGACCCTGACCGGGGTCCTCGAGACGCACCGGCCCTGACCCGTGCGGGCCGACTCCCGGCTCAGAAGACCTCCCGCTCGTCCGGGCGCTGGGCCAGCTCCGAGGCCACGTAGTCCTCGACCGCCGTGTGCGTCGCCACGTCCTTGCCGGCGCGCTCGGAGAGGAACCACCGGTGCTCGAGCACCTCGTGCACGATCTCGGCGGGCTCGAGCTTGCGGCGCATCGGCGGGGTGACCGCCTCCATGATCGGGGAGAACACCTCGCGCATCCACAGCTGGGCCACGAGCTCCTCGGGCAGGCCGGGGTAGAGGTCCTGCCCGAGCTGGGCGATGTCGGTCAGCAGCCGGCGCGCCTGGTTCTCGTGGGCGCCGAGGCCGGTGAGCCGCTGCAGGCGGCGGGTGTGGTGGCCGGGCTCCACGACCTGCGGGCGCAGCCGGATCCGCCCGTCGACCGTGTCCATGGACGCCTCCTCGACGTCGAAGCCGAGCTCGTTGAGGCGGCGCACCCGCTCGACCACGCGCCAGCGCTCGTCCATGCTGAAGGTCTCCTCGACCGTCAGCTCCCGCCACAGGAACTCGTAGGTGGCCACGAGCCGGTCGGAGACCTCGAAGGGGTCCACCACGTCCGCGATGTCGTGGCCCTCCTCGACGGCGCCCGCGAGCAGGTCCATGATCTCCCCGGCCACGTTGGTGCGGGCCAGCTCGATGTCGTACCCCCGCTGGCCGCGCGTGAGCTCCGGGTGGATCTCGCCGGTCTCGGCGTCCACCAGGTAGGCGGCGAACGCGCCGGCGTCCCGGCGGAACAGGGTGTTCGAGAGCGAGACGTCGCCCCAGTAGAAGCCAGAGAGGTGCAGCTGCACGATGAGGGAGGCCAGCGCGTCCACGAGCCGCTCGACCGTGGCGGCGCTGGGGCCGGCGGAGAAGATGGCCCGGTAGGGCAGGGAGAAGCTCAGGTGGTCGGTCACCAGGGCGGCGGGCAGGGGCTCGCCCTCGGGCGTGTACCGGTCCGTGACCACGGAGTCCGGTACCACGGACGGGATGCCCATGCGCTGCAGCCGGCGCAGGGTGGCGTACTCGTGCCGGGCGTAGTGGGGGACGGTCTCCTTGACGGCGACGATCTTCTCGCCGGCGTGGGCGAAGCGCACCACGTGCCGGGAGATGCCGCGGGGGAGAGCGGCGAGGACGTCCTCCGGCCACTGCTCGAGGGGGGTGTCCCACGGCAGCTCCAGGAGCACGGGGTCCGGGAAGGCCGTCTGGATGGACACGCTCCCGGACCGTCCGCCAGGGGCGGTACCGTCCTGGGGTGCGAGGGGGAAGTGTGGGGCCAGGGAACCCTTCATACCTGGTCATGCTAGCAACCGGCACGGGCCGGAAGTCCCCGCGGGGCCTCCCGCGCCCGATCCCGGCGGTCGCTAGGGTGGGGAGGGTGTCGATCGAACAGCGCATCCATGCGCACTACGCCGGGCTCTCGCCCCAGGAGCAGCGGGCCGCCGACCTGATCCTGGACCACCTGGACGACCTCGCCCTGTACAGCTCGGCGGAGCTGGCGCAGATGAGCGGCGTCTCCCGCGCCACCCTCTCCCGGCTGTACCGGCACCTGGGCTTCGAGTCCTTCACCGACCTCCGGGAGACGGCCCGCACCCTGCGCCAGCAGGGCGTGCCGCTCGGCCCCGACGCGGACCCGGAGCTGAGCCAGCACCTGGAGCAGGAGCTCAAGAACCTGCGCAAGGTCCTGGACCCGGCGGGGGAGGACCGCCCGGCCCGGGCCGTGCGCGCGCTCGCCGACGCGGGAACGGTCCTGGTCGTGGGCCTGCGCAACAGCTACCCGGTCGCCCTGCACCTGAAGCAGCAGCTGCAGCAGGCGCGGGACCGCGTCCGGCTCGCCCCGCTGCCCGGCCAGACCCTCGGCGAGGAGCTCGTGGACGTGGGCGAGGGCGACGTCGTCGTCCTGCTGGGCTTCCGGCGGCGCCCCCGCGGGTTCGAGCGCCTGGTGGAGGTCTGCGCGGCCACGGGGGCGCGGACCGTGCTCGTCGCCGACAGCACGGCCCGGCGCCACGCCTCGGCCGTGGACCTGTGGATCGAGTGCCCCCTCGACGGCGTGGGCCCGTTCGACTCCTACGCGGCGGCCATGAGCCTCGTGTCGGTGCTCGCCGACGGCGTGCTGGCCGCCGCGGGTCCGGACGGGCGACGACGGGTGGGCCGCACCGCCGAGCTCTACGAGGAGCTCGAGGAGCTGGACCTGCGCTGAGCGCCCGGCGGTGCCGAGGAAAGGGCCACCGGGCGCCGCGTCCACCACGGCGGTCCCGGCCCGACCCTGGGTCGGCAGTGCGCGGCCCCGCAGCATCCACTAGAATTCGTCAGTTGGCTGATCACTCCGGGTCCTGAGCGACCCGGTCCGTCCCGAGAGGAACCCGCCATGCATGAACCCCAGGCGCTCGCCCAGGCCGAGACGCACCTTCTCCACGTGCTGGAGCACTCCGATCCGCCGCGCGACGCCAGTCGCTACAACGTGACGGCGGCCGCACGGGACTACCACGACCGCACCGGCACCTGGGACGTGCAGGACGCCGACCCGGACCTCGTCGAGCAGGTGCTCGCCGCTCACCCCGCCGACGACTGATCCGGCCCCGGACGCGCCACGGCGCCCTCCCCGTCGGGGGAGGGCGCCGTGGCGTCGGTGCGGTCGGTCGGCCGCTGGGGTCAGTCGGGGAGGCGGTTGCCGGTGGCGGTGTCGAACAGGTGCACGTGGTCGAGGTTCGGGGCGACCCAGATCGTGGCCCCGGCCCTGGGCGGGGTGCGGCCCTCGACCCGGACGATGATCTCGTGGGCCCCGGCGGCGTCCTCCTCCACGGTCCCGGTCGGGTCCACCGTCACGACCGTGTTCGCCGCGGTGACCGGGGCGAGGTGGCCGTAGACGAAGGCGTCGGCGCCGAGCTCCTCGACCACGTCGGCCTCGATCGGCAGCCCGGTGCCCTCGGCGGCCGGGTGCAGGTCCTCCGGGCGGATCCCGACGGTGACCTTGTCCCCGGTCAGGGCCGCCTGCTGCGCGGCGGTGAGCTCGATGCGCATCGTCCCGAAGGTCGCCGCCCCGCCCGCCACGGGCACCCGGAAGAGGTTCATCGCCGGGGACCCGATGAACCCGGCCACGAACTCCGTGGCCGGCCGGTCGTAGAGCGCCCGCGGGGTGTCGACCTGCATCAGCAGCCCGTCCTTGAGCACCGCGACCCGGTCGCCCATGGTCATCGCCTCGACCTGGTCGTGGGTGACGTAGACGGTGGTGACCCCCAGCCGGCGGGTCAGGGAGGCGATCTGGGTGCGGGTCTGCACGCGCAGCTTCGCGTCCAGGTTCGACAGCGGCTCGTCCATCAGGAACACCTGCGGGGAGCGCACGATGGCACGGCCCATGGCCACGCGCTGGCGCTGCCCGCCGGACAGGGCCTTGGGCTTGCGGTCGAGGTAGTCGGTGAGGTCCAGGATCTTCGCCGCCTCCTCGACCCGGCGGCGGCGCTCCTCGGGGCTGATCTTGGCGATCTTCAGGGCGAAGCCCATGTTCTCGGCCACGGTCATGTGCGGGTAGAGGGCGTAGTTCTGGAAGACCATCGCGATGTCGCGGTCCCGGGAGGGGACGTCGGTGACGTCGCGGTCGCCGATGTAGATGTTGCCCCCGGTGACCTCTTCCAGCCCGGCGAGCATCCGCAGGGTGGTGGACTTCCCGCACCCGGAGGGGCCGACCAGGACGAGGAACTCCCCGTCGGCGATGTCCAGGTTCAGGTCGGTGACCGAGGGCCGCTCGGCCCCGGGGTACTGGCAGGTCACGTTGGCGTAGCGCACAGAAGACATGGTTCGAGGCCTCTTTCCCGGCAGGCACGTGCCGGACGATCCGAAGGAGAAGAGCTGCCCCCTCAGGTGATGGGGGCCACAGTGATCCTAATCACCTTCGGGGCGTCTCCGCCATCGGCGCGCCGTCATCCGAGGTCACGGCAGCGCGCCCCGGCGCAGTTCGGACAGCCGGATCAGGGCCGCGGCCAGGTCCTCCGGGGACGCGACCCGGTGCGCGGCCACGCTCTGCCCCGTGCCCACCTTGATGCCGAGATCGGCGGGGCCGAGCTCGCGCATCGCGTTCTCGTCCGTCACGTCGTCGCCGGCGAACAGGGTGACGTCGGCGCCGGTGGCCTGCATGAACGCCGTGATGCCCTCACCCTTGGTCGCGGAGTGCACGGAGGACTCGACCACGTGCTGGCCCGGGGTGATCTTCAGCCCCTCGAGCTGCTCGAACTGCTCGACCATCTCCTGCTCCGCGCGGGCGCACAGGCTCTGGTCCGCCATCGTGCGGGTGTGGAAGGCGGCCCCCGTCGGCTTGAGCTCCAGCCTGGACCCGGGGTACCGGTCCACCTGTGCCTCCACGAGCGCGGTGGCCTGTGCCAGCAGCTCCAGCTGGGCCGGGGAGAGCTGCAGGGCGGTGTCGGCGGCGGCGTCCCCCAGGGCGTCGAGGAGCAGCTCCGCCCCGTGCGAGCCGGAGAGGAGCATCCGGCCGTCCGGGTCCACCACGGAGCGGAGGAACCGCATCGGCCGCCCGGAGATGACGGCCACGTACGTGCGGTCCAGCGTCAGGAGCTCCTCCAGCGCGGACCGGGCCTCCGGCAGCGCGCGGCTGTCGTCCGGGTCGTCCGTGAAGGGCGCCAGGGTGCCGTCGAAGTCGAGGGCGACCAGCAGGGTCCCGGCCTCCGCCGCGCGGGCGAGGGCGTCCTCGAGCGCCGGGCGGGTGTCGTCGTGCGGGGCCATCACTGCTCCTCCTCCTCGGTCGTCCCGGGGCGGGTGCGGGCGAGGTCCCGCAGGAACGCCTCGGACCAGTCGTTGACGTCGTTGCCCAGGACCTGCCGGCGCATCGAGCGCATCCGCTTCTTCGCCTCGGGCGCGGGCATGTCCTTGGCCCGCAGCATCGCGTCCTTGAGTCCGTCGATGTCGTGGGGGTTGACCAGCAGCGCCTGCTTGAGCTGCTCGGCGGCGCCGGTGAACTCCGAGAGGACCAGGGTCCCGGACCCGTCCGTCTTGGCCGCCACGTACTCCTTCGCCACCAGGTTCATGCCGTCCCGGAGGGAGGTCACGAGCATGACGTCGGTCGCCAGGTACAGCGCCACCATCTCCTCGAACGGATAGCCGTGGTGCAGGTAGCGGATCGCGGTGTGCGAGATGGTGTCGTGCTGGCCGTTGAGGTGGCCCACGAGGCCCTCCACGTCCTCCCGCAGCTGGACGTAGGACTCCACGCGCTCCCGGGAGGGGTTCGCCACCTGGATCAGCACCGACGGCCCCACCGTCAGCCTGCCGTCCTCGAGCAGCTCGCCGTAGGCCTTGATGCGGTGCAGGATGCCCTTGGTGTAGTCCAGGCGGTCGACGCCCAGGAACACGGTCTCCGGGTCGCCGAGCTCGTGCCGGATCTCCCGGGCCCGGTCCTTCACCTCCGGCCGGGAGGCCAGCTCCTGGATCGACTGCGCGTCGATGGAGATGGGGTAGGACGCCGCGCGCACGGTCCACGCGTCGTCGTCCGTGCCGAACCGGGCCGCTCCGTTCTTGAACGGCACGTCCAGGAACCGCCGCACGCAGCGCTGGAAGTTCTGGGCGTCACCCGGGCGCTGGAAGCCGATGAGGTCCGCGCCCGAGAGCCCGTCGAGGACGGCCCGCCGCCAGGGCAGCTGCGCGAAGATCTCCAGGGGCGGGAACGGGATGTGGTTGAAGAACCCGATCGTGAGGTCCGGCCGCAGCTCGCGCAGCATCTTGGGGACCAGCTGCAGCTGGTAGTCCTGCACCCACACCGTGGCGTTCTCGGCGGCGATCTCGGCGGTCCGCTCCGCGAAGCGGCGGTTGACCTGGCGGTAGCTGTTCCACCACGTGCGGTGGAACTCCGGCGGCGCGATGACGTCGTGGTAGAGCGGCCAGAGGGTCGCGTTGGAGAAGCCCTCGTAGTAGGCCTGCACCTCCTCGGCGGACAGCGGCACGGGGGCGAGGTGGAAGACGTCGTGGTCGAAGCGCTCGAGCGTCTCGTCAGGGGCCCCGTGCCAGCCCACCCAGGCGCCGGCGTTGCGGGCCATGACGGGGGACAGGGCGGCCACGAGGCCGCCGGGGGAGCGGCGCCAGGAGGACTGCCCGTGCTCGACGACGCGCTCCACCGGCAGCCGGTTGGAGACCACGACGAAGTCGTAACCGGCCTCCTGCGGCACGTCCGTCCGGGGTTCCGGCACCTCCTCCAGGTCGGCCGAGGAGGCGGTGGGGGGATGCTCTGCACTCACGGGATGTCCTTCCGGTAGGTCGTCGTCGTCCTCGTCCCAGTCTATTCATCAGCGTGCTCACGGTTCTGCCTGGGGATCTCCTGAGTCGGCGGCCCGGGAGGGGGTCCGATAATCTGGGCGACGACACCTCCCCGTCCACCCCCCAGGATCTTTCGAAGAGGACCCATGGCAGCCAGCAGCAGCACCACCCCCGATCCCCGGAACCGCGACGCCGCCCGGGAGCGGGCTCGGCAGGTCGCGGACCAGCACGCACGGCAGGACAAGCGCTCCCGCCGGATCCTGCAGCTGGGCATCCTCGCCCTGGTCCTCGTGATCGTCGCGGTGATCGGCGTCGTCGTGGCGCAGAACCGGGCCCAGCAGATCCCCGAGGCCGGGCCCGTTCCCGCCAGCGCCAACCAGTGGGGCGGCACGGTGCTGACGGCCGACGGGATCCGCACGGGCGAGTCCGAGGTCGAGGAGCGCGACCTCGCCGAGGTGCCCGAGGCCCCGGAGGCCCCGGACGACTCCGCCGTCCCGCCGGGCGTCGAGGCCTCGGGCGACGGCGAGCCCGTGCAGGTCGTGATCTTCCAGGACTTCGAGTGCGTGCACTGCGCCGACTTCGAGGCCGAGAACGCCGATGCGCTCGAGGAGGCCGTGACCTCCGGCGACATCGTCCTCGAGTACCGCAACCTCAACTTCCTCGACCGCTCGACGCCGACGCAGTACTCCTCGCGGGCCGCGGCCGCCGCCTACGAGGTGGGCAACCAGTCCTCGGCCGAGCAGTACCTGGCCTTCGTCGAGGAGGTGTTCAGCCACCAGGGCACCGGTGGGCTGGACGACGAGCAGCTCGTGGAGATCGCCTCCTCGCACGGCGCCGACATCGCGGGCGCGCTCGAGGAGGACACGTGGCGGCCGATGGTCAACGTCGTCTCGCAGGAGTCCCTCGCCAACGGCGTGTCCGGCACCCCGACCGTCTTCATCGACGGAGAGCGGCTGGGCAACGAGGCGTTCCAGGAGGCCCTCGACGCGGCCGTGAAGGCCAAGGAGTAGGGTCCCCGCTCCGCCGGAGCAGCGCGACGGCGCCGTGCCCCCGCGCGGGGCACGGCGCCGTCGCGCTGTGCGGACCGTCCGGGCGCCCGGGGATTTCGGGGTCCTGCAACGCGTCCGATATCCTGAGGAACCGGCCGCCGGGGCCGCACCCGTGCGGAGGCCCGAGGGCCGATCCGCCTCCTTAGCTCAGCTGGCCAGAGCACCTGTCTTGTAAACAGGGGGTCACCGGTTCGAATCCGGTAGGGGGCTCCACCGGTCCGCGACGTTGCACTCGCGACCGCTCATGACGTCACATGTTGCGCCGCGGTCTCGGTGCGGGGTGTGCGCATGCTGATGTCCGTGTCCCGGCCGGGCTGCGGCGAACTCGCTCCTGACCCCCTCGGAAGATGTGCGGTGGCAAGGGGTGAGCCGGAGATCCGCGCCGTCACGGGGATTCTGCCGGTCCGGCTTCCGGGGTTGCCGGCGGCCCGACCGCGCCGGGACCGCACCGGCGAGGGTCCGGACAGGACATGCCGCTCCGGGGATGCGACGAGACGGAACCGTGATCGTGATCGCCCCGGCCGGAGTCTTGAACCGTGACTCAGCTCACTCCTACGGTGTTCCTACCTATCTCATAGGTGAGACCTCTTGCCCAGGTCTCGGAACATCTCGATCGCATGACGATCCCCATGTCATGCCCTCTCCACAGGAGCAGCAATGAGCAGTCTGCGGAAGACCCTCGTCGGCGCGGCCATGGCCGTCGCCCTCGTGGGAGGAACGGTTGCCACCCCGGCGGTCGCGGGGTCAGATCAGGATAACGGCAAGAGCCGTGGAGACCACAGCGAATCGCATGAAAGTCGTCACGACCGCGGCGATCGCGGCGACCGCGGCGACCGCGGCGATCGAGGCGACCGCGAGGATCGCAGGGACCGCGGTGACGACGAGGAGCGGAAGTACGCATACCATCGCGGCGGCAACGGCGACGACGACCGGGGTCGCGACGAGGAGCGCGACCGGGACGACCGGGACCGCCGGGATCGCGAGGACCGCAGGGAGCACCGGGACGACAAGTACGACCGGGACGACCACGACGGCAAGTACGACAAGGATGACGAGGACGACAAGGACGGCAAGTACGACCGGGACGACGAGGACGACCACGACGGCAAGTACGACCGGGACGACAAGGACGACGAGTACGACCGCGACGACGGCGATCACCAGGACCACTGGTGGTACTGCGAAGAGCACGAGAAGTGGCACTTCTACGACGACGACGACTGGAGGAGCAGGAAGCACCACGACGACATGAAGGACGAGGGCGAGCACTCGCACCAGAAGGGCGATGACGACGGCGAGCACTGAGCGGGCCGGCACCGGTTCGGCGTGTCCGGTCGGAGCGGCTCCCGGCGACAGCGACGGAGGCGTCCGAGCGCACGGCCCGTGACGCCAAGGTCCAGGGCGTGACCGACCCGGGGACGGCACCGACGGATCCCGCCGGTCGAACCCTCCGGCGCGGCCCGCACGGAGCCGGGGGAAGCCGCTGGGGGAGCCTCCGGGGACACGGCCCGAGCCTCCGCGCATCCGGGGCCGCACCGTGATGATATCGGTGGACGCACGCGGGGCCAGTCCTCCCGCGTGACGTCCGTCGTCCGCCGCAGGCCCCCCCGGCCGCCTCGGCACCCCCGGGCGACGGTCCCCCCCCTGCGAGCGGACGACGCCGCACGCGGACCGACCCTGGAGGGCACCCTGGTACCCATCGTCCGAGGACGCGTGCGCACCCCGGCCGCCGCGGCGCTGATCCTGCTCCTGCTCGCGCTCCTCCTCGTGCCGACCGGGGCCGCCCGGGCCGCGGAGGACGAGGGCCCCGAGGGCCCGTACCTGGGGGCCCTGCTGGACTGGGGCACGGACACGGCGGCCGGCCACGCCGAGCGTCTCGGCGCGCCGGCGGCCGTCTACGGCAGGCCCGTCCCGCTGCCGATGGACGACCAGGAGCAGGGCCACCTGCGGGACTACCTCTCCCAGGTCTCCGCGCAGGGCGCCCACGCCCTGCTCACCGTCCGCCCCGAGATCGCGCTGGACCGGGTGGACCAGGCGCAGGCCGCCGTCCTGGCAGGACAGCTCGCGGACGCCGCGGAGGGGTTCCCCGGCACGGTCTTCGTCCGCTTCGCCCCGCAGATGAACACCACCTGGGTGCCGTGGGGGCAGCAGCCCGAGGCGTACACGGAGGCGTTCCGCACGGTGGCGAGCGCGCTCGACGCCGAGCTCCCGGACCCGGTCATGGTCTGGTCGCCCACGGTCGGCACGGACTACCCCTTCCGGGACCCGCCCAGCGCCCCGGCGCAGGGCGGTGGACCGGCCGCCCCGGACACGAACGGCGACGGCGTCTGGGACCGGGAGGACGACCCCTACGGTCCCTACTACCCGGGCGACGACGTGGTCGACTGGGTGGGACTGGTGGCCTATCTCGACGAGACCGGCACGGGTCCGGCCCGCAACGTCCTGCCGGAGGCGGGCTCGTTCGGCGCCATGCTGGGCTCCGGGGAGCCGGCCGCATCCGCGGGGCAGGACGAGTTCTACGCCGCGTACGCCGTCGGCCGCGAGAAGCCGCTCATGGTGGAGACCGGCGCCTTCTACGATCCGGGGACGGGGGGCCCGTCCGAGCGCGACATCAAGGAGGCCTGGTGGGACCAGGTGCTCGCGACGGTCGCCGCCGGCGACCACGACCGCATCCGCGCGATCGTGTGGAACGAGACGGTCGAGCAGCGCGACGACGGTGCGGTGACCGTCGACTGGCGCGTCACGGCCGATCCCGGGCTGGCCGCGGCCGTCGGCGAGCGGCTCCAGGACTCGGCCCTGGTCAGCGGGCCGGTGACGGCAGCGGCGCCGCTCCCGGGCGCCGGTCCGGCGGCGGCGGGGGCCGTCCTCGAGGGGCCGGCCGCCTGGGGCGCGGCGGCGGCCGTGCTCGCCGCGGGCGCGCTCCTCTGGCTCCTGGCGCGGCGGGGGCCGGCCCGGGCCTGGGCGTACGCCGAACCCGCCCGGCGCGACAGCCGGATCGACATGCTGCGGGGCCTCGCGATCGTGTTCGTCGTCGTCAACCACGTGGGCCTCACCTCGTTGTTCCAGCTGCTGACCCAGGAGACCGTGGGCGTGGTCTCGGGGGCCGAGCTGTTCGTCCTGCTCTCCGGGGCCGTGCTGGGGATGGTCTACGGGCCCCGGACGAAGGACGACCTGGGGACCGTCGTCGACCGCACCGCCGCGCGGGCGTGGAAGCTCTACGTCACCGCGCTGGTCGTCGTGCTGCTCGTCTACGGACTCAGCCTGCTGCCCTTCCTGGACGCGGGCGCCGTCACCACGTTCACCGACCAGGGCACCGGCGCCGCCGGCAGAGGGGCCTCCGGCGCCACGTACGACCTCTACGCGGGCATGGACGGGCTCCTCCAGTTCCCCGTCCAGGCACAGCTGATCCCCGCCGTGCTGCTGCTGCAGGTCGGCCCGTGGCAGTTCAACATCATGGGTCTCTACGTGATCCTCCTCCTGGTGAGCCCCCTCGTGCTCGCCGCCCTGGCCCGGGGCTGGGCCTGGCTGGTCCTGCTGGTCAGCGCCGGGCTCTACGCCGCGGGCACGGTCTTCCGGATCCGCCTGCTGCCCTCCCAGTTCGAGGACTCGTTCCCCCTGCTCGTGTGGCAGGTGCTGTTCGTGCTCGGCATGGTCACCGGGTTCTACCGGCGGCAGATCGTCACGTGGTTCGCCGACCGGCGCCGACGGCCGCTGCTCGTCGCCTGCCTGCTGCTCGCCGTCGCCCTCGCCCTGTTCTCCTGGTCGAGTCCCTATGCCAGCAGCGCCTACGACGTCCGGCTGGCCCTGCTGCCGGAGTCGGTGTTCCGCACGGTCTACGACGCCTACTTCGGCCGGACCTACCTGGGGATCGGCCGGCTGCTGAACGTGCTCCTCGTGGTGATCGCCGGCTACGCCGTCCTCAGCGCCTACTGGAGGCCGCTCGAGCGCGCGCTCGGGTGGTTCCTCGTCCCGCTGGGACGGGCCACCCTCTACGTGTTCATCGTGCACGTGTTCCTGATCCTGGCCGTGGCCAACGTGCCCGCTCTCCAGCAGGGGCACGTGTGGCTCAACACCGCCGCCTACGTGGTGGTCCTCGGCCTGCTGTGGGTCATGGTCCGGACCCGGTTCCTCTTCCGGCTCGTCCCCCGGTGAGATGCCGCGGGCGGCCCGGCCCGGCCCGGGCCGTGGTCCACTGCCGGCCCGCGTCGTTCCGTGACGGAGGGACCCCCCGCCCGGTCAGCGCGTATGACGCGGCCGGCGGGCAGGTGGGGGAGCGGCCGCCCGCGGGTGGTAGTTTGCGCTCGCTAATTCTCGTTGCCCCGTGCGAGACCCCCCAGCGCGCTCGCCGTCGGCGGGGAGCCCGCTCCCGTCGGAAGAACCCCATGCCTGCTCCCGTTCCCCCTCGTGTCCTGTGCACCCTCACCGCGGCCGCCGCCGCCGTGGCCCTGGGGCTCGTCGCCGTGCCCGCGGCGCACGCGGCGCCCTCGGCCCACCTCCCGGCCGGACCGGCGGCGCTCGCCCCGGCGAAGAAACCGGTCAGGACGACCGCCGTCGTGCCGGCCGAGCCCCAGGTCCGCACGTGCCCGCTGCGCTTCGGCGTCGGCACGGCCGGTGGTCCCGCCGCCTCCACCGAGCTCGCCGAGGTGGCGTCCCTGACCGGTGAGAAGCCGTCGATCGTCCTCTCCTACAAGGACTTCGCCCAGCCCGTTCCCTCCTGGGAGCTCGAACAGACCCGCGCGGCCGGAGCCACCACCCTGCTGACCTGGGAGCCGTGGGTCTGGGGCGGCGGGATCGACCAGCCGGCCCACTCCCTGGACGCGATCGCCTCCGGCGCCCACGACGCCCACATCACCGACTGGGCCACCCGCCTGGCCGACTGGGGATCCCCGGTGATGCTGCGCTTCGGCCACGAGATGAACGGGAACTGGTACCCGTGGGCCGAGGGGGTCAACGGCAACGGCGCCGGGGACTACGTCGCCGCCTGGCGCCACGTCCACGACATCTTCACCCGCGCGGGGGCCGACAACGTCCAGTGGGTCTGGAACCCGAACGTGCCGTACTACGGGTCCACGCCCCTGGACGGGCTCTACCCCGGCGCCGACTACGTCGACGTCGTGGCCCTGGACGGCTACAACTGGGGCACCTCCCAGAGCTGGTCCAGCTGGCAGCAGCCGTGGGACCTGTTCGCCTACGGCCTGTCCGAGATGCGGCGCCTGGCCCCGGGCAAGGAGATCGTCGTCGCCGAGACCGCCACCGCGGAGGCCGGCGGGTCCAAGGCCGAGTGGAACGCGCACCTGGTGTACTACCTCGCGCAGCAGCCCGACGTCACGGGGCTCGTCTGGTTCCACCTCGACAAGGAGGTGGACTGGCGGATCAACTCCTCCACCGCCTCGGCCCAGGCCCTGGCCGCCGAGCTCGCCAAGCGCCCTTGCCCTTGAGCACCGCGGCGCCGCGCGCCACACCGGGTCATGCGAATCACAAAAGCAAACGGCGCGTGTAGCGTGACCCCCAACGACCGGCGCCGCGCCACCGCTCATCCGGAGGCGGCGCGGCGCCGGTCGGTCCCCCCAGGACCGTGTCGAGGAGTCCCCCCATGGCAGTTCCCCTCACCCCGCCCCCCGGCCGCCGGCTCGGACCCGTCTGCGCGGCGCTGCTCGTCGTCGCGCTGGCGGGCTGCGCCGAGGACCGGGGGACCGGCACCACCGCGGCGTCCAGCGCGAGCCCGCCGGCGGCCACGGCCGGTTCCGCGCCCGCGCCCGGGGCGACCGGAAGCGCGACGCCGGAGACGCCCCGCGACAGCCCGGCCCCGCCGGGCAACGACGTGGCCCCCTACGACGACACCGCCACCCGGGACGCCGCCGGATCCTTCGGCGCCGCCCAGCGGCTCGACGACTCCCTCGAGGCGGTCGTGGAGGGCCCCCGCCCCGGCACCACCGGCGAGCGCCCCGTCCGGGCCGCCCCCGGCACCCCGGTGCAGGTGTTCACGCTGACCCTCACCAACACCGGGGCCGCCCCGGTCGACGCCGTGCCGTGGTCCTTCCCGGTCGCCGTCGACGGCGAGGCCCCGGCGCCCCCCGTCTTCGACGACTCGCTGGGCGTGCCGATGGAGACCTTCCCGACCATCGCCCCCGGCGGGAGCGCCTCCCTCGAGGTCGCCTTCTCCGCGGAGCACGACGCCGACCTGGCCGTCCGCGTCTTCGACAACACCACCCCCGACCACTACGTCGAGTTCACCGACTGAAGCCCAGCAAGGGACCCCCCATGAAGATCTCAGCTCTGCGCATCCCCGCCGCGGTCGCGGCCTGCTTCGCGGTCGTCCTCGCCGGTGCCCCGGGGGCGTCCGCGGCGCCGTCCGCGCCCGCCCCCGGCGTCTCGGCCGGTCCGACGACGACCCCCGGACCCACGGCGGGTGCCGTCGCGGCGACCGTGCGGCTCGAGCCGGTGGACGACGAGTCGACCGTGCCCGAGCGGGAGACCTCGCTCGTCGACGTCCTCGCCAACGACGGCCTCGAGGACCCCGCGACGGTGCGGCTCCTGCTCGTGGACCCCGCGGCCCGCGCGGCCGAGGACGAGCTCGTCGACGAACTGCGCACGGATCTCGGGTCCCTGCGCGTGGTGTCCCCGGACACGGAGCCCGACGCCCTGCCCGAGGGCTGGGAGGTCCCGGACCACCCGGTCCTCGCCCTGACGCCCGCTCCGGATCGGCCCGCCGACGCCGCCTCGGTGGAGGTGGCCTACGCCGTGCTGGGCGCCGGGGGCGAGGCGGCCCGGGCCGTGCTCACGGTCGCCCCGGACCAGGAGGCCCCCGGGGCCTCCGCCGCGCCCACCGCCTCGGGGGAGCCGACGGAACCGGCGGTCCCGGCCGAGCCGACGGACGGCGCCGAGCCGACGACGGAGCCCTCCCCGGGCGCGGAGCCCGCCGAGGAGCGGCCGGCCGCACCGCGGCCGGAGTCGCAGGAGACCGCCGCCGCGGCCGCCGCGGAGAACGCGGACGTGCCCGCCGAGGTCCGGCAGGCCCTGGAGGCCGCCGCGGCCCGGGCGTCCGCCAGGACCGGGGAGCCGACCGGGGAGATGCGCCCCTGGAAGGGGGGCTGGGAGTGGCCGCACCAGAGGGGCGTGGTCCTCTGGTCCGAGGCGCACGGCGCGCACTTCGTGCAGCTGCGGGGCGCGATCGGGCACCGGTGGAGCTCCACGGGCGGCGTGGACGTGCTGGGCTGGCCCGTGGACGACGAGTCCTGCCTCCTGACGGGCGGCGGGTGCCGGCAGTCCTTCTCGAAGACCCGCACGATCTACTGGAGCTCCTCCACCGGGGCGCGGACCGTCAACACCCGGGGGGCGATCGGCCACCAGTGGGTGCTCGGCGGGCGCGAGGCCGGGGCCTACGGCTACCCCACGACCGACGAGGTCTGCGGGGCGGCCGGCGGGTGCCGCCAGTCCTTCGCGGGAGACCGGACGATCTACTGGACCTCGTCCACCGGGGCGCGGACGGTCAACACCCGGGGCGCGATCGGCCACAAGTGGGTCCTCGGCGGGCGCGAGGCCGGGAGCTACGGCTACCCCACGACCGACGAGGTCTGCGGGCTGACCGGGGGCGGGTGCCGCCAGTCCTTCACCAAGGCGCACACGATCTACTGGAGCCCCGGGACGGGGGCCCGGGCGGTCAAGACGAAGGGCGCGATCGGGCAGCGGTGGATCGCCACGGGACGCGAGCGGGGGTCGCTCGGCTACCCCGTCACGGACGAGGTCGGCACCGGCACCGTGCACCAGAAGTTCCAGCGGGGACTCGTCACCTGGAGCCGCGCCACCGGCGCCCGGACGCACCTGTTCCGCGGCGAGTGCCACCACCTCAACACGGGGCGCTCCGTGCAGCCGACCCGCAACGCGGCGCGCGTGTCCCTGACCATCGCCGAGGGCTACGGGCGCTCGCAGGCCACGTTCGTCAACTGCGTGCGGATCGGCGGAAGCTACGTCGAGGAGTGGCGGACGTCCGCCTACGTGGGGGCCAGCGGATTCAAGCGGCCCGGGGTGCCCTCGGGGCACACGCAGTACCTGTTCTCCCCGCAGGGCTCGTACTCGGTCACGGAGTCCTTCGGGGTCTACAACCCGGGCACCGCGCTGCCCTACCGGCAGCTCAACCCCAACTCCCGGTGGGGCGGCCGCCTGGGCACGCTCTACAACAAGTACTTCGAGTCCACCGGCTACACCTGGCCGGACGAGAACATGTGGTACTTCTCGCTGTCCGGCGACTACCGGCTCGGCGTGGTGATCAACTACAACCGCCCGCCCGACTCGTCCATCGTCCAGGGCAACGGGTTCGCGATCTTCCTGCACGCGAACAAGAAGCCCACGGCGGGGTGCATCGCCCTGCACGAGCACGAGGTCGCCCGGTACATGCGCACCGCGCGCCCCGGGGACCGGATCATCATGGGCGTCCGGGCGGACCTGTTCCGCTGACGGACCGGGGACGTCAGGAGGGGGACCGCGCGGCGCGCGGTCCCCCTCCGTCGTCGGTGCGGGTCACGGGCTACTCGACGGACTGCTCCACTCGGGCCTGCTCCCGGCGGCCCAGGGCCCACAGCACCAGCTCGCTCGGCACGGCGCGCAGCACGCGCACGGTCCCCGTCCTGCCGCGGCCGCCGCGCACCGCGCCGTAGGACGGGGCGATGAGCACCACGGTGTCCTCCTCGTCCTTGAGCACCACCTTGGCCAGCAGGCTCAGGGACCGCCACAGGGCCTGCTCCTCGTCGTGCAGCAGCGGGCGCTCGTGCCAGTCGGGCTGGGCCCGGCGGACGTCCTCGTGGTGGACGAAGTACTCCACGGTGTTGATCCGCTTGTCCACCGGTCCGAGCCGCGCGGGCGAGTACAGCGGCGGGTGCTCCACCTTCCGCACGAGCTCCTCCCAGGGCTGGCCGGCGACGGCCTGCTCGGCGCGGCGGGCGCGCTCGCCCAGCACGGGCACCCGCGGGAGCACCTGGCCGGCGAGGACGTCCGGCCGCCCGGAGCGCACGACGAGGTGCACGGCGAGGTCGCGGGTCCTCCAGCCCTCGCACAGGGTCGGGGCGTCGGGGCCCAGTCGGCGCAGGAGCGCGGCGAGGTGCCGGCGCTCGACGTTGGCGAAATTGGTCACGTGGATCCTCCTCGTGGCGCCGCCGTCGGTCGGCGGGGCCGTCCTGCCGTCCACGCTATACCGGGTGCGGGCCCGCCAGGAACCGGCGCGGCCGGGCCGGGCTCAGCCGCGGGGGACGGGCGGTCCCAGGTACAGGAGCACCGAGGTGAGGCCCGCCACCACGACCGCGCCCGCCGCCACGGCCAGCCACGGGCTGCGGAGGGACCAGGCCTCCAGCCGCTCCGGCACGGTGGCGGGACGGTCGCCGCCGGGGGCCAGGCGCCATCCGCCGGCGAGCCGGCCCGTGCGCTCGGCGCGGCGCTCGAAGGGGATCGTGGCCCAGGGGACGACCGCGCTGGCCAGGCCCAGGGCCCCGAAGCCCGCCGACCACCGCTGGTCCACCCAGACGAAGCAGGTCACCACGCAGTAGCCCAGGAACACGACCCCGTGCAGCATGCCGAAGACGGGCACGAAGGCCTCCGAGACCCCCGTGTACTTCAGGACCATGCCGAGGATCAGCAGCGTCCAGGTCACCGCCTCCGCGAGGGCGAAGCGGCCGTAGAGTTCACGGGGTGTCATGGGTGGTGCTCTCCTGCACGTCGAGGGGCTGCTGGTCGGTGGGGGCGTCGTCGGGGACCGCCGGAGCCGCGAACTGGCTCGCGTGCAGCGCGGCGTACGCGCCCCGGGCGGCGAGCAGGTCGTCGTGGGCGCCCCGCTCCACGATCCGGCCGTCCTCCATCACCAGGATGATATCCGCGTCGCGGACGGTGGAGAGACGGTGCGCGATGACGAACGAGGTCCGGTCGCTGCGCAGCGCGGCCATGGCCTGCTGCACGAGCACCTCGGTGCGGGTGTCCACCGAGGACGTCGCCTCGTCCAGGATCAGCAGGGAGGGGTCGGACAGGAAGGCCCGGGCGATGGTGATGAGCTGCCGCTCGCCCACGGACACGTTGCTGCCCTCCGGGTCGATCACGGTGTCGTAGCCCTCCGGCAGCGCGCGCACGAAGCGGTCCACGAGGGTCGCCCGGGCGGCCTCGAGCACCTCCTCGTCCGTGGCGTCCAGCCGTCCGTAGCGGATGTTCTCCCGGATGGTCCCGCCGAACAGCCAGGCGTCCTGCAGGACCATCCCGACCCGGGAGCGCAGCACGGCGCGGGAGAGGTCGGTGATGTCCACGCCGTCCAGCGTGATCCGCCCGGCGTCGAGCTCGTAGAAGCGCAGCACCAGGTTCACGAGCGTCGTCTTGCCGGCGCCGGTGGGCCCCACGACGGCCACGGTCCGGCCGGGGAGCGCCTCGAAGGTCAGGTCCTGGAGGAGCGGGGTTCCCGGGACGTAGGAGAAGGAGACGTGCTCGAAGCGCACCCGGCCGGGGGAGCGTGCGGGCAGGCGGGCGCGGGCGGTGTCGGCCTGCTGCTCCGGGGCGTCGAGCAGCTCGAAGGCGCGCTCCGCGGAGGCCACCCCGGACTGCAGGGTGTTGGCCATGCCCGCCATCTGGGACAGGGGCTGGGTGAACTCCCGCGAGTACTGGATGAACGCGGTCGCCGCCCCGAGGCTCAGCTGCCCGGAGGCCACGCGCAGCCCGCCGAGCACGGCGATGCCGACGTAGGAGAGGTAGGAGATGAACTGCATCACGGGCATGATCGTGCCGGAGACGAACTGTGCCCCGAAGGCCGCCCGGTACAGCTCCTCGTTGCGCTCGTCGAAGCGCTCGGCCATCTCCTGCTCGCGGCCGAAGACCCTGATCAGCTCGTGGCCGGAGAACGAGTCCTCGATGTGCCCGTTGAGGGCGCCGGTGGCGCGCCACTGCTCCGTGAACAGGCGCTGGGCGCGCACCCCGATGAACCCGGCGGCCCCCGCGGACAGGGGGAGGGCGACGAGGGCCACGAGCGCCAGCTGCCACGACACCACGAACATCATGATCACGATGCCCACCACCGTGAGCAGGGACTGGACCAGCTGGGCGAAGGAGTGCTGCAGCGCCGTCTGGACGTTGTCGACGTCGTTGGTCACCCGCGAGAGCACGTCCCCGCGCTCACGGGTGTCGAACCACCCCAGCGGCAGCCGGTTCAGCTTGTCCTCGACCGCGCTGCGCAGGTCGTGGACCACCTGCATGACCAGGCGGTTGAGCAGCCAGCCCTGCGCCCACATCAGCAGCGAGGCCACCAGGTACATGACCAGCACCGCCGCGATCAGCCGGGCGAGCGCGGAGAAGTCGATGCCCGCCCCGGGGACGACGTCCGCGGCGGAGACCAGGTCCGCGAGGTTCTGCTCGCCCCGGTCCCGCAGGTCCTGGGCCACCTCCTCCCGTGTCGCGCCCGCGGGCATGTCCCGGCCGAGCACCCCCGTGAAGATCACGTCCATCGCCCGGCCCAGGACGAGCGGGGCCCAGACGTTGAGCGCCACGGACACGGTCCCGGCCAGGAGGACGAGCGCCAGCGCCCGCCGCTGCGGGGCGAGCAGGCCCAGCAGCCGTCCGGCGGAGGACCAGAAGTGCTGGGGCCTGCGCGGCGGGGCGGGCGCGGCCATCAGGCCACCTCCTCCGCGCGGGTCTGCGACTCGACGATCTCCCGGTAGGTGCCGGAGGAGGCCAGCAGCTCGTCGTGGGTCCCGCGCGCCGTGATCCGCCCGGCGTCCAGGACGAGGATCTGGTCCGCGTCCCGGACGGTGGACACGCGCTGGGCCACGACCAGGACGGTCGCGTCCCGGGTGGCCGGCACGAGGGCGGCGCGCAGCCGGGCGTCGGTGGCCACGTCCAGGGCGGAGAACGAGTCGTCGAAGAGGTACACCACCGGGCGGGCCACCAGCGCCCGTGCGATGCACAGCCGCTGCCGCTGCCCGCCGGAGACGTTGACGCCGCCCTGGGCGATCGGGGCCTCGAGCCCCCCGGGCATCCGGCGGACGAAGTCCTCCGCCTGCGCGGTGCGCAGCGCGGTCCAGAGCTCCTCGTCCGTCGCCCCGGCGTCCCCGAGCCGGAGGTTGGAGGCCACGGTGCCGGAGAACAGGTACGGCCGCTGCGGCACGAGGGCCACCCGGGCGGCGATCTGCTCGTGGGACAGCCGGGGCAGCGGGACGCCGTCGAGCTCCACCGTGCCCCCGGTGGGGTCCAGCAGCCGGGGGACGAGGTGCAGGAGGGTGGACTTGCCCGACCCGGTGGCGCCGACGACGGCGGTCGTCCGGCCCGGTCCGGCCCGGAAGCCCACGCCCTCCAGCACGGGCAGCTCCGCCCCGGGGTACCGGAACGTCACGTCGCGCAGCTCCACCGCGCCGGTCCGGGAGGCGGGGACCACGGGCGCGGCGGGCTCCCGAAGGGAGGGCTCGGTGCGCAGGACCTCGGTGATGCGCTCGGCGCACACCATGGCGCGCGGGACCATCATCACCATGAAGGTCCCCATCATCACGGCCGTCAGGATCTGCAGGAGGTACTGCAGGAACGCGGTGAGCGAGCCGACCTGGATCTGCCCGGCCCCCACCCGCTGGCCGCCGAACCACAGCACGGCAGCGGTGGCCAGGTGCAGGATCATGGTGATGACCGGGAACATCAGCACGAACAGGGAGCCGATGCGCACCGACACGTCGGTGAGCTCCCGGTTGGCGGCCGCGAAGCGGCGGCGCTCGTGGTCCTCCCGCACGAAGGCCCGCACCACCCGGATGCCGACGATCTGCTCGCGCAGCACCGCGTTGATCCGGTCGATCCGCCCCTGCATGAGCCGGAAGAGGGGCATGAGCAGGCCCACCAGCACGCCCACCGCGATCCCGAGCACGGGCACCGACACCCACACGAGCCAGGAGAGCCCGGCGTCCTCCCGGAGGGCCATCACGATCCCGCCGGCGCACATGATGGGCGCCGCCACCATGAAGTTGAGCCCCATGAGCACGAGCATCTGGATCTGCTGGACGTCGTTGGTGCCCCGCGTGATGAGGGTGGGGGCCCCGAAGCCGTTGACCTCCCGGGAGCCGAAGGAGCCGACCTGCCGGTGCACGGCGCGGCGGAGATCGCGGCCGGTGCCCATCGCCGCCCGGGCCGCGCAGTACACCGCGGCGACGGCGGCCGCCACCTGCAGGAGCGCGACGCCGAGCATCACCTCCCCGACGCGCAGGATCAGGCCGGTGTCGCCCCGGACGACGCCCTCGTCGATGATCCGGGCGTTGAGGCTCGGCAGCAGCAGCGCGGCGATCGTGGCGACCAGCTGGAGCGCGACGACGGCCAGGACCCACGGCAGGTAGCGGCCGGTGTGCTGCCGGACGAGACGGAGAAGCATGGGCGTCCGCTCCTGGTGGCGGGACGGGCGGGGCGGACCGGGCGGTCCGTGATCCAGGCTACGCCGGGACGCGGACACCGTGCCCCGCCCGGTCGGCCGGGGCCTCGCCGCCGATTGCGGCCTTTCGTGAAGTGGATCACCACAACCCCTGGTAAAACCACACGAACTCACATAAACTCAAGGGAACGCAAAGACAGTCCATCGTTCCCGTCCGTGAGGTGCACGCCATGTTCGCAGAAGAACGCCAGGCCGAGATCGCCGAGCTGGTGCTCACGACTCGCCGGGTCAACGGCGCGGACCTGGCACGCCGCTTCGACGTCACCATGGAGACGGTCCGGCGCGACCTCGCGGCCCTCGAGGCCGCGGGCAGGCTCCGCAGGGTGCACGGGGGCGCCGTCTCCGCGGACCAGTCGACGTCCGACGAGAAGGCCATCTCGTCCCGCAAGCACCTGAACACCCCGGAGAAGCGGCGGATCGCGCAGGCGGCGTTCGACCTCCTGCGCACCAGCGGGGCGGGGGCCGTCGTGCTCGACGCCGGCAGCACCGTCGAGGCCCTGGCCGACCTCATCGTCCGCACCGACTCCACCCTGTCGGACGGGCAGGAGCAGCTCATCATCACCCACGCCCTGCACATCGCCGCCAAGCTCGCCGACGCCTCGGGCATCGGGCTCGAGCTCGTCGGCGGGCGCGTCCGCAAGCTCACCTGGGCCGCCGCCGGCGGACGGGCCGCGGAGCACTACACCCGCCTGCGCCCGGACCTCGCGTTCGTGGGCTGCAACGGGATCCACGCCGCGTTCGGGCTGAGCACCCCGGACCCCATCGAGGCGGTCGTCAAGACCGCCATCATCCAGACCTCCCGCCGGGTCGTGGTCCTCTGCGACTCGGCCAAGCACGATCAGGAGACCCTCATGCGCTTCGCGTCGCTCGACGAGATCGACACCCTCATCACCGACCGGGCCCCCGGCCCCGAGCTGGCCGCCGCCCTCGAGGAGGCCGACGTCGAGGTGGTGATCGCGTGATCCTCACCGTCACCCTCAACCCGTCCCTCGACCGCACGGTCGAGCTCCCGGCGCCGCTGCGCCGCGGCGCCGTCCAGCGCGCCGACGGCGCCCGGCAGGACGCCGGCGGCAAGGGCGTGAACATCTCCCGGGCGCTGCGCGCAAGCGGCGTCCCGACCCTGGCCGTGCTGCCGGGCGACCCCGGCGATCCGCTGCTGGCGGAGCTCACCGCGGCCGAGGTCCCCCACGAGGCGGTCCCCGTGGGCGCCCCGATCCGCTCGAACATCACGATCACCGAGCCGGACGGCACCACCACCAAGATCAACGCCCCGGGTGCGCCGCTGGGCACCGAGCACGTCGACGCCGTCGTCGAGCTCCTGGTGGACCGCGGCGCGGACGCCTCCTGGGTGGTCCTGGCCGGCTCGCTGCCGCCCGGCGCCCCGGAGGACGTCTACGCCCGGATCGTCCGCCGGGTCCGCACGGCCCTGGGGGAGCGCTCGCCCCTGTTCGCCGTGGACACCTCCGGGGCGGCGCTGCAGGGCGCCGTGTCCGGCGACGACGCCCTGCCCGACCTCATCAAGCCCAACGGCGAGGAGCTCGCCGAGCTCGTCGGGACGGTCGACGGCGAACGGCTCGAGGCGGACCCCGACCTCGCGGCCGCCACCGCCGCCGCGCTCGTGGACCGCGGCCTGGGCGCGGTCCTCACGACCCTCGGGGCCGGCGGGGCCGTGCTCACCGTCCCGGAGGGCTCCTGGCACGCCGTCCACGCCCCCGTGGCCGTGCGCTCCACCGTGGGCGCCGGCGACAGCTCGCTCTCGGGCTACCTCATCGCCCAGGAGCGCGGGGACGCGGCGCCGGAGTGCCTGCGGCAGGCCGTGGCCTCCGGGTCCGCGGCGGCCGCGCTGCCGGGCACCCGGGTCCCCACCCTCTCCGAGACCACCCCCGAGGCGGTCACCGTGCGGGAGCTCCCCGCGCGCGCCGTCTCCGGCTGAACCGAACCACTCCACCCCACCTCATCCGAACCACCCGGGCCACCGGCCCGGCCGCTCAAGGAGGACATCGTGTCCGAGCTCATCACTCCCGACCTGGTCTCGCTCGACCAGGACCTGGGAGCAGACAAGGAATCCGTCATCGGCCGGCTCGCCGCCCTGGTGCAGCGCACCGGCCGCGCCGAGCAGCTCGACGGGCTGCTGGCGGACGCCATCGCCCGCGAGAACAAGACCGCCACCGGCATCCCCGGCGGCATCGCGATCCCGCACTGCCGCTCCGCCGCCGTGACCGAGCCGACCCTGGTCATGGCCCGGCTCGCGCAGGGCGTCCCCTGGGGCGCCAAGGACGGCCCCGCCGACATCGTCTTCTTCATCGCGGCGCCCGAGGGCGCCGACCAGACGCACCTGAAGCTGCTGGCCAAGCTCGCCCGCTCGCTGATGAAGAAGGACTTCGTGGCCGCCCTGCGCGCCGCGCGGTCCGAGCAGGAGGTCGTCCGGATCGTCGACGACGCGCTGGGGCTCGGCGGGACCGCCGAGGGCGCCTCCGCGACCGGCCCGGCGACCGCCGGCGCCACGTCCGCCGCCGCGGTGCCCGCCTCGGTCGACGCCCGGGCCGCGGACGGGGGCGCCGCGCCGGCGTCCGCCGCCCCGGCCGCGGGCGACGCCGGCCCGCACGCCGGCAAGAAGATCGTGGCCGTCACGGCCTGCCCCACCGGCATCGCCCACACCTACATGGCGGCGGACGGGCTGACCTACGCCGCCGAGGACATGGGGGTCGACCTCCAGGTCGAGACCCAGGGCTCCGCCGGCTTCACCAAGCTGGACCCCGCCACGATCGCCGCGGCGGACGCGGTGATCTTCGCGACCGACGTCGACGTCCGGGACCGCGCCCGGTTCGCCGGCAAGCCCTTCGTCGCCTCGCCGGTCAAGCGCGGCATCGACGAGCCGAAGGTCATGATCGAGGAGGCCCTCGCCAACGCCGGGAACCCGAACGCCCCGCGCGTGCAGGGAGGGGCCGGCGGGGACGCCGACCAGGGCGCCACCGGCGGCGCGAACGAGGGCTGGGGGACCCGCATCCGCAAGGCCGTGATGACCGGTGTCAGCTACATGATCCCGTTCGTGGCCGCGGGCGGGCTGCTCATGGCCTTCGGCTTCATGGTGGCCGGGGCGGACATCGCCAACATCGCCGACGACGTGCTGACCGGCTCCACCATCTGGAACCTCGGCGAGTTCACCCTCGCCCAGTACATCGGCGCGGTCCTGTTCAAGATGGGCAACCTGGCCATGAGCCTGCTGGTGCCCGCACTGGCCGGCTACATCGCCTACGGCCTGAGCGACCGTCCCGGCATCGCCCCGGGCTTCGCGGCCGGCCTGGTCGCGAACTTCATGGGCGCCGGGTTCCTCGGCGGCATCGTCGGCGGTCTGCTGGCCGGTCTCGCCGCCTACTGGCTGGCGCAGCCCCGGCTGCCCCGCTGGCTGGGCTCGCTGATGCCCGTGGTGATCATCCCGCTGCTCGCCACGATCTTCGCCGCGGGCCTGCTGCTGCTGGTCCTGGGCGGGCCGATCGCCACCTTCATGGCGTGGCTGACCGAGGTCCTCAACGGCATGACCGGTGCCAGTGCGCTGGCGCTCGGCGCGATCCTCGGCCTGATGATGGGCTCGGACCTGGGCGGGCCGATCAACAAGGTCGCCTACACGTTCGCCGCCGCCGGCCTCGGGGCCGCGACCGTCGCCAACACCGCCCCGCAGGAGATCATGGCCGCGGTCATCGCCGCCGGCATGGTGCCCCCGCTGGCCATGGCCCTCGCCTCGACGGTGGCCAAGCGCTACTTCACGGTGGCCGAGCGGGAGAACGGCAAGGCCGCGTGGCTGCTGGGAGCCTCCTTCATCTCCGAGGGCGCCATCCCGTTCGCCGCGGCCGACCCGCTGCGCGTGCTCCCCGCGTCCATGGTCGGCGGCGCCGTGACCGGCGCGATCAGCATGGCCACGGGCGTCACCTCCGCCGCGCCGCACGGCGGGGTGTGGATCCTGCCGGTGATCGGCAACCCGCTGATGTTCCTGCTCGCGGTGGTTGTCGGTACCGTGGTCACAGCAGGCATCGTCGTCGCCCTCAAGCACGTGGGCGGTGCGCACGGCCGGGTGGCCGACGCCACCCGCTCGCGCGAGGATGCCGCCGCTGTGCCGACCACCGCCTGAGCGGTGCGCACGGGCCCCGACCGGGGCCCGTGCGCACCGATCCGAGCCTTCTCGAGGAAGAGGAACACGATGCAGACACTGACAGGCGTGGGGGTGTGCGCGGGCCGCGTCATCGGCGAGCTCGTGAGCATGCCGGAGCCGGTCTCCGAGCCGGCCGCGGGGCTGATGCTGCGGGACGAGGAGCCCGAGGCGGCGGTGGCCCGGCTGCACACGGCCGCCGCCGCGGTCAAGGCCGAGCTCAAGCGCCGCGCCGAGGTGGCGACCGAGAAGGACGCCGCGGACGTGCTCAAGTCCACCGCGCTCATGGCGGGGGACAAGGCACTGCTGAAGAACGCCGCGAAGCTCGTCAACGGCAAGGGGCTCGCCCCCGAGCGCGCCCTGTGGGAGGCCGCGAGCGACTACGCGGACCAGATGCGCGCCCTGGGCGGGTACATGGCCGAGCGCGCCGCGGACATCGAGGACGTCCGGGCGCGGCTCGTGTCCCAGCTCCAGGGGCTGCCCATGCCGGGCGTGCCGCAGCGGGACGTCCCGTTCGTGCTGACCGCCGAGGACCTCGCGCCCGCCGACACGGCGACCCTGGACCCAGAGATGGTCCTGGCCCTCGTCACCTCCGGCGGCGGCCCGCAGTCCCACACGGCCATCCTGGCCCGCAACCTCGGGCTCCCCGCGGTCGTGGCGGCCCGGGGCGTCGAGGCGCTCGCCGACGGCACCCGCGTGTTCGTGGACGGCGCCACCGGTGAGATCCGCACCGAGCCCGGCGCGGACGAGCAGGAGCTCGTGGAGGCCTGGGTGCGCAGCGCCGCGGCGCGCGAGGCCTTCGACGGCCGCGGCGTGCTCTCGGACGGCACCGAGATCCCGCTGCTGGCCAACGTGGGCACCCCCGAGGACGCCCGCACGGCGGCCGCGGCCGGGGCCCAGGGCGTGGGGCTGCTGCGCACCGAGTTCTGCTTCCTGGGCCGGGACAAGGAGCCCTCGGTCGAGGAGCAGGTGGAGCAGTACACCGCGATCCTCGAGTCCTTCGCCGGCAAGAAGGTCGTGGTCCGCACGCTCGACGCCGGGGCGGACAAGCCGCTGCCCTTCCTCACCGACACCGCCGAGCCGAACCCCGCGCTCGGGGTCCGGGGCTACCGCACGGACCGCTCCGTGCCGGGCGTGCTCGCCCGGCAGCTCGAGGCGATCGCGCTGGCGGAGAAGGCCACGGACGCGGACGTGTGGGTCATGGCGCCGATGATCGCCACGCCCTCCGAGGCCCGGGACTTCGCCGTGATGGCGACCGCCGCAGGCCTGCGGGTGCCCGGGGTCATGGTCGAGACGCCGTCCGCGGCCGTCACCGCCGACCAGATCCTGCGCCACGTCAAGTTCGTGTCCCTGGGCACCAACGACCTGACCCAGTACACGATGGCCGCCGACCGGATGATGGGCTCCCTCGCGGAGCTCAACAACCCGTGGCAGCCCGCCGTGCTGCGGATGATCCGGTACACCGTGGAGGGCGCCCGCCGGGCCGAGTCCGAGGGCGCCGGTCCGCGCAACGTGGGCGTCTGCGGCGAGGCCGCGGCCGACCCCGCGCTCGCCGTGGTGCTCGTGGGCCTCGGGGTGCACACCCTGTCCATGAGCCCCCGCGGACTGGCCGCGGTCGCCGCCGTGCTGCGCAGCGTCGACCTCGCCACCGCCCAGGCCCTCGCCGAGGTCGCGATCGAGCAGCCCAGCGCGGAGGAGGCCGCCGCCGCCGTGCGGACCGAGCTCAGCGTGCTCGCCGAGCTCGGCCTCTGACCCACCGACCGCACCGTTTCCGCACCACCCCAACCACCGGGGCCCGTCACCCAGGGCCCCGCAACCCGAAGGAGCACCACCATGGCAGAACGCACCGCCACCATCGCCTCGTCCGTCGGCCTGCACGCCCGTCCCGCCGCGATCTTCGCCGAGGCCGCCGGGGAGTACGACCTCGACATCACGATCGCCGCCGAGGGCGAGCCCGAGGACGAGGCGATGGACGCCTCGAGCGTGCTGTCCCTCATGTCCCTCGGCGCCGGCCAGGGGGACAAGGTCGTCCTCCGCGCCGAGGGCGCGGGCGCCGACGACGCGCTCGACGCGCTCGTGCAGATCCTCGAGACGGACCACGACGCCGAGTAGGACCCCGCCGCACCGTCCAGCCACGGCGCCCGCCCACCGCACGGTGAGCGGGCGCCGTCGCGCGTGCCGACCCGCCGCACCGACCTCTCACGTGCTCCGACTACCGTGGAGGGGATGCCCGCACTCTCCGATGGAGGACCGATGACCGCCGATCGACCACCGCTCGACCACCGCCGCCGGGAGCCGGAGCGCGCCGCGCAGGCCCCGCGGCGGGCCCTCGTCGTGGGCACGGGCCGGGACCGGGGGGCCCTCGCGGCGGCGCGCGCCCTCGAACGGGCGGGCTGGCACGTGGGCGTCGGCACCCCGGACGGACCGGGCATGCTCGGCGCCACGCGGGCGGCCGCGGCCCGCCACGAGGTGCCCCGCCCGCGCGGGGACGGCGCCCGCTTCATCGACGGGGTCCGCCGGGCGGTCGCGGAGGGGTCCTACGACGTCGTCTTCGGCGCCGGCGACGACTGGATGGCCGCGGTCTCGGCCTACCGCCAGCACCTCCCGGCGGCGGTGGCGCACCCGGGCCCGGACGTGGTCGCGGAGGCCCTCGACAAGGTCGGGCTCGCGGACCGGGCGGCCCGGGCGGGCCTCGCCGCCCCCCGGACGCTGGCGGCCACGGACGAGGCGCTCGCCGCCTGGGACGGCCCGCTCGTCGTCAAGTGCCGGGCGCACTGGGCGCCCGGGCAGACCCGGCCCCACCGCATCGAGGCCAAGCTCTTCCCGGACGGCCCCGCCGCCGCCGGACAGGTGCGGCGGATCCGCGAGGCCGGTGCCGAGCCGGTGCTGCAGGTGCCCGTGCGCGGCACCCTCGGGGCCCTCATCGGGGTCCACCACGACGGCCGCCTGCGCGGCCGGGTGCAGCAGACCACCTCCCGGCTGTGGCCCACGCCCAACGGCGTCTCGGCCCGTGCGCAGACGGTGCCCGTCGACGAGGAGCTCGCGGCGCGCGCCGAGGTGCTGCTGCGCGACCTGGGCTGGTGGGGCCTCGTGGAGCTGCAGTTCCTCAGCGGGGACGACGGCGTCCCGCAGCTCATCGACCTCAACGGCCGCTTCTTCGGCTCGATGGCCCTGGCCGAGGCCGCCCGCCCCGGGCTGGCCGACGCGTGGGGCCGGCTGGTGCTCGGCGCGCCCGTGCCGGAGCTGCCGGACGCCCGCCCCGGGGTCCGCTACGCCTGGCTCGCCGGGGACCTGCGGCGGGCCTCCGTGGAGCGCCGCGGCGGTCTGGCCGCGGACGTCGCCGACACCCTCCGCTGGGGCCGCGGCGCCCAGCACAGCGTGTGGGACCTGCGCGATCCCGGACCCACGTGGCACCTGGCCACCTGGCGGCTCAGGAACGGCGCCCGCTCCGGGTAGGGCGGCGCCGCGTCAGCGCCTCCGGCGCAGCGTCCGCAGCGTCTCGCCCACGAGCAGGCGCTCGGGAGCCCGCAGCACGACGAGCCCGAGCAGGTACGTCCCGCCCACCACGGCGGCGCAGAGCGCCGCGAGCACGAACGAGGGCAGCTCCGCCAGCGCCTCCCGCGCACCCAGCCCTGCGGCGCCGGCGACGGCCGCCAGCACGAGCGCCCGCGCCACCAGTGCCGTCGTCGCCCTGGCGTCCAGCCCGGCGTGCCGCCGGTGCAGCAGCCACGCGTTGAGCAGCGCCGCCACGACCAGGGACGCGGTCGTGGCCGCGGCGATGCCGGCGAGGCCCAGCACCGGGGCCAGCAGGACGTCGCCGACCACGTTGACGACCATCGCCAGCACCGCCACGACCACGGGCCCGCGGGAGTCGCCGATGGCGTAGGACGCGCGGACCACCACCTGGCGGAAGCCGAGCGCGAGCAGCGCCGGCGCGTACCAGGCGACCGCGGTGGCCGTCGCCGCGACGTCCCCGTCGTCGAACGCGCCGTGCCCGAAGGCCGTGGCGACGAGGGGTCCGGCCGCGACCACGAACACCGCGCACACCGGGGCGAGCACGGTGACGACCACGGACAGCCCGCGGTCGACGAGCCGGCGCAGCTCGGGCCGGTCGTCCGCGGAGGCGCCCAGGGCCGGGTACAGGGGGACGAGCAGGGCCGCGATGACGAGGGTCTCCGGCAGGTCGACCAGGCGCCAGCCGTAGGTCAGCGCCGTGATCGTGCCGTCCTCGAGGGTGGAGCCCACCGCCCGGTCGACGAGGGTGTTGATGTTGACCACGGCGTTGCCCACCAGCATGGGCGGCACGAGCCGGGCGATCTCCCGGAAGCCCGGGTCCCGCAGGTCCCACCGGGGCCGGAGCCGGGAGCCGAGCGCCCGCACGGGGGGCACCTGCATCAGCAGCCGCGCCGCCGAGCCCACCACGTAGCCCACGGCGAGCGCCGAGACGCCGTACCGGGGCCCGAACAGACCTGCCGCGGCGATCATGACGAGGTTGAACGGGACGCCCTGCAGGGAGGACCACGCGAAACGGCCGTGGGCCTGGACGAGCGAGGCCAGCAGGTCCGTGCCGGCCACGAGCACCGTCGCGACGAGGACGATCCGGGTGAGCGAGGCGGCCGTGGCGGTCTGGGCGTCGTCGAACCCGGGGGCGAGCAGGGCCGTCACCGGTTCCGCGAGCAGCCCCGTCACCACGGCGGCCAGGCCGAGGAGGACCACGGTGACGGTGAGGGAGACCTCGAAGCCGCGGTGGCCGCGGCACCCCGTGCCGTCGGCGCGCTCCCGGGCGGCCTCCCGCGAGGTCACGGGGGTCACGGAGCGCGCCATCGCCCAGGCGATCAGGCCGAGGACGACGTTCAGCACGCCTTGGGCCACCAGCCACGCGTCGAGCTCGGCGCCCGCGCCGAAGACGGCGCCGACGACGACGTCCCGGGCGAATCCCAGCACGGTGGAGACGGCGGTCAGTCCGGTCACGAGGACCGCGGCGCGGGCGATGCTCCAGCGCCCGCCCGGTCCACCCACGGCTCCCGCCACCTCCCTGGTCCGGACCGCGCCGGGGATCGGAGCGGACCTGCCGGTGCGCGCCGCGGACCTGCCGGTGCGAACCGCCTGAACAGAATACACAGCGCGGCACCCGGTGCCGCCCCGGCCCCGTCCCGGGCCCGCCGCGGGGACGGGAACGGCGGCGCGGCGCCCGAGCGGCACAGCTCAGAGGCCCCTCAGGCCCGCGCGGTTAGACTGACCGGGGCCGGCCCCCGCCGGCGCACCGGCCCGCCGGCCACCCCCGGCCGGCCGGCCCCGACGACCCCGACGATTGAGAGAGCCTTGCGAGAGTTCACCGCACGCTTCGCCACCGCCCAGGAGATCGAGGCCTGGGACACCCAGGTCACGGCGAACCCGCACGGCGGCAACCTGCTGCAGTCGGCGTCCTTCGCGGACGTCAAGGCGGACCACGGCTGGCGGCCCCTGCACCTCGTGCACGAGCCCGCCGACGGCGGACAGGCGTCCTACAACCTCGTCCTCGAGAAGGCGGTGCCCGCCCTCGGCAAGCTCTGGTACATGATCAAGGGCCCGGACGTCGCCTCCGTCGACGACATCCCCGGGATCGCCGCGGCCAGTGCCCGGCTCGTGGCCGAGCAGCGGCTGAACGTCTTCGCGATCAAGATCGAGCCGGACGTCCTGGACTCCGACTACGCCCGCGGCGTGCTCGCGCGGGCCGGGCTGAAGAAGTCCTTCAACATCCAGCCCAACGACTCCACGGCGGTCCTCGACACCGACCGGGACGAGGAGGCCGTGCTGAAGTCGCTGCACTCCCGCGGGCGCAACGCCGTCCGGCGGGCCCTGCGCGAGGGCTGCACCGTCGAACGCGTCGAGCTGACCGAGCAGAACATGCGCCGGATGTACGCGCTCATGGACACCGTGGGGCAGGGGGACGCGAACGTGAACCTGCGCTCCTACGAGTACTACGCGAAGTTCTGGACGGCGTTCGAGCAGGCCGGCCAGGGGCGGCTGTACTTCACCTACGAGGACGGCGAGCCCTCGGTGGGCGCCTACGTCATCGCCTACGGCACCAAGGGCACCTACAAGGACGGCGGCTCGAAGCCCCGGCGCCGCCAGTACGGTGACTCCCACCTGCTGCAGTGGACCGCGATCACGGACCTCATGCGGGAGCACGGGATCGTCGAGTACGACTTCTGCGGCACCCCGCCGAGCGACCAGCTCAAGAACAAGGAGCACCCCTACTACGGTCTGGGTCTGTTCAAGACGAGCTTCACCAAGACCGTGGTCGACTTCGTGGGCGTCCACGACCAGGTCCTGAGCCCCGCCAAGTACGCGGTGTGGACCAATGTGGCCGAGAAGGTCCAGCGCCAGCTGTGGGTCCGCCGCACGGGCCAGCCCTTCTACTGATCCGACCCCGACCCCGACCGCCCGCCGGGCCCCCGCCCCCGCGCCCCGGAAGGAGGAACGCCGCGTGGTGACCGACCAGCGCGCCCCCCTGCGCCCGTTCGCCGCCTACCCCTCGTCGGACGGGGCCGAGGAGCCCGACCTCCACGTCGTCGAGCCCTTCGGCCCCGGCGGGGACACGACGCTCACGGGCGCCGCCCGCCCGGTCGCCCGGCACGGCGCGGGCCTGCCCACGGTGCGCCCCACCGAGGACCAGGCCCAGCACGCCCGGCGCCGCGCCGGGACCACCGTGCTCGACATCGTGCCCGACGCCCCGCAGGCGCTGCCCGTGCTCAGCATGAGCCTGATCCGCCGGCACGGGGACACCCCCGAGCCGGAGAAGCGCCGCGAGCTGCTCTCCGCCGCCGAGACCGTGCCCCTGCCGGCGTCGGCGCGCCGGCGGCGCCGCACCGGCACCGACACGGTCCCCGTCTCCCGCCCGGAGACGACGACGATCGGACCGCTCCCGGCTCCCGGCAAGAGCTCCGACCGGATGCAGCGGGGCGCCTACCCGTCCACCCGGGCGCAGGGGGCCCGGCCCGGCGGGCGCGCCCGGCTGCGCTCCATCCTGCAGGGGGAGGCCGCCCCGACCGCCCCCATGCGCGTGGTGGAACGGCTCAACGCCTCGCCCTTCGCCAATCTGCGCCGGTTCGGGGAGTCCACCAGCCGGCAGGCTCGGCGCACCCTGAACTTCGCGCTGCGGCTCGCGGAGACCATGTTCCACTACGGCGCGGACGCCCTCGACGTCGAGAACGCCATCATCGCCGTGTGCGCCACCTACGGGGTCGAGAACGTCGAGGTGGACATCACCAACCAGGCCGTGACGATCAACTACATCGCCGACGACCAGCCGGACGGCGGGGACACCCGGACCCGCGAGGACGTCTTCAACGACCCGGACACCAACAGCCACACGGTCATGCGGGTCGTGCGCTCCTGGACGGACAACTACGCGGGGCTGGCCGAGACGCACCAGCTGGTCGCGGACATCACGGGCGGTGAGATGCCCCGCGGGGAGGCGGAGCGGCGCCTGGAGGCGATCAACGCCAAGCCCAAGCCCTATCCGCGGTGGATGGTGCGGGCCGCCACGGCCGCCGCGGCGATGACCATCACCGTCGGCATCGGCGGGGGAGTGCTGGGTGCGCTCGTGGCCGGTCTGTCCTCGGTCGTCAACCAGGTCGTGGCGCACCGGCTGGGCGTCTGGCGGATCCCCGAGTTCTTCACCATGGCCGCCCAGTCGGGGATCCTCACCACGATGGCCCTGCTGATGTCCTGGGCCGGTGTCGACCTGTCCCCGGCACGGGTCATCGCGGGCGGGATCATCCTGCTCCTGCCCACCACCCGCATGGTCTCCACCATGCAGGACGCGATCAACGGGTTCCCCGTCACGGCGGCCGGGCGGCTGCTCTCCACGTCCATGGCGTTCCTCGGCATCGTGGCCGGCATCGCCGGCGGCATCTCCGTGGCCGGCTACGCCGGCATGCCCCGGGTCGACGTCTCGCAGAGCGCCTTCGACCCGGTGGGCCCGCTGACCAACTCCGTGTTCATGCTGATCGCCACCGGGCTCATCGCGGTCACGATGCAGGCCAAGCCCCGTCACGTGCTCTCGACCGTGGCCGCCGCCCTCGGCGGTCTCGTGGTCTACCACACCGGCATGGCCGCCGGCCTGGGCTCCCGCCTGGACACGGCGCTCGCGGCGATCACCAGCGGGTGCGTGGCGACCGTGCTGGCGGCCCGGCACCGGATTCCCCAGCTGGTCCTGGCGATCCCCGCGATGACCTTCCTGTTGCCCGGGCTGTCCATCTTCCGCGGCATGTACACCATCACCGTGGAGACGGACACCTACGGCCCCGGGATCGTGGGGCTCGTCAACGCGATGGCCTCCATCGTGGCCCTGGCCTCCGGAGTGGTGCTCGGCAAGTACCTCATGCGGCCCTTCGTGGGGCACCTCAACGGCACCAGTTCCCGGCGCAACCGGCGCCGCTGACACGCTGACCAGTGTCAGCACCGTAGGGCGCTGTGGGCCGGGCCGGCACCGCCGTGGGCTGTGGGCCCGGGGCAGCACCGGGCTGGATCCTCGGAGCGGCTCAGAACGGGGGCGGGTCGTCGTCCTGCCGGACCCCGTGGGGGCGGACCTGGTGAGGCCGGGCGCCGGAGGGCACGGTCCTGCGGGGTGTCCACAGGACCGCAGCCGGTGACGGCTCGTCCGGTGCCTGCTCTGCCGGGGGGCCGCCGTCGACGGGCAGGTCGTCGGCGATCCGCAGCGGCGAGAGCACGGGGTGGTGGTGCTGCTGGGGGTAGGTCACGTGGACGCGTCCTGCCGGTGAGGTCCATTCCAGGACGCCCTCCGGGGACTCCCGGCGGCGGTGCCGGACCCGCCAGCGCCCGAGCGGGCCGTCCCGGTGCTTGAGGACGTGGTGGTGACGGCACAGATGGGCGAGGTTGTCCGCGGCGGTCGGCCCGCCCTCGACCCAGGCCACGGTGTGGTCGAGGTCGCAGCGCTCGGCACGGCGCCGGCATCCGGGGAACCGGCAGGTGCCGTCCCTCGCTCGCAGCCGGCGCTTGAGATCGGCCGGCACGGCGTACGTGGTGCGGTCGTGGTCCAGGACGGTGCCGGTGACCGGATGTGTCAGAACCCTCGACCAGGACCCGGCGCCGGCGGCGATCCGCTCGGCCACGCTCACCGGGATCGGCCCGTAGCCGGCCAGCTCCGCGCAGCCCGGGCTCCCAGCAGGCCCGCCGCGGCCGGTGGCTCCGCCGGCGCTGCATGATCGGCCGGGGAGCCCGTCTCCGTTGGATGATTCACCGGGGACCGCGTGTCCGCCGGGTGATCTGCCGGGGAGCGCGCCTCCGTCGGGTGATCCTCCGGGAAGCCCGTCTCCGTCGGGCGACCGGCCGGGGGATCCGCGGTCGGGAGTCTGTGCGCTGTGCTCCAGCAGCGAAAGCACGGGAACGGTGACCGTGACCTGCCCGCGGATCCCGCGCAGGTGCTCCGGCATGCAGGCGGGCTCGCCGTCCAGCAGCAGTGCGGCGAGCACGTCCGCGCGCAGCTGCCCTGCCGTGCGCGGCCCGTCCTCCCAGCAGCTCCGGTCGTCGTCCGGGCCCCGGCCCTCAGCGACGCCCTGGCCGCCACACGCGGACCCGGCCAAGTCCGACGACGGGCTGTGCGGATCCACACGGGCGGCGATGGACGCGAGACGGGCGTGGACCGCGTGGGCGGTGGCCGCGTCCAGGAGCGCGCACAGCCGCGCCATGCCGTCCTCCTCGGGTTCTATCCACACCCTGCGCCCCCGGCGGGCCAGCCGGTGACGGTCCTCCTGGGACCCGGCCAGCAGCCAGGCCCGCCACCTCCGGGCCAGCGCCCGGAGCTGCGACGCGGTGGCCGTCGGGGCCTTCTCCAGCAGCTCGTCCACGACACGGGACACGGCCTCGCCGAGCGGCCGCTGCTCGGGCGGCCGACCGGTCACACCCACCAGGTCCCGCCACAGGTCCACGATCACCTCGGTCTGGCGCGGGGCGATCGCCCCGGACTCGAGGGCCTGCAGGACCCGGGGCAGGCTCTCGGCGAGCAGGACCGCGTTCTCCACACGGCGCACCGCCGTACCCGCCGGCAGCCGCAGCGCCGGGCCGATCTCGTCGGCCACGTCCAGCACCGTGCGCTTCTCCGGTTCCGGGACGTGCTGCCCACGACTGCGGGCTCGCTCGTTCGACCAGCGTGCCCGGGCCGCCCGTCGCCGATCGTGCGCCTGCTCCTGCAGCTGCCACATCCGGTGGATCACCCGCAGCTGCCGGCCCGCAGCCCGTGCCTCCGCCCGGGCGTCCTCGACCAGCTCCGTCACAGCACCGGCGTACTCACGGTCGGCAACGGCCGTGTCCTCCCCGAGGACCTCCTCCGGGCTCCGCGGCCGGCCGGCGGTAGTGGTCATGTCTCATGATCCCCACCGGATCCGACACCATAAGGACGGAGACGGAGACGGAGACGGAGACGGAGACGGAGCCCGTGGCCCGGGCCGGGGCCATGCCCTGGGGCGGGGAGGAGCGGCCGTGAGACGCGGAGGGACGGCCCGGCTTCCGGGCGCGTCCGAGAACCGGTGCCCGATCTCGGGACGAGCAGCTCAGCGCCGCGCAGTCCGAAGGATCACCGCTCGCGGGTCCGGCTCAGAGGATCTGGCCGACCGGCAGCTTCTTCTCCGCCTGGAACACGTCCTCGGTGCGGCCCCTCGCCCAGTAGCCGGACAGCGAGACCTGGTCCCGCTCCAGCCGACGGCGCGTGAACAGCTCCTCACGCAGGGCCTTCATGACCTCCCGCTCGCCGTGGGCGAAGACCTGGACCCCTTCCGGGTCGGTGGGCCACCCGGCCTCGCGCACGGCCCGCACCAGGGCAGCGTCCTCTCCGGGACCGATGTCCGCCCGGAACACCCAGCGCACCGCCATCCCGGCCGGGGCGGACACCGGCTGGACGTCGGAGGGCGTGTCCACCTCCAGCAGCACCTCTCCCTGCGCGGAGGCAGGGAGGGTCTCCAGGACGGCGAGGGCGGCGGGGATCGCGGCGTCGTCGGCGGCGATCAGGGTCCACGCGGCGTCCGGGGCCGGCGTCCACCTGCCCCCGGGGCCGAGGGCGATGATGCGGTCCCCGGGCTCGGCGCGGGCCGCCCACGGGCCGGCGAAGCCGTCGTCGCCGTGCAGCACGAAGTCCATCCACAGCTCGTGCCGCTCCGGCACGTACCGGCGGATGGTGAGGTGGCGGGTGACGGGCTGCCGGTCGCCCGGCAGGGTCTCCTTGAGCTCCCAGTAGTCGGGGTTCCGGCCGGGCTCCGCCCCCGGCCGCGACGAGCCTGTGGTCTCGGCGTCAGGAGCGTCCGTGCCGGGGATCGAAGTCCCGGGGAGCGCGGTGCCGGCTTCGCCCGTGCCGGGCCGGAGGAAGACGAGCTTCACGTACTTCTCGGGCGGGACGATGTCCGCGTAGCGCTCGGGCTCGTCGATGCCCAGGACCACCCGGACCATCGACGGGGACAGCAGCTCGCGGGAGCGCACCGTCAGGTTCAGCTGCGGCTTGCGGGGTCTGGCGGGCCGGGCCCCGGGGGTCGTCGTCATGCCGCCCACCCTAACGGAGGCCTCCTGGTGTCACAGCCGCCAGTCGACGGGCTCCGCGCCCTGCTGCTCGAGGAGCTGGTTCGTGCGGGAGAACGGCCGGGACCCGAAGAAGCCCCGGGACGCGGACAGCGGGGACGGGTGCGCGGACTCGACCGTGGGGAAGCCGTCCAGCCACGCGGCAGTGCTCCGCGCGTCCCGGCCCCACAGGATGGCCACCAGCGGGGTTCCGCGGCCGGCGAGGGCCTTGATGGCGCGCTCCGTGACCGCTTCCCAGCCCTTGCCCCGGTGGGAGGCCGGGGCCCCCTCGCGCACGGTGAGGACCCTGTTCAGGAGCATCACGCCCTGCCGGGACCACGCGGAGAGGTCCCCGTGCTCCGGCGGGTCGACGCCGAGGTCGTCCCGCAGCTCCTTGTAGATGTTCTGCAGGGAGCGGGGTACTGGACGCACGTGGGGCTGCACGGAGAAGGACAGGCCCATGGCGTGGCCGGGAGTGGGGTAGGGGTCCTGCCCGACGACCAGCACCCTGACCTGCTCGAGCGGCTCCTGGAACGCCCGCAGGACCGCCGGGCCCTTCGGGAGCGTGCGGTGCCCGTCGGCGTGCTCCTCGCGCAGGAACCGGCCCATCTGCCGGATCTGCGGTTCCACGGGGGCCAGGGCCTCCGCCCAGTCGGGGGCCATGATCCTGTCCAGGGGCTGGGTCTCGCTCACGGTGCTCCTCGGTGCGGGTGCGGGGTCGATGCGGGTGCGAAAACGGGTGCGCCGTGCACCACTCTAGGCCGGTGCCGTGCCGTCCCCGGCGCGGGCGTGCTCCGTGGGGTCGGGACCGGCGTGCCGACGGCGCAGCGCGCGGCCCTCCTCGACGAGCTCCTGCTCCTTCGCTTGCATCCGCCGCACGCCCCGGAGGTCCCGCGGCGGCAGCCGCAGGTTCTCCTCGGCCTCGATCCCGGCCTGGAGCTGGCGTCCGCGCTCGATCTCGGCGTTGAGCTCGGCGCCCGCGAGCAGCACGATGTTCATGATCCAGATCCACAGCAGCAGGACGATCACGCCGCCGATGGCACCGTAGGTGGCGTTGTAGTCGTTGACGTTGGACACGTAGAAGCTGAACCCTGTGGTCGCAGCGCTCATGACCAGGATGGCGACCACCGAGCCGATGCTGAGCCACCGGAACCTCGGCTGCCGGATGTTCGGGGTGGCGTAGTAGAGCAGGGCGATCACGAAGACGAGCAGTAGCAGCAGGGCCGGGATCCGGGCGGCCTGCCAGAGCCGGAGTGCCGCCTCGCCGAGGCCGATCAGCCCGCCGAGCCGCTCGGCGACCGGCCCGGAGAGCAGCAGGAGCAGCATCATGCCCACCACCAGGACCACCAGGGACAGCGTCACCGCGATCATCAGGGGGTAGAGCTTCCAGACGGGGCGGCCCTCCTCGACCTCGTAGATCCGGTTCATGGACCGTCCGAAGGCCCGCACGTAGCCCGAGGCCGTCCACAGGGCGCCGACCAGACCGGTGACCAGTGCCAGGCCCGCGGACGGGAAGCCGGTGAGCTCGCCGATCGGGCCCTCGAGCACGGCCACGGCCCCCTCCGGGACCCCGAACTCGTCGAGCAGGCGCAGCAGGGTCCTGGTGGTCGCCTCGGCCTGACCGACGACGCCGAGCATCGACACCACCGTGAGCAGCCCCGGGAAGATGGACAGCACGGCGAAGAACGTCATCACCGCCGCCGAGTCCGTGCACTCGTCGCGGCGGAACTCGTGGACGGTCCGGCGCAGGATGTAGCCCCAGGAGGGTCTCGTGATCTGCGCCGGCGACGAGGGCTTCTCCGCGCTGTCCGGGTCCGCCGCGGGATCTCCCGCGGCGTGGGGGTCGGCTGCCATGGGGCTCCTCCGCGTGGTCGGCTGCGGGCCAGGATACCGGGGCCGCCCGCCCCGGCCCGTTCCGTCCGGGGCGGGCGGGACCGGCGGCGGACTGGCTAGAGTGGGCGCATGAGCGCTTCCTCCACCGAGACCCGACCCCTCGCCGTCGTCACCGGGGCCACCGGAGGCATCGGCCGCGCGTGCGTGGTGGACCTCGCCCGCGACCACGACGTCCTGGCCCTGGGCCGGGACGCCGGCCGGCTGGCCGAGCTCTCCGGCCTCCCGCACGTCACCGTCCGCGCCGCCGACCTGACCGACGTCGCGGCCCTGCCGTCCGTGGTGGCCGGCCTGGACCGGGTCGACGTCCTGGTGCACTCGGCGGCCGTGGCCGGGCGCACCACGGTGGAGGCCGCCTCCGTGGCGGACTGGCGGGCCCAGCTCGAGCTCAACGTGGTGGTCCCCGCGGAGCTGACCCGGCTCCTGCTGCCGGCCCTGCGAGCGGCCCGGGGGAAGGTCGTGTTCCTCAACTCCGGCTCGGGGCTCAACGCCCGCGCCGGGGACGCCGTCTACGCGGCCTCGAAGTTCGCCCTGCGCGCGCTCGCCGACTCGCTCCGCCAGGAGGTCGAGGCCGACGGCGTCGTGGTCAGCTCGGTGCACCCCGGCCCGGTCGACACGCAGATGCAGCGGGACATCCAGGCGGGCCTGGGCCACGAGTACGTCCCGGAGCGCTACCTCCGGCCGGAGTCCGTGGCCGCGGCGGTGCGCGCCGTCGTGGACGCGGGCGAGGACGCGCAGCTGACCACCCTCTCCCTGCGGCCGCGGGCCGAGTCGCGGTGACCGGCGAGGACGCGGTGCCCGCGGACGCAGTGCCCGACGACGCGGTGCCCGCGGACGCCCGGCCCGGCGACGACGCCGCCCTCGGCGCGGAGCCGGTGCCGGACGGGGAGGCCGCCCTCGACGGGGAAGACCCCGGGGAGGAGACCGGCCTGGACTCCGTGGACCGCGAGATCCTCTCGCTCGAGAACCTGCAGTGGAAGTACCAGGGGGCCAAGGAGATGGAGATCCGCCGCCGCCTGAACCTCTCGCCCACCCACTACTACCAGCGGCTCAACGTCCTGATCGACACCCGCGCCGCCCTCGAGCACGACCCGATGCTCGTGGCCAGGCTGCGCCGGCAGCGAGGAGACCACGGATGACCCGGTACCCGCACGACGAGTTCGACGACGTTCCCGAGGACGGTCCCCGCCAGGGCGCCCACCGCGGTGTCCGGCCGACCGTCCGCGTGGGCGCCCGGGAGCTCACCGCCATCGTCCTGGCCGGGGTGCTGACCCTCGGCGTCGGGGTGTTCTCGTTCCTCAACGCCCCGGGCGAGGCCGCCCCGGCGCCGGGCGCCACGTCCACGGGGTCCTGAGCCGGCCCGGTCCTCGAGGCGTCCCCCATCGGGCTCCGGTCCCGGAGCCCGACCGCTCCGACGCCGTTCACCACGACGTCGTCCACCACGACGTCTTCCACCCCTGACGCCACCGGAAGGAACCACCGTGCAGATCGAAGGAATCCGCGTCCGCGTCCGCGACTGGACCGAGGAGGACCTCGTCGACTACGAGGCGTGGATCATGCCGCCCGCCGGCGGCGGCGAGCACGAGTGGCAGCGCACGGACGGCCCGTTCTACCCGAACTTCACCGCCGAGGGCGCCCAGCGCTGGCTCGGCACCCTCCGGGAGCACGTGACGGCCGGGGACTGGCCGGACCCGCGCGAGACGATGGTGATCGCCGACGCCGCCGACGACCGGTTCATCGGGCAGGTGTCCTGGTACTGGTCGGAGAAGCCCACCGAGGACCCCGGTGACGGCACGCACCTGCTGCCGCTGCGCTCCCTGGGCATCACCGTGTACTCCCCGGAGCACTGGAGCGGCGGCTACGGCACCGAGGCGATGCGCCTGTGGATCGACTACCTCTTCGCCCACTCCGACTCCCACCGCCTCGACCTGGAGACGTGGAGCGGCAACGCGGGCATGTGCCGCGTGGCGGTGAAGCTGGGCTTCACCGAGGAGGCCAGGATCCGCCGGGCCCGCAGGGTCGGCGGCGAGTACTACGACCGGATGGTCTACGGCGTCCTGCGCGAGGAGTGGCAGGGCTGAGCGGAATCGGCTCAGGGGTTTGCACTCTCCGGGGACGAGTGCCAAGATTGCGATTAGCACTCAGTCGTGTGGACTGCTAATGGCTCGGTCCCCGGCCCGACCCGGGCAGCCACCGGCACAGGAGTGACACCTCAACCACCACGGTGAGGTGCCGCACGGCGTCGGGAAGAGTCCGCCGTCGTGCGCGCCGTCCGTCGCGGGCACCGTGGAGGTCGACCGTTTGTCTACCGTCCAGGAGGGACGAAGTCACATGGCAAAGATGATTGCTTTCGACGAAGAGGCACGCCGCGGACTCGAGCGGGGCCTGAACACCCTGGCCGACGCCGTCAAGGTCACCCTCGGCCCGCGCGGCCGCAACGTGGTCCTCGAGAAGGCCTGGGGCGCCCCCACGATCACCAACGACGGCGTGTCCATCGCCAAGGAGATCGAGCTCGACGAGCCGTTCGAGAAGATCGGCGCCGAGCTCGTCAAGGAGGTCGCCAAGAAGACCGACGACATCGCCGGCGACGGCACCACCACCGCCACCGTGCTCGCCCAGGCGCTCGTCAAGGAGGGCCTGCGCAACGTGGCCGCCGGCGCCGACCCGCTGAGCCTCAAGCGCGGCATCGAGAAGGCCGTCGCCGCGGTCACCGAGGAGCTGCTGGCCTCCGCCAAGGAGGTCGAGACCGAGGAGCAGATCGCCGCCACGGCGTCGATCTCCGCCGGCGACCCCGAGATCGGCCGCCTCATCGCCCAGGCGATGGAGAAGGTCGGCAAGGAGGGCGTGATCACGGTCGAGGAGTCCAACACCTTCGGGCTGGACCTCGAGCTGACCGAGGGCATGCGCTTCGACAAGGGCTACCTCTCGGGCTACTTCGTCACTGACGCCGATCGCCAGGAGGCCGTCCTCGAGGATCCCTACATCCTCGTGGTCAACTCCAAGATCTCCGCGGTCAAGGACCTGGTCCCCGTGCTCGAGAAGGTCATGCAGGCCGGCAAGCCGCTGCTGATCATCGCCGAGGACGTCGAGGGCGAGGCCCTGGCGCTGCTGGTGCTCAACAAGATGCGCGGCTCCATCAAGTCCGTGGCCGTCAAGGCCCCCGGCTTCGGCGACCGCCGCAAGGCGCAGCTGGCCGACATCGCCATCCTCACCGGTGGCCAGGTCATCACCGAGGAGGTCGGGCTCTCCCTCGAGACCGCCACCGTGGACCTGCTGGGCCAGGCCCGCAAGGTCGTCGTGACGAAGGACGAGACCACCATCGTCGACGGCGCCGGCACCGCCGAGGAGATCGAGGGCCGCGTGGCCCAGATCCGCGCCGAGATCAACAACTCGGACTCGGACTACGACCGCGAGAAGCTGCAGGAGCGCCTGGCCAAGCTGGCCGGCGGCGTGGCCGTCCTCAAGGCCGGTGCCGCCACCGAGGTCGAGCTCAAGGAGCGCAAGCACCGCATCGAGGACGCCGTGCGCAACGCCAAGGCCGCCGTGGAGGAGGGCATCGTCGCCGGCGGCGGCGTGGCCCTGATCCAGGCCGGCCAGAAGGCGTTCGACAAGCTGCAGCTCACCGGCGACGAGGCCACCGGCGCGAACATCGTGAAGGTCGCCATCGACGCCCCGCTGAAGCAGATCGCGATCAACTCCGGCCTCGAGGCCGGCGTGGTCGTGGACAAGGTCCGCGGTCTGGCCCAGGGCCACGGCCTCAACGCAGCCACCGGCGAGTACGAGGACCTGATGGCCGCCGGCATCAACGACCCGGTCAAGGTGACCCGGTCCGCGCTGCAGAACGCGGCGTCCATCGCCGGGCTGTTCCTCACCACCGAGGCCGTCGTCGCCGACAAGCCGGAGCCCGCGGGCGCCGGTGCCGGTGCCGACGACGGCATGGGCGGCATGGGCGGCATGATGTGATCGACGGCTGACCCGTCGAGCGTGCCCAGCACGCATCCGGCACGGGCCGGGCACCTCGCGGAGGTGCCCGGCCCGTCGTCGTCCCGCACCTGGTGCCGCAGGGCCGGAAGTGGTGTTCAATCGTGAGCACCAGCTGCCGGAGGAGGTGCCGTGGACGTCGTCGTGTGGGACGCGGTCCCCGTCCAGGTCTCGCTCGTGCTGATCGCCTTCGGGCTCACCTCGCTGGTGGGCCTCGAACGGCGGCTGCGGCGCAAGAGCGCCGGACTGCGCACGCACGCCCTGGTCGGCACCGGGTCGGCGGTGTTCACCCTCGTGTCCGCCTACGGCTTCGGTGTCCTGCCCGGCATCGACGCCGGTCCCGACCCCTCCCGCGTGGCGGCCCAGATCATCACGGGCATCGGCTTCCTGGGCGCGGGCGTGATCTTCACGAACCGGGACGTGGTGCACGGCCTGACGACGGCTGCGAGCATCTGGCTCTCCGCGGCCATCGGGATGGCCTGCGGGGCCGGGCTCGTGCCGCTCGCCGTCGTCGCCACGGGCCTGCACTTCGTCTCCGCGATCCTGCTGACCCCGCTCTCCCGCCGCCTGCCCGGGATGGTGGCCCCGCAGGGACTCCGGCTGCGCTACGAGGACGGGCACGGCGTGCTGCGGGAGGTCCTGACGGTGGTCGACGAGCTGCAGCTGAGCGCCTCCGTGGTCTCGAGCCGGACGGTCGAGGGGTCCGAGGGCACCGAGGTGGAGCTGCTCCTGCGGCTCGAGGGCAAGACGGACCTGCGCACGGCGGCCGTGCAGCTGTCGAGGGTCGCCGGGGTGCGCGACGTCGCCCAGCAGCAGCTCGATCAGGAGCCCGGCGACTGAGCCGGGGGCGCACAGGACCCGTGGCGCACGGCGTCCGGGCGCCGTGAAAAGATGAGTGCCATGACGATCACTGCTGCCGCCGACGGCTCCGCGCTGGGCAATCCCGGTCCCGCGGGATGGGCCTGGTACATCGACGACAACACCTGGCGGGCCGGCGGGTGGCCGCACGGCACCAACAACATGGGCGAGCTCAAGGCCGTCCTGGACCTGCTCGAGGCCACGGCCCACCGCCCCGACGAGCCCCTGCGGGTGCTGTGCGACAGCCAGTACGTCATCAACTCGATCACGAAGTGGATGCCCGGCTGGAAGAAGAAGGGCTGGAAGAAGAGGGACGGCAAGCCCGTCCTCAACGTGGAGCTCATGAAGGCCCTGGACGCCGCGATGGCGGGCCGCGACGTGCGCTTCGAGTGGGTCAAGGGCCACGCCGGCCACGAGCTCAACGAGGCCGCCGACGTCCGTGCCCGGGCCGTGGCCACCGCGTTCCAGACCGGTCGCCCCGCGCCCGAGGGACCCGGGTTCGACGGCGCCGCCCGGCACCCGGACGGAGCGGGCACCCGGACCTCGGCCCGGGAGTTGCTGGACGCCCCGGAGCCGGTGGACGCCGCGCCGCTGGTGGAGGCCCCAGGGCCGGGGGAGGACACGGATCCCGGCGCGTTCGAGGACCGGCACGACCCCGATCTGCTGAGCGAGCTGCTCGCCCACGAGGAGGAGCTCGCCCGCGGCCGCACGGCGGGGGAGACCGTCCAGGAGCTCGAGCGGGACCTGCTCCGCCCGGAGGTCAGGGCGGACCCGGGCCGGCTGGGCCAGCTGCTGCACGAGGCCTTCGCCGAGGTCGGTGCCTCGGGGTCGTGGCGCTCCCGGGCGGACGTCCTCGACCGGCTGCCCCGCGAACCCGGGCTCGGCGCGGTGGACGTGCACGTGCTGGAGGCCACCGAGCTCGGCCCCGCGGCCGTGCACCTTGTCTACCGGCTCACGGCGGGGGACCGCACGAGCCTGCGCAGCTCCCTGTGGGTCCGGGAGGACTCCCGCAACGAGCTGGGGCCCTGGCAGCTGCGCTTCCACCAGGGCACCTACGAGTCCTGACGGGCCCGCTCACACCTCCGGGGCGTCGTCGGCGGGCTCGATGCCCGGCACGCGCACGGTCATCGTCGCCCCGCCGCCGGGGGTCTCGGTGAGCCGCACCGTGCCGTCGTGCTGCTGGACGATCGCGGCCACGATGGACAGCCCCAGCCCCGTCCCGCCGGTCTCGCGCGTGCGGGAGGAGTCGGCCCGGTAGAAGCGCTCGAAGACGCGCTCCGCGTCCTCGCCCTGGATGCCCGGGCCGTGGTCGCGCACCTGCAGGACGGCGTTGAAGGAGTCGTCGACCGAGCGCTCCACGCCCACCGCGATCTCGATCGGCGTGCCCTCCGGGGTGTAGCGCAGGGCGTTGGTCACGAGGTTCGCCACGACCTGGCGCAGCCGGAACTCGTCGCCGTGCACCCATGCCGAGACCGGGCCCCCGCCCCCCAGGCCGCCGACCTCGATCCGCCGGTCGGGGGCGGAGGCGCGGGCGTCCCCTGCCGCGTCGAACGCGAGGTGGAGCAGGTCCACGTCGACGTTCTCCGCGGGCCGCCGCTCGTCGAGGCGCGCGAGCATCAGCAGGTCCTCCACGAGCTGCGTCATCCGCTTCGCCTCCGACTCGATCCGGGACATCGCCCCGGCCACGTCCTCGGGCTCCTGCAGGGCGCCGTGCCGGTAGAGCTCCGAGTAGCCCCGGATGGTCACCAGGGGCGTGCGCAGCTCGTGGGAGGCGTCGGCCACGAACCGCCGGAGCTTGGTCTCGGACCGCGTGCGGGCGTCGAAGGCGTCCTCGATGTGGCCGAGCATCGCGTTGAGCGACGCCGAGAGCTGGCCGATCTCGGTCTGCCGGTTGTAGCCCTCCATGCGCTGGGAGAGGTCGCCCTCGGCGATCCGGGCGGCGGTCTGCTCCACCCGGTGCAGGGGCGCGAACGCCCGGGTGACCAGGATCCAGCCGACCGCCATGGCCGCGAACAGGGTCGCCACCCCGAAGCTCAGCGTCAGGAGGGTCACCGCGCTGAGCATCGCGTTCATGTCGTCGAGCGGCTCGGCGACCGCCACCACGAGGTTCAGCCGTTCCGTCTCGGCCGCGACCACCCGCCACCGGCGGTCCGGGGCGTCCACGGAGCCCACGGTCGTCGGCTCGAAGGGGTTCTCCCGCACGTGCTCGAGGTCGACCTGCGACAGGTCCGGCCGCCGCTCGAGCACGCCCTCCGGGGTGTGCACCGCCTCGGCGAGGGTCTCGCCGTCGGCGTCGAGCAGGAACCCGGCGTGCGGCACCTGGACGCCCTGCGCCCCGCCCATGTCGGCGACCAGCACCGTGGAGACCGGCCGGACGGAGTCCCGCAGCCCGCGGTCGATGTCGTTCAGGAGCGAGGTGCGCAGCACCGAGATCGCCACGAAGCTCGTCACCAGGATGGACAGCGCCAGGAGCAGTCCCGTGAGCACCATGAGCTGCGAGCGCAGCGATGCCGAGCGCCACCGGGAGGACAGGGTGTGCATCCCGGGACCGGGTCAGTGGTTCTTGTGCTGGGAGCGCAGGAGGTAGCCGACGCCGCGCTTGGTGTGGATCAGCGGGGGCAGCTCGGGGTCGTTGTCGATCTTCCGGCGCAGGTAGGAGATGTAGGACTCCACGATCGAGGCGTCCCCGTTGAAGTCGTACTCCCACACGTGGTCGAGGATCTGCGCCTTGGACAGCACCCGGTTCGGGTTGAGCATGAGGTAGCGCAGCAGCTTGAACTCGGTGGGGGACAGGTCGATCTCCCGCTCGCCCCGGAACACCTCGTGCGCGTCGTCGTCGAGGACCAGGTCGTCCACGCGCAGCCGGGAGTCGTCCTCCTCGGCGGGCTGCGTGCGGCGCAGGACCGCGCGGATGCGGGCGACGACCTCGTCGAGGCTGAAGGGCTTGGTGACGTAGTCGTCGCCGCCCACGGTCAGACCGGTGACCTTGTCCTCGGTCTCGTCCTTCGCCGTGAGGAAGAGGATGGGGAAGTGCTGCCCGGACGCGCGCAGCTTGCGGGTCACGGTGAAGCCGTCCACGTCCGGGAGCATGACGTCGAGCACCGCGAGGTCCGGGTTCTCGGATTCCGCCTTGGCCAGGGCGTCACGGCCGTTGGCGGCGGTGACCACCTCGAAGCCGGCGAAGCGCAGGGACGTGGCCAGCAGCTCGAGGATGTTGGGCTCGTCGTCGACGACGAGCAGTTTCGCTTCGGGGTTGTCGTTCTTCACGCCGCCCATTTTCTCGGAACACCCTGAACGCCGCCTGAACGGCGCTCACCGGTCCTCGGGGAGTTCGCCGGGGGCCTCGACGACGGCGGCGTCGACGATCCGGTAGGCGTAGCCCTGCTCCGCGAGGAAGCGGCGGCGCCGGGCCGCGTAGTCGGCGTCCACGGTGTCGCGGGCCACCACGGTGTAGAAGGTCGCCGGGCGGCCGTCGTGCTTGGGCCGCAGCAGCCGGCCCAGGCGCTGCGCCTCCTCCTGGCGCGAGCCGAAGGCCCCCGAGACCTGCACCGCGACCGAGGCCTCCGGCAGGTCCACCGAGAAGTTCGCGACCTTGGAGACCACGAGCACCGGCAGCTCCCCGGCCCGGAACGCGGCGAAGAGCTTCTCCCGCCGGGCCGTGCCGGTGCTGCCGTTGAGCACCGGAGCGTCCAGCAGCGCGCCCAGCTCGTCGAGCTGGTCCAGGAACTGCCCGATCACGAGCACCGGCTCCCCGCGGTGGCGGGCCACGAGCCGGGCCACGACGTCGAGCTTGTGCGCGGAGGACGAGGCGAGGCGGTGCCGGTCGGCGTCCTCCGCGGAGGCGTAGGCCATCCGGTCCGCGAGGGGCAGCTCCACCCGGACCTCGACGCAGTCGGCGGGGGCGATGTGGCCCTGGGCCTCGATCTCCCGCCACGGCGCGTCGTAGCGCTTCGGGCCGATGAGGGAGAACACCTCGCCCTCGCGGTGGTCCTCGCGCACCAGGGTGGCCGTCAGGCCCAGCCGGCGCCGCGCCTGCAGATCGGCGGTCATCCGGAACACGGGGGCGGGCAGCAGGTGCACCTCGTCGTAGACGATCAGCCCCCAGTCGTGCCCGTCGAGCAGCTCCAGGTGCGGGTGGATCCCGCCGCGGCGCGCCGTCAGCACCTGGTAGGTGGCGATCGTCACCGGGCGGACCTCCTTGACGGCCCCGGAGTACTCGCCGATCTCGTCCTCCGTCAGGGTGGTCCGGCGCAGCAGCTCGGCCTTCCACTGCCGCGCCGAGACCGTGCTCGTGACCAGGACGAGCGTCGTCGTCGAGCTCGCGGCCATCACCCCGGCGCCCACCAGCGTCTTGCCGGCGCCGCACGGCAGGACGACGACGCCGCTGCCGCCCGCCCAGAAGTTCTCCACCGCGTGGCGCTGGTAGGGGCGCAGGGCCCAGGCCTCGCCCGTCACGGGGTCCGTCTCCGTCAGGGCGACGGGGTGGGGCGTGCCGTCCACGTAGCCGGCCCGGTCCTCCGCCGGCCACCCCACGGTGAGCAGCAGCTGCTTGAGTTGGCCGCGGGCGCTCGCGTGCACCACCGTGGTGGAGCCGTCGATGCGGGGACCGAGCAGCGGGGCGATCTTCCGGTGCCGGGCGATCTCCTCCAGGACGGGGGCGTCGTGGCAGCGCAGCACGAGCCCGTGCACCGCGTCCTGCTCGAGCACCAGGCGGCCGTAGCGGGACATCGTCTCGTCGATGTCCAGGAGCAGGGCGTGGGGGACCGGGAAGCGGGAGCGGGTGAGGAGGACGTCGAGCACCTGCTCGGCGTCCAGCCCGGCGGCCCGGGCGTTCCACAGGCCCAGCGGGGTGATGCGGTAGGTGTGCACGTGCTCCGGGGCGCGCTCGAGCTCCGCGAAGGCCGCGAGCTCCCGCCGGGCGTCGTCGGCGTCCTCGTGGTCGAGCTCGAGCAGCACGGTCCGGTCGCTCTGGACGATCAGGGGTCCCATGTGGCGGCTCCTCCGCTGTCGGTCGGGTCGTCGGTCAGGTCCTCGGCCGGGTCGTCCGGCGGGCGCCGCGCGCGGTCCCGGCCGGTGAGCCGGTCCACCAGGTCCTCGATCTCCTCCGCGGAGCGGACGGGCAGGCGCGGGGCGGGCACCTCGAGCAGCAGGGTCGGGTCCGCGGCGGGGACCTGCGGCGCGGGCTCCGCGGGGGCGACGTCGAGGGCCGGCTCCGTGCCGGTGGCCCGGACGGCCGCCGCGAGCTCCCGGAGCCCGCCCTCCCGGCCGGCGGGTCCCCGGCGCCGGCCGGGGGCCTCCTCCCCGGCGTCGACCACGAGCACGCCGGGGGCGGGCCGCCGCAGCCGCCGCCCCGCGAGGTCCGGGGAGCCGGCGAGCGCCTCCAGCAGCTCCTCCTCGCCGGTGAGCACCCAGTCCGCCCGGGTGATCCGGATCCGCCCGTGCCCCCGGCCGGCCTCCTCGACCAGGTAGGCCAGGGCCTGGGGCACCGGGCCCCTGCCGTGCTCCTCGAGCCAGGCCAGGATCGAGGGCGGGGTCCAGCCGGCGTCGAGCGCCCGGTGCAGGGAGCGCTCGCTGAAGCGGTGCCGCGGGACGGGCCCGTGGCCCTCCGGCTCCGCGAGCCGGTCGAGGGCGCGCGCCACGTCCGGGGCGAGGTGGCCCGTGGCCGTCGCCGTGAGGTCGCTCTGCAGCAGCACCGTCCGCGAGGGCGCGGGCAGCCACCCGGCCACGGAGCGGACGGCGTCCTCGGGCCGGTCCTCCGCGAGCGCCCGGCCGGGCTCGGTGAGGGCGTCGGCGCCCACCAGGCCGAGCTCGGCGGCCTCCGTCAGCATCCCCGGGCCCCACCGGTCCAGGGCGCGGGCCAGCCGCGGGCGCCGCCAGCGGGCGAGCGCCAGCACGTCCTCGGGGCCGTGGCCCCCCGGCGCCCGCTCGGCGAGCTCGGCGTGGGCGGCGAGCAGCGCCCGGCGCACCACCGGGGCCTCCGGGGCGTGCGTGCCGCGGGTGAGGACGCCGACGACCGTGCCGTCCGCGAGGGGCAGGCCCACCGCGGAGGGGACGACGTCGGAGGCCAGCCACGACCGGACCATGTGCCGCCACTGGCCGGCGCGCTCGGCGTCCTCGAAGGGCGCCGGCGCGGGGCGCCAGGCCGAGGTATCCGGGTCCAGCCGCACGAGCCCGGCCAGTTCGCCCAGACCGAGGAGCCGGACGAGCTCGGGGTGCTCGATCCCGAGGGCGGAGCGCAGCCGGCGCAGCTCGCGCACGCCGATCCCGCCCGCCCGCAGGGTGGTCAGCGGGCGGGCCCGCAGCTCGGCGCGCAGGGCCGCGGTCCGGCGCAGCAGCTGCTCGACCGCCGCCGCGGCGGCGTTGTCCCGCAGCCGGTCGGGCACCCGGAGGGCCGGCCCGACCGGCGGCTCCGGGGAGGTCGCGGCCCACGGGTCGGGCCCGCGCAGGAGCAGCCCGACCTCCCTCGGGAGCTCCACGTGGCGGGAGTCCACGGGGAGGAGGACGCCGTGGGCCAGGAGCCAGTCGACGGGCCGGGTACCGGCGTCGACGGCCGGGTCGACACGGCGCAGGGCGTCCGGCAGAGCGCCCACGGGACGGGAGCGGAACCGCTCGAGGACCTCCCGCGCGGGGGCGGACCACTGCGCGAGGTCCTCGGCGGTGCGCGGCAGGGCCGCGGCCCCCGCCGCGTCCGGGGCCCCGCCGCGCAGCCGGGCGGCGAGGGCGGCGAGCACCGGCCGCGGACGGCCCAGGCCCGCCGGATAGCGGCCGAGGGCCTCCGCCAGGCCGGGCACGAGCCGGAGCGCGTCGTCGTCCCGGTGGACCAGGCCCAGACGGTGCAGCCGGTCCCAGGGCGGGCCGGCCAGCAGCCGCGCGGCGGGATCCTCCGGCGGGCCCAGCAGCACGGCGCGCTCGACGGCGTCCAGCTCGGGCCGGGAGAGGGCGTCGAGGGCCCGGCGCAGCCCCGCCCGGGACAGCAGGGCCTCGGCGAGGTCCTCGAGGAACTCCGTGCCCGGGCGCGCGGCGTCGGGCCGGGCGGCGAGCAGCTCGCCCAGCTCGGCGGGGGAGCGGGACGCGAGATCCCGGAGCAGCCCGTCCGGGAGCACGGATCAGGCCCGGCGGCGGCGCAGCAGGGAGCGCACGAGGACCGCGCAGAACAGCAGGAAGGCCACCGGGAACGCGAACCACGGCACCACCGTGAGCCCGTCCCAGGGGTCCGCCCCGACGGCCGTGAGCACGAGCAGCAGGGCGAGGCACACGGCGCACACCAGGCCGAGCACGACCGCGGAGACGCCGAGGACGTCGATCCCGGGGCGTCGGGCGGTGCGGTGCGCGGGCGCGCGGTCGTCGGAGGCAGGCATGCCTCCAGGGTACCGAGCGCAACGGTGTGCCGCTGACCGCGCCCCGGCGGTCCCCGCCCCCGGAGCAGGGCTAGAATGGGAGGTTCCACAGGGTGGCTCGGCGGCAGGGACCGACGGGCCGCCCCTCCACGAACACGAGGACGAGGGAGACAGCGTGCCCACCGGCAAGGTCAAGTGGTTCGATGCGAAGAAGGGCTTCGGCTTCCTGGCGGCCGACGACGGCCAGGAAGTGTTCCTGCCCTCCTCGGCGCTGCCCTCCGGTGCCACCACGGTGAAGCCGGGCACGCGGATGGAGTTCGGGGTGGCCCAGGGGCGGCGCGGCGCGCAGGCGCTCTCCGTCCGGATCCTCGACCGGACCCCGTCGGTCGCGAAGAACGTCCGCAAGCCCGCCGACGAGATGGCGGTCATCACGGAGGACCTCATCAAGCTCCTGGACGAGATGTCCAACGGGCTGCACCGGGGCCGCTACCCCGACTCAGCGCACGGGAAGAAGATCGCGGCCATCCTGCGCACGGTGGCCGACAACCTGGACGTCTGAGGCCGCCGCGCCGTTGCCGTCCACCGATCCCGAGCACCCACCCGCCGGCCCCCGCCGGCACCCACCCGAGGGAGACCAGCAGTGACCGAGGAGACCGTCCAGGACGCGCCCGCCGAGGCCGTGCCGCCGGCGCCCGAGCAGGCGGCACCGGTGGCAGCGGCGCCCCGTCGTCGCCGGGCCCCGAAGCAGGACCCCCTGCTCGTGGCCGACGTCGCCACGGCTCGCGCCGGGGTGGAGCAGATCGCGGAGCCCTCGCAGATCGGCGCCGGTCACCGGGTGACGGTGGAGGAGGACCGGCTGGTCGTCCACCACTTCGAGTGCACCCTGCCCGGGTACCGGGGCTGGAACTGGTTCGCGAGCCTGGCCCGCGCCCCGCGCAGCAAGGCGGTGACGGTCTGCGAGGTCGGTCTGCTGCCGGGGGAGGACGCCCTGCTGGCGCCCGAGTGGGTCCCGTGGTCCGCCCGCGTCAGCGCCGAGGAGAAGGCCCAGGAGGAGCAGGACCGGGCCGAGGACGAGGCCGGGGAGACCGCGGCGGCCGGCGGGCCCGAGGGCTCCGGCGGCGCCCCCGACGGCGAGCCGGCGTCCGGTGACCGGGCCGAGGACAGGCCGGTCCCGCCGCAGGAGGGCGAGGAGCTCTGACCGTCCCGCCGGGGACCGCGAGGACGGACGAGGCCCCGGAGCCCGCGCGCGGGATGTTCCGGTCCTTCCGGTTCCGCAACTACCGGCTGTGGTTCCTGGGCGCGCTCGTGTCCAACATCGGCACGTGGATGCAGCGCACGGCCCAGTCGTGGCTGGTCTTCGACGAGCTCTCGGACCACGACGCCACCGCCATGGGCGTGGTGACGGCCCTGCAGTTCCTGCCCCAGCTCTTCCTCGCGCCCTGGGCCGGCGTGCTCGCGGACCGGCTCGACCGGCGGCGCCTGCTGCTCTGGACCCAGACGGCCATGGCGGTGCTGGCGGCCGGTCTGGGGGCGCTGGTCCTGGCCGACGCGGCCACCCTGTGGCACGTCTACGGCTTCGCCCTCGCCCTGGGCGTCGTCTCCACCCTCGACGCCCCCGTGCGCCAGACCTTCGTCTCGGAGATGGTCGACGACGCCTACCTCTCCAACGCCGTGGCCCTGAACGCGACCTCGTTCAACGCCGCGCGGATGATCGGGCCCGCCGTGGCCGGCGTGCTCGTGGCCTCCATCGGCTCGGGCTGGGTGTTCCTCCTCAACACGCTGACCTTCGGCGCGATGCTCGCCGCCGTCCTGGCGATCCGCGCCGACGAGCTGCGCGGGATGCCGCGCTCCGGCCGGGGGCGGGGCCAGATCCGGGAGGGGCTGGCCTATGTGGCCGGCCGCCCCGACATCGTGGCGGTGCTGGTCACCATCTTCCTCATCGGCACCTTCGGGCTGAACTTCGCGGTCTTCCTGGCCGCCATGGCCGGACCCGAGTTCGGCCGGGGCTCGGAGACCTTCGGGCTGCTCAACTCGGTGCTCGCGGTCGGCACGGTGGCCGGGGCCCTGCTCTCGGCCCGGCGCCGCAGCGCCCGGCTGCGCTACGTCTACGGGGGCAGCGCCGTCTTCGCCCTCAGCTGCCTGGGCGCGGCGACGGCGCCCACCCTGCCGCTGTTCGCGCTGTGGCTGGTCCCCTGCGGGCTGTCCTCCCTGACCATCATGACCACCGCCAACGCGTACGTGCAGTCCACCACCTCGCCGGTGATGCGCGGACGCGTCATGAGCCTCTACATGGCCATCTTCATGGGCGGCACCCCGATCGGGGCGCCGGTCGTCGGCTGGATCACCGACGCCCTCGGGGCGCGCTGGGGCATGGGGGTCGCCGTGGCGGCGGGACTCGGCGGGGCCCTGGTGGGCTTCGTCGTCTGGCTGCGGCTGCGCGCGGAGCGCTCCGCGCCCGAGAACTCCGGCTAGCGCCCGGCTCCTCCGCGGAGCTGCCCGACGACGTGGTCCACGCAGGCCAGCAGCCGGGCGACGTCCTCGGGCTCGATGGAGACGAACGTGGCGATCCGAAGCTGGTTGCGCCCCAGCTTGCGGTAGGGCTCGACGTCGACCACGCCGTGGGCGCGCAGGACCGCCGCGACGGCGGACGCGTCCACGGCGGCGTCGAAGTCCACGGTGGTGATCACGGTGGAGCGGTCCTCGGGGCGTGCCACGAACGGGGACGCGAAGGACGAGGCCTCGGCCCACCCGTAGACCAGGTCCGAGGAGGCCTTCGTGCGGGCCGCGGCCCAGGTCATGCCGCCCTGGTCGTTGAGCCAGCGGACCTGCTCGTCGAGCATCACCAGCGTGGCCAGGGCCGGGGTGTTGTAGGTCTGGTTCTTCCGGGAGTTCTCCAGCGCCGTGGTCAGCCGCAGGAAGTCGGGGATCCACCGCCCGGAGGCGCCGATCCGCTCGATCCGCTCGATCGCCGCGGAGGAGAACGCGCCCAGCCACAGTCCGCCGTCCGAGCCGAAGTTCTTCTGCGGGGAGAAGTAGTAGACGTCCGCCGCGGCCACCTCCGCGGCCATCCCCCCGGCGGCCGAGGTCGCGTCCACCAGCACCAGCGCGTCGTCCGCGATCCCGGAGGGCCGGTGCACGGGCGCGGCGACACCGGTGGAGGTCTCGTTCTGGGGCCACGCGTAGACGTCCACGCCCTCCTCCGCCCGGGCCTCCGGGCGGGTGCCGGGGGCGGACTCCACGATCGAGGAGGGCTCCAGGAACGGGGCGCCGTCGGTGGCCTGGGCGAACTTCGCGCCGAACTCCCCGAACACCAGGTGCTGGGCCCTCCGCTCGACCAGCCCGAACGCGGCGGCGTCCCAGAACGCGGTGGCCCCGCCCAGGCCCAGGAGCACCTCGTGGCCGGAGGGCAGGCCGAGGAACTGCGCGAGGCCCTCCCGCACCGAGCCCACGAGCTCCTGCACCGGCGCCTGGCGGTGGGAGGTGCCGAGCAGGCCGGCCCCGGCGCGCGACACGGCCTCGACCTGTGCCGGGCGGATCTTGGAGGGGCCGGCGCCGAAGCGGCCGTCGGCGGGCAGCAGGTGCTGGGGGATGGTGACGTGTGCGGGCAACGGGCGCTCCCTCGTGGGTGACGTGCGGCGGGTGGTGCGCGACGGGCACGGCCGCCGCGGAGGCCGCTCGCGCCGTTCGCGACTCGGCCCATTCTGCCCCACCCGCGGACGGCGGGCCCCGCGGGCGCCTCCTCCCTCCGGGCGGCCGGAGGGCTCGCGCACTAAGCTCGTGCGGGAAGACCGGACCGGGCGGGATCCCCGGGCCGGGACGGCCGGACGAAGGATGACTGAGGCATGAGCGACCTGATCGACACCACGGAGATGTACCTGCGGACCGTCCTCGAGCTCGAGGAGGAGGGGATCACGCCGATGCGGGCGCGGATCGTCGAGCGCCTCGACCACTCCGGGCCCACGGTCTCGCAGACGGTGTCCAGGATGGAGCGGGACGGGCTGCTGACGGTGGGCCAGGACCGGTCGCTGCTGCTCACCCCTGCCGGCCGTGAGCGTGCGGTGCAGGTGATGCGCAAGCACCGGCTGGCGGAGCGGCTGCTCGCCGACGTCATCGGCCTGGACCTCGCCCAGGTGCACGACGAGGCGTGCCGGTGGGAGCACGTGATGAGCGAGCAGGTCGAGCGGCGGCTCGTGGACCTGCTGCACAGCCCCCGGTACTCGCCGTACGGCACGCCGATCCCCGGTCTGGCCGCCCTCGGGGTCGAGGAGAGCCCCGCAGCGGCGCACCCCTCCCTGCTCGACGCCGCCCGCCACGACCCGGACGGATCGCACACCGTGGCGCTGCTGCCGGAGGTGGTCCAGGCGGACGCGGACCTCCTGGGCGTGCTGAGCGACGTGGGAGTGCTCACAGGGGCGGAGGTCACGGCCCGGGTGGACGGTCAGCTCGTGCGCATCGAGGTGGCGGCCACGGGGCGGTCCGCGGAGATCGACCTGCGCACCGCCGCGGCCATCCGCGTCCTCGCTCCCTGAGGCGCCGCCGCCTCCCGGAGCGGGGCGGCGAACGGTTCGTCCCGGGTGTGGGGACGTTCACAAGCCACTTTCGGCCAGTCCGGCCCAGGCCGGACCCCGGAGGCGCGGCTTCCCTGGTGACAGGCGGATTCCCAGGGCGCTCGAAGGCACTGCACAGCTCGTCACAGGTGCGAATTGATCGTCCCACGCGTCTCAATGGCATGGCATTGAAACCTGAGGCGTTGTCCAGCTGTTATCTGTCGTGATCAAAACGTGACACTTCCGTAATCTGTCATGTACTGTTCAACGCGTGCCGATCACTGGTCGGATCGGCGCCCTCGGAGCACATCGCCGAATTCTGCCGGTGCCCGTGGCCTCTACACAGAAACTGCTTGGCAGAAGCGGGGGAACCATTTTCGGTCCCGGTGATCCGGGTCCTTGGGGTTAAGTCGTCAGAGCGCGTGCGTTCTGCGGCCGGGTGTCTCCCACCCGAATCCGACAGCTCACCTCGTAGGCAAAGGGAGGAACTCAACCATGTCGCTTTTCACGCTGAACGCTGCCCGCCACCGTGCCGAGACCACCTCGCACGTCGTGCGCAACACCACCATCGCCGCCGCCGCCGGCGCCGCGATGATCGGCTCCGTCGCCCCGGCCCAGGCCTTCGCCCAGGCCCCCGTCGAGACCGGCGCGGCCTACTCGGCCCCGGCCTCCGCCTCGCTGGCCGAGTACTCCTCGTACACCTACCAGGCCCCGGTCGCCGCGCAGCCCGCCGCTCCCGCCTACGAGGCCCCGGCCCCGGCCCCGCAGCAGACCGCCGCCACCTCGAGCGTCACCCCGCAGTCCACCGCCACCACCGAGATCGCCCCGGCCGCCGGCGGCGTCGTGGGCACCGCGATGTCCGCGCAGGGTGCGGGCTACGTCTACGGCGGCACCGCCTACGGCGCCTGGGACTGCTCCGGCTTCACCCAGTGGGTCTTCGCCCAGAACGGCATCGACCTGCCCCGGACCACCTGGTCCCAGTTCGCGGCGGGCACCCCCACCGCCAACCCGCAGCCCGGTGACCTCGTCTCGCAGAACGGCGGCGCCCACGTGGGCATCTACATCGGCGGCGGCAAGATGATCTCCGCCCTCAACCCGACCCAGGGCACCCAGGTCCACTCCGTCAACGCCATGCAGCTGGACGGCTACTACACCTTCTGATCCGGTCCGCCGCCCGCGACGACCCCGCTCGTCGCGGGCGGCACCCGATCACCCCCCCCCACCCCGCACGCCGAGAACCGCTCTCCCGGTTCCCGGCGGTGCCTGCTGTCCGACCGGACGGCGCCCCCCTCCTCCGCTCGCCCGGCCGTCGTTCCCGATCCCGGAACGCACCCCTGCCGGCACCGGTCCACCCCGCGCGCTGCCCGGGGTGATCCGTGCTGTCTCCCGCGCCCTCCGGCAGGCCCGGCTCCGAAAGAAAGTCGTCTGAACTCCTCATGACCCGTGATCTGACCTCCTCGAACGGCATCGGCTCGCTCTTCTCCGGCAAGGCCCGCACCGTGGCCGCCGTGGCAGCCTTCTCCGGGCTGGCCCTCGCCACCACCGTCTCCGTGCAGGCCGCTCCGGCCCAGGACGCCTCCACCGACGCCCCGCTGTCCGCCGTGGCCGCGGCCACCCCCGCCGCGGCGCCCACCGTGTCCCTCGAGCCCGTCGCCCACGTGCAGAAGGCCGAGTCCGACCGGAAGGCCGAGAAGAAGACCGAGAAGAAGACCGAGAAGGTCGAGAAGCAGAAGGTCGAGACCGCGGTCGTCGCGGCTCCCGCCGTGGCCGCTCCGGCGCCGAAGGCCGCCGCCGCGCCCGCTCCGGTCGCCGCCCGGCAGCCGGCCGTGCAGGCGGCCCCGAAGCCCGCCGCCGCGCCCGCCCCGGCCCCGAAGGCCGCTCCGGTCGCCGCTCCGAAGCCGGCCGTGCAGGCGGCTCCGGCCCCGAAGCCCGCCGCCGCGCCCGCCCCGAAGCCGGCCGTGCAGGCGGCTCCGGCCGCCCAGCGCACCGTCGCCCCGCAGAGCTCGGCCTCCGGCAAGGGCGCGACCATCTCCTCCGCCGCCATGGGCCAGCTCGGTGTGGGCCAGGACTGCACCGCGCTCGTCACCAACGCGCTGCGCGCCGCCGGCATCAACCACCACGGCTGGCCGGCCTCCTACCTGAGCCTCGGCACGCAGGTCTCCGCTGGTCAGGCCAAGCCCGGCGACCTCGTCTACTACGCCGACGGCGGCATGGGCGCGGCCCACATCGCGGTCTACATCGGTGGCGGCAAGGCCGTCCACGGCGGCTGGAACGGTGGGACCACCGCCATCTCCGGCGTCAATGTGGGCTCCGGCCCCGTCTTCGTCCGCGTGCGCTGACCGCACGCGAGAGCACCTCTTCGGGTGCGCGGTTCCTGGTCGGCCAGACGGGAACCGCGCACCCGCTGTCGTCCCGCCGCCCACCGCGCCGGCCACCACGGCGCCCCGCCGGCGGCCGATAGACTGGGCCCATGTCCACCGACTTCAGCCGCAACGCCCGCACGAGCCTGGATCGCGAGTACGCCTACATGGCCTACGGCATGATCGGCGGCGCGGTGCCCGGCATCGTGGCCGGCTTCGTCGTCGCCGCGTTCGTGGGGCACGCCGCGATGTGGCTCTCGGTGTTCGGGGGCATCGGGATCGTGCTCGGCCTGATCACCGGGATCCTGCTCCACCGGAGGCGGCACGCTGCGGCCGTGACCGAGGACCGCCGGGAGCGCGGCGCAGCGCCGGAATGACGTGCTCCCGCAGCAGCGGGGCCAGGTCCGCGGGCAGCGCGCCGGGGGAGTCCTCGTCGACGGGCTGCCAGCGCAGCTCCTCGATCTCCGCGAGCGGCACCGGCCGCCCCGTGAGAGGTGCCGTGAACACGGTGCACCGCACCCACGTGCCCGCCTCGTTCGCGGCCGGCGCCACGAACACCCCGAGCGGGCGCAGCTGGGCGGCGTCCAGCCGCAGCCCGACCTCCTCCGCGGTCTCCCGCACGGCGGCGGCCGCCGGGGACTCGCCCGGGTCGAGCTTGCCGCCCACCAGCATGAAGCGCTCCGTGCCCCGCTTGCGCACCGTCAGCAGCGCCCCGTCGTCGTCCTGCAGGCACACGGCGGTGATGGTCAGCACCTCGGCGTCCGCCGGGGGAGCGGCCGGGGACTCCTCGGCGGCCGCGCGCAGCCGGTCGATCTCCTCGTCGAGGTTGCGGGCCGCCGCCGGACCCCACCGGCGCTGGGCCGTGTCGGTCCGGAACAGCGGCTGCCGGCCCCGGAGGTCCTCCAGCACCTCCAGCCGGGCCCGGGCGAACTCCGGTCCGGGCACGTGCGCGTACTCCTTCCGCACGCCCGTCGTGTAGGCGGCGTACCCGTCCGGGTCCGCGCCGAGCACGGAGAGGTCGGCGTCCAGGAGCACCCGTCCGGCGGCGTCCCCCTCGGGGACCCGGTGCCCGAGGGTGAGCAGGACGAGCCGCTCGACCTCCGCCACGAGCGGCGCGGCGAAGCCGGCGGCGCCCAGCCGGGTGCGGGCCAGCTCCGCCGACGCCCGCTCGTCCGCTCCGGGGCGGCCCCGGTAGACGGCGTCGTGGAACCAGGCGGCGAGGACCAGGGCGGCGGACCGGTCGGGATCGAGGTCGACGCCGGGCCGCAGCAGGTCGACGGCCTCGAGCACCGCCAGCAGGTGGGCGGGACCGTGGTAGTGCCGGTGCGGCTCGCTCCACCGGTCCACGAGCTCCTCGCCCAGCGCCGGGTGCCCCGGGAAGCGGGCGGCCCACCGCCGCAGCAGGACCCGGGCGATCCGGTCCGGGCGCGCCCGCGCCGGGACGCGCAGCCCGCTGCGCACGAGCAGGCGCGTGAGCTGCCGCCCGTCGACCGGCACCGCGCCCGCGGCCACCGCCCGCCGGTACAGGCTCTCCGGCACGTCGTAGTGGTCCCGGTCGAAGGCGCGCCGGGCCACGCCCAGCCGGTCCGCGAAGTCGTGCAGCTCCTCGTAGGAGGTGTCGGAGACCAGGTGCGAGAAGTGCGTCCCGTGGGCGGGCCAGAGCGGCGGATCGATGTAGACGGGCATGCGACCGATCCTAACGGGGCCGGTTAGCGGGGGTCCGGGGGACCCCCTAGACTGTTCGCGTCGCCCTCGTAGCTCAGGGGATAGAGCACGGCTCTCCTAAAGCCGGTGTCGTTGGTTCGAATCCAATCGGGGGCACGCACGGACGCCCCGGACCGCACGGTCCGGGGCGTCCTTCTGTCCGGAACGGAACCGGCGGGGCCGGGCGGCCTCCGCGCGACCGGGAGCCGGGCTCACCCCCGCTGTCCGGAACGCGGGTCCTGCCGCGGGGCGCCGGCGGTCCTCGACCGGCGCCGCAGGGCCTCCACGGCCACGGCCCCGGTCACGGCGAGCAGCAGCACGAGCAGCACCCAGCGGGCGATCACCAGCACGGACGCCGTGGTCACGGCGGCGCCGTCCCCGGGGTCCGCGAGAGCGGCGTCGATGGCCGCGTTGCCGGCCAGGGACACGGACGCGAAGCCGAGCACCACCGCCGAGCGCAGCCACCGCCGGGCTCGGGACTGCGTGTTGACCGCCACGAACAGCAGCCACGCCAGCCCCACGAACAGCGGCGCCAGCAGCCCGGAGGAGCCGTGCACCGCCTCGTACTGGGCGAGTCCCTCCTCGCCCAGCGCCGCGGCGAGCCGCTGGGCGTGCGCCTGGTCGAAACCGCCCGGCATCCACTCGGGCAGGGTCAGCCCGCCGGCCGCGGCGGCGCCGAACCGGGGGAGGACCCCGGCGTGCACCCAGAGCCACAGGAGCGCCGAGACGGACATGGCCACGCCCACCACGAGGCCCGAGCTCGACCTCGTGGGCTCGGGGCGGAGCTCACCGGGAGCCGCCTCGTGCAGGCGGGTGCCCCGGGCCGGTCCCGGGGGTGCCGCGGTGCCGCCGTGCTTGCGTGCCTTCTGTGCGCGTGTCAGTCCCATGCCCCCATTATCCGGCGCGCGCGCCCGCCGCCCAACGCCGGGACCGCGGGGTAGGCTGGGGCCACCCGCACCGGCCCTGACGGGCCGCACGGGGGGCGGACCGGCCGACGACGACCGGGCGCTCGACGAGGACGACACGGAGGTGCCGGTCATGGAACTGTCCATCGGACTCCCGGACGGCCTGCTCATGCGGCTGACCGAGGGCAACGTGCTGACGCTGTTCGAGAAGGACCACGAGACGGTGCGCCGCACGGTGGACTGCTCCGTCCTCGGAGGCGCCCCCATCGCCGACATGGTGTGGTCGCACAAGCTCTCGGCCGTGATCGTGGCGGTGCCCTCCCTGCACCGGCTCTTCCGCTGGGACCCGTACACCGACGTGCTGTACGAGTTCGCCGGCACGGGCGAGTCCGGGCGGCGGGACGGGAAGGCGGCGCAGGCGAAGTTCGCCGCGACCGTCTCCATCACCGAGGACGGCAACGGCACGCTGTGGCTCATCGACCGGGACTCCTCGTCCCTGCGCTGCATCGAGATCGACACCGACAAGCCCGACGGCTCCCCGCAGGTCTGCACCGTGGTCGGCCGGGCGGGCGCGGGGTTCGCGGACGGGCCCGCGGACGTGGCCCAGCTGGACCACCCCGAGGACCTGCAGATCCTCTACGACGGCTCCATCGTGATCGCCGACACCGGCAACGACGCCATCCGGCACCTCGACCCGGCCAGCCGGGAGCTCGACACCGTCTACGGCGGAGGGACCGAGGGCTCCGTCGAGTTCGACGACGACATCGAGCTGAAGCGGCCCGTCCGGGTCACGGTCGCCGACTCGGAGCTGTGGGTCGAGGACGACAACGGCCGGCACCGGCTCGAACTGCACTTCGTCTGAGGGCCGTTCCCCGGCCGGCCCGGCTGTCACCGGGCCTCGGTAGACTGGGTCCACGATGGACTACCTCTTCGACAACCCGCTCCTGCCCTCCGCCTCCGTGGCCCGCCCCGGCACCGACGCCCGTCCGAGGCGGGGCACCGTCTCCGCCGAGGCCCTGGTGGAGGGGCTCAACGACCCGCAGCGGGCAGCCGTGGAGCACTCCGGCTCACCGCTGCTGATCGTCGCCGGCGCCGGCTCCGGAAAGACCCGGGTGCTGACCCACCGGATCGCGCACCTGCTGGCCACCGGGCGCGCCCACCAGGGCGAGATCCTGGCGATCACGTTCACGAACAAGGCCGCCGCCGAGATGCGCGAGCGCGTGGTGGAGCTGGTGGGGGACTCCGCGAGGTCGATGTCGATCTCCACCTTCCACTCCTTCTGCGTGCGCGTGCTGCGGCGGGAGGCCGCCAGCGTGGGCCTGAAGTCGACCTTCTCCATCTACGACTCCGCCGACTCCCTGCGGCTGCTCACCCTCGTGGCCAAGCAGCACGACCTCGATCCGAAGCGCTTCGCCCCCAAGAGCATCCAGCACCGGATCTCCGCGCTGAAGAACGAGCTCGTCGACGACGAGACGTACCTGTCCCGGGTCTCCGAGACCGACCCCTTCGAGAGCGCCGTGGCCCAGGTCTACCGCGGCTACACGGAGCGGCTGCGCGCGGCCAACGCCATGGACTTCGACGACCTCATCGCCCAGACCGTGCACATGCTCCGGGCGTTCCCGCAGGTCGCCGAGTACTACCGGCGGCGGTACCGGCACGTGCTCATCGACGAGTACCAGGACACCAACCACGCGCAGTACGCGCTGGTCCGGGAGCTCGTCGGGACGGGGGCGGACGCCGGGACCGGGCCGGGGGCGAGCCCCGTGCCGCCCGCCGAGCTGACCGTCGTGGGGGACTCGGACCAGTCGATCTACGCGTTCCGCGGGGCCGACATCCGCAACATCGTCGACTTCGAGCAGGACTACCCCCAGGCCCGCACCATCCTGCTGGAGCAGAACTACCGGTCCACCCAGAACATCCTCACCGCGGCCAACGCGGTGATCGCCAAGAACAAGGGCCGCCGGGACAAGCGGCTGTGGACGGCCTCCGGCAGCGGCGAGAAGATCACCGGCTACGCCGCCGAGAACGAGCACGAGGAGGCCCGCTTCATCGCCGAGGAGATCGACCGTCTCCAGGACGAGGACGGGTACCGCCCCGGCGACGTCGCCGTGTTCTACCGCACCAACGCGCAGTCCCGCTCTCTCGAGGAGATCCTCATGCGCGTGGGCCTGCCCTACAAGGTGGTGGGCGGCACCCGCTTCTACGAGCGCAAGGAGATCAAGGACGCCCTGTCCTACCTGCGCGCGATCGTGAACCCGGACGACGACATCAACGTCCGCCGGATCGTCAACGAGCCCAAGCGCGGCATCGGCGACCGCGCGGAGGGCGCCGCCGCGGCCCTCGCCGAGCGCGAGCGGGTCTCCTTCATGGCCGCGCTGCGCCGCGCCGACGAGGCGCCCGGCATGGCCACCCGCTCCCTGAACGCGGTCAAGGCCTTCGTCCAGCTCATGGACGACCTCGCCTCGGTCGCCGAGGGCTCGGGGGCCGCCACGGTCCTCGAGGCCGTCCTGGAGCAGTCCGGATACCTCGCCGCGCTGCGCCAGTCGCAGGACCCCCAGGACGAGTCCCGGGTCGAGAACCTCGCGGAGCTCGTGGCCGTGGTCCGCGAGTTCGAGCGGGACCACCCCGAGGCCGGGCTGCCCGAGTTCCTCGAGCACGTCTCCCTCGTGGCCGACGCCGACCAGATCCCGAACCGGCCCGCCGCCGGCACCGAGGGCGGACCGAGCGCCGAACAGATCGCGGCGGAGGTCGCCGAGGCCCGCGCCCAGGGCGTGGTCACGCTCATGACCCTGCACACCGCCAAGGGCCTCGAGTTCCCCGTGGTCTTCCTGACCGGCATGGAGCACGGGCTGTTCCCGCACCAGCGCTCCCTCACGGACGAGAAGGAGATGGAGGAGGAGCGGCGGCTCGCCTACGTGGGGCTCACCCGGGCCCGCGAGCGCCTCTACCTCACCCGCTCCGAGTTCCGCTCCATGTGGGGGCAGTCCCAGTACAACCCGGCCAGCCCGTTCCTCGACGAGATCCCGGCGGAGCTCCTCGACTGGAAGCGCGAGGGGTCCTCGGCCCCGGCGTCCTGGGGTTCCTCGCTGCACGGCGGCTCCGGGCAGCGGGACCCGATGCGGGGGTCCTACTGGGGCGCCGCCGCGGCGTCGAACGCGGCCTTCGAGCGGATGGCACCGTCCCGGGCCACCACGGCCGGACGGGTCCAGCCCAACAAGGAGATTCCCAGTCTCGCGGTCGGCGACACCGTGGACCACACGGCGTTCGGGAAGGGCACCGTGGTGTCCCTCGAGGGCGCCGGCGACAAGACCGTGGCGAAGGTGCGCTTCGGGGCCGACGAGAAGCGGCTGCTGCTGCGCTACGCGCCGCTGACGAAGGTCGGCTGAGCCGACCCGGTTCCGCCCGCCCCCGCGGTGGTCGTACCGGTGGTCCCGCCTCCGGTCCCGTGCCGGAGCGGGGGCGGGACGTGCGAAGAGCCTCCGGCCGGAGCGTGGTCAGGGACCACGTCCGGCCGGAGGCTCTCCTCGGGTCAGGGCGTCCCCGCCGCTGACCTCTCGGGCTTGTTCCCTAGGAGGACTTCGCCTTCACCGTGTAGATCGCGCCGGTCGAGACGTCCTCCTCGAGCGCCTCGAGGGTGCGTCCCCGCGTCTCCGGGACCTGGGTGTAGACGAAGATCAGGGACAGCACGCCGAACCCGGCGAAGAGGAAGAACGTCCCGGTGATCCCGACCGCGTCGACCAGGGAGGGGAAGTAGAGCGCGAGGACGCCGTTGGCCACCCAGAGCATGAAGACGGACACGCCGATCCCGAAGCCGCGCATGTGCAGGGGGAACACCTCGGAGAGGTACACCCAGACCGCGACGTTGAGGAAGGTCTGCATGGAGCCGACGAAGGCCACCACGAGGGCCAGGATCACCCAGGGCCGCAGCGGGTTGTCCACCGTCATCGTCATCGCGGCGATCCCGATCAGCAGGTGGCACGTGGTGGTGAGGCTCAGACCGATCATGAAGGTCTTGCGCCGGTCGAGCCGGTCCATCATGTACAGCGCGATGAAGCCGCCGACCACGGCGATCACCCCGGGGGCGATGTTGGCGATGAGGGCCGCGCCGGCCTCGAAGCCCGATTCGATCAGCACGATCTGCCCGTAGTACATGATCGAGTTGATGCCGGTGAACTGCTGGACGATGCCGAGGCCGATGCCGACGAGCAGGATGCGGAGCAGGTGCTTGTTGGTCAGGATCGCGCCCAGCCCGATCCGGTTCTCGGCGCGCTCCTCCTCGGTGATGTGCTCGACCTCGCCGAGCTCGGCGATCGCACGGTCCTCGGAGCGCACCGTCTTGAGCACCTCGAGGGCCTCCGCGTGCCGGCCCTTCTCGACGAGCCAGCGCGGGGACTCCGGCATCCGGAGCATGCCGATGAACAGCGCCACGGCCGGCAGCGCGCAGATCGCGAACATGATCCGCCAGACGCCGGTGACGTCGCTGAAGACGTTGCCGATGATCGCGTTGATCACGAACGCGGAGAGCTGGCCGATCACGATGGCCACCTCGTTGCGTCCCGCGATCGAGCCGCGGATCTCGTACGGGGCCATCTCCGCGAGGAAGACGGGCACCACCGCCGAGGCGCCGCCCACGGCCAGGCCGAGCAGGACGCGCCCGAGCACGAGGATCTCGTAGTTGGGGGTGAGCACGACGACCAGGGTCCCGACGAAGAACAGGACGGCCAGCAGGAGGATGGTCTTCCGGCGCCCCCAGGCGTCCGAGAGGCGTCCGCCGGACAGCGCGCCGACGGCGGCGGCGAAGACGAGCGAGCTGGTGACCACGCCCTCGGTGAACGGGGTGAGGCCGAGCTCCTCCGACATCGGGCGGAGCGCGCCGTTGATCACGCCGGTGTCGTAGCCGAAGAGCAGGCCGCCGAAGCAGGCGACGACGGAGATGAGACCGAGGCGCTTGCGATGCGGCCCGGACGTGAGGGGAGGCAGCGTGGCTGCTGCTTCCCGGGGTGAGGAGGTGGCCATCGGGAGTTCCTTTGCTCGGACGCAACCGGTGCGCTCTGCACGGTGCTGACGGGTCGGACGGGTCACTCCGTGCGTGACGCACGTCTCAGTGGTCCTGATGTCATTATGTTAGGACATATGGCCGGGGTGGGGAACCCCGGCGGGCAGATTCTTGTGATCGCCGCAACATTTCTCCGCCACGGTCCTGCCCGGGTCGGAGCCGGAGGGGCGCACGGCGACAGGGGCCCCGGCCGACGCCGCTAGACGAACAGCAGCACCGCCACGGCCGCGGGGGCCGTCCAGCGCAGCGACCTGCCGGTGAGGTTGTGCACCACGCCCAGCAGCGTGCAGCAGACCACGGCCGTGGCGACGGAGGCCCAGCCGCCCAGGACCAGCCCGGGCAGGGCGAGCAGGAGCCCGAGGACGAGCCCGCCCACCGGGGCGACCCGTGCCCAGGGGGCCGGCCGGCGCAGCTCCGCGGCCCGCTGCACGCACGTCAGGACCAGTGCGAGGAGCAGGGCCCGCCCCACGTGGTAGGCGGCGAAGCCCACCATGCCGAGCCACGCGCCCGCGCCGTACTCCGCGTAGAGGTCCAGGTAGAGCTGGATCGGCTGCACGCGCCACTCGCCCACGAGGAAGACGGGCAGGATCACCCCGAGCAGGACGGCCAGCACGAAGACGACGAGGGCCGTGGTGGTCCGCCGGTGGTCGACCGCGGAGGAGGGGGCGGGGTCCGAGGGCGCAGGGACCGCGGGGTCCGCCGCCCGGTGGCGCAGCCACGCCACGAGGCCCCGCTGGATCGCGAGCCACGCCGCGCCGAGGGTCAGCCAGGTGACGACCTGCCAGCCCAGCGGGTAGACGTCGGGGATCCCGCCGGTGAAGGTGAGCACCGTGCCGTCGACCACGGCCTCCAGTCCGAGGGCCACGAACGCGAAGGTCGCGATCGAGACGAGGAAGCCGGCATCGGCAGGGGCGAACGCCCGGTTCTCGGGGGAGTCGACAGAGCTCATGGGGCCAGTCAATCAAGAATCGCCGGGCCGCACGCGCGCGCCCCCGGTTGTGGCCGCAGTTTCAGCATGCACTACAGTCTCGTACAGGGAGTGCACCGGTACGTCCCGCGCCCGGAACGGCTCCGCGGAACGGCCCGGACGCATCCTGCCGGCCCCGGCCGGGAGGATGCGCAGTGCTCCGTTCACCACCAGGTCGGAGGACGACCCGCACACTGCCCGGGTCGCCGCCGCCCACGACTTCGACGAAGAAGGGCATTCACCCGTGGACCTGTTCGAATACCAGGCACGCGACCTGTTCGAGAAGCACGGCGTCCCCGTGCTCCAGGGCATCGTCGCGACCACCCCCGAAGAAGCAAGGGCCGCCGCCGAGAAGATCGGCGGGGTCACCGTCGTGAAGGCGCAGGTCAAGGTCGGAGGCCGCGGCAAGGCCGGCGGCGTCAAGGTCGCCAAGACCGCCGACGAGGCCTACGAGTACGCCCAGCAGATCCTCGGCATGGACATCAAGGGCCACACCGTCCACCGCGTCATGATCGCCCAGGGCGCGGACATCGCGGAGGAGTACTACTTCTCGATCCTGCTGGACCGTGCCAACCGCTCCTACCTGGCCATGTGCTCCGTCGAGGGCGGCGTGGAGATCGAGCAGCTCGCCGTCGAGCGGCCCGAGGCCCTCGCCCGCGTCGAGGTCGTCCCGACCGAGGGCATCACCGAGGCCAAGGCCCAGGAGATCGTCCGCGAGGCGAAGTTCGACGACGAGACCGCCGCGAAGGTGGTCCCCGTGCTCGTGAAGCTGTGGGACGTCTTCAAGAAGGAGGACGCCACGCTCGTCGAGGTCAACCCGCTGGTGAAGACCGGCGACGGGCAGGTCATCGCTCTCGACGGCAAGGTCACCCTCGACGAGAACGCGGAGTTCCGCCAGCCGGAGCACGCCTCCCTCGCCGACAAGTCCAGCGCCGACCCCCTCGAGGAGAAGGCCAAGGAGCACGACCTCAACTACGTCAAGCTCGACGGCGAGGTCGGCATCATCGGCAACGGCGCGGGCCTGGTGATGTCCACCCTGGACGTCGTCGCCTACGCCGGCGAGAAGCACGGCAACGTCAAGCCGGCCAACTTCCTGGACATCGGCGGCGGGGCCTCGGCCGAGGTCATGGCCGCGGGCCTGGACGTGATCCTCAACGACCCGCAGGTGAAGTCCGTGTTCGTCAACGTCTTCGGCGGCATCACCGCGTGCGACGCCGTGGCCAACGGCATCGTGAAGGCCCTCGAGATCCTCGGGGACGAGGAGGACAAGCCGCTCGTGGTCCGCCTGGACGGCAACAACGTCGAGGAGGGCCGGCGCATCCTGGCCGGCGCCAACCACCCGCTCGTCACCCTCGCCGAGACCATGGACGAGGGCGCGGACAAGGCCGCCGAGCTCGCCCACGCCGCCAACTGATCCGCCGACCGGACGAACACTTCTAAGGAACGAACAGCAATGTCAATCTTTTTGAACAAGGACTCCAAGGTCATCGTTCAGGGCATCACCGGCGGCGAGGGCACCAAGCACACCGGCCGCATGCTCGCGGCGGGGACGCAGGTCATGGGCGGCGTCAACGCCCGCAAGGCCGGCACCACCGTGGCCCACCAGGACAAGGACGGCAACAGCGTCGAGCTGCCGGTCTTCGGCACCGTCGCCGAGGCCGTCGAGAAGACCGGCGCGGACGTGTCGATCGTCTTCGTGCCGCCGGCCTTCACGAAGGACGCCGTGATCGAGGCCATCGACGCCTCGGTCCCGCTGGTGGTCGTCATCACCGAGGGCATCCCGGTGCAGGACTCCGCCGAGTTCTGGGCCTACGCGAAGTCGAGGACCGGTGCGGACGGCAAGCAGACCACCCGCATCATCGGCCCGAACTGCCCCGGCATCATCACCCCGGGCGAGTCGCTCGTCGGCATCACCCCGGCGAACATCACCGGCAAGGGCAAGATCGGCCTGGTCTCCAAGTCGGGCACCCTGACCTACCAGATGATGTACGAGCTGCGCGACATCGGCTTCACCACCGCCATCGGCATCGGCGGCGACCCGGTCATCGGCACCACCCACATCGACGCCCTCGAGGCGTTCGAGGCGGACCCCGAGACCGAGGCCATCGTGATGATCGGCGAGATCGGCGGCGACGCCGAGGAGCGCGCCGCGGACTTCATCAAGGCGAACGTCTCCAAGCCGGTCGTCGGCTACGTCGCCGGCTTCACCGCTCCCGAGGGCAAGACCATGGGCCACGCCGGCGCCATCGTCTCCGGCTCCTCGGGCACGGCGCAGGCCAAGAAGGAGGCCCTCGAGGCCGCGGGCGTGAAGGTCGGCAAGACCCCGTCCGAGACCGCCCAGCTGATGCGGGAGATCTTCGAGACGAAGTGATCCGGCGGGCTCCGGCCCGTCGACCCAGCACCCGGGGAAGGCCCCGTCCGCGAACACCGTGGACGGGGCCTTTCCCGTGCGCCGAGCCGGCCGAGGAGTCAGAGCCGGCCTTCGAGGAACTGCGCGACGCCCTCGCCGAAGGACCAGTCCTCGCGGGTGTTCTCGGTGACGGAGACGATGAGGTCCTGCGGGTCCAGCCCGGTGCGGGCGCGGAGGCGGTCGGCCAGGGCCCGGTACATGGCCTGCTTCTGGGCCTCGCTGCGGCCCTGCTGGACCACCTGGACGATGACGAGGTCGTCGGTGCGGGTGAAGCCGAGGCCGGTGTCCTCGGCGATGATCTGGCCGGGCCGGTGCTCGGTGATGATCTGGTAGCGGTCGCGGGGCGGGGCCGCGAAGGTGTCGAGCATGACGTCCTGGACGGTGTCGGCGAGCTCGCGGAGCTGTTCGGGGGTTCGACGGTCTTCGATGACGTCGATGCGCACGAGGGGCACGGGTGGGTCCTTCCGGTGGATGGCACGTGGTGGACGACTGTTCCACCATGCTCGAAAGTATGTCAACACATTACGACAAAGAAAAGACCTGATGGGCGTCCCTTGCCCCCTCCGGTGGCCACGAATCGGGTCTCGGGGATCGCCGGGCGCGCAGTTAGACCGTATGTCTTTACAAACTGACCTGATGTCGTATTCTGGTTGTGATCCGGACCACTGATCGGCCGGGCGCACGGGATCCGCACCGTGACGCCGGTCCAGCACCAGAAAGCAGGGCACCATGGCGCAGCAGAGCGCGACCTCCACGACCGCCGGCGCGGCGGCACAGCAGCAGAACCCCGTCCTCATCGGCACCGCCCCCGACTCCTGGGGCGTGTGGTTCGCCGACGACCCGAAGCAGACCCCCTGGGAGCGCTTCCTCGACGAGGTCGCCGAGGCGGGCTACTCCTGGATCGAGCTGGGTCCCTACGGCTACCTGCCCACGGACCCCGCCCGGCTCGCCGACGAGCTCGCCCAGCGCAGCCTGAAGGTCTCGGCGGGCACCGTCTTCACGGCGTTCCATCGCGGCGCCGGCCAGTGGCAGGAGGCGTGGGAGCCCGCGCGGAAGGTCGCTGAGCTGACCGCCGCCATGGGTGGCGAGCACATCGTGGTGATCCCGGCCATGTGGCGGGACGACGTGACGGGCCAGGCGCTCGAGAACGAGCACCTGAGCACCGAGCAGTGGAACGCGCTGTGCGAGGGCCACGACCGGCTGGGGAAGGTGCTGCGCGAGGACTTCGGTCTGCAGCAGCAGTTCCACTCCCACGCCGACTCCCACGTGTGCGGCCAGCCCGACATCGAGACCTTCCTGCAGCGCACCGACCCCGAGCTGGTAACCCTCTGCCTGGACACCGGCCACGCCGAGTACGGGGGAGCGTCCTCCGTGGACCTCATCCGCCGCTACCCCGAGCGGATCGGCTACCTGCACCTGAAGCAGATCGACCCCGTGGTCCTCGAACGCGTGCGCCGGGAGAACCTGACCTGGGCCGCGGCCAACCTCGCCGGTGTCATGGTCGAGCCGCCCGCCGGCCTGCCGGACCTCGCGGAGGTCATCGCGGAGGTGGAGAAGCTGGAGCGACCGGTCTTCGGCATCGTCGAGCAGGACATGTACCCCGTCTCCTCCTTCGACGTCCCGCTGCCCATCGCCACCCGCACGCGCTCCTACCTGCTGGGCTGCGGCTCCCGCACCCGCGTCCGCTGACCCGTCCGCGCACCACAGACCTGGAGATCCGCCCATGAAGATCGCCCTCGATCCCACCCCGTTCCATTCCACCCACTCCCTGCTCGAGTTCCCGCAGCTCGCCGCGGACCTGGGCTACGACCACCTGCAGCTCACGCCGCACGCCGACTTCCTGCCCTTCTTCGGCCACCCCAAGGCCGACGACCGGCTCGTCGCGGACCTGCGGGCGGCCTGCCGTGCCGCCGGGGTGCAGATCGCCTCCGTGCTGCCCGTGCTGCGCTGGTCCTCCCCGGACCCCGACGCCCGTGAGGCCGCCGTGCGGTACTGGAAGCGCGCCGTCCGGATGACCGTGGACCTCGGGGTGCAGCAGATGAACACCGAGTTCTCGGGCCGGCCCGAGCTCTCCGAGGAGTCCGAGCGCGCGTTCTACCGCTCCATGGAGGAGCTCCTGCCCCTCATCGAGGCGGAGGGCGTGCACATCGCCATCGACCCGCACCCCGACGACTTCGTGGAGCAGGGCCTGGCGGCGTGGCGGGTGATCCGGGGCGTGAACTCCCCGAACCTCGGCTTCGCCTACGTGGCCCCGCACACCTTCCACATGGAGGACGCACCCCTGGAGATCATGGCCGCGGTGGGCGACCGCCTGCGCGTGGTGCACGTGGCGGACACGATGGACCACCACCGCTCGCACGGGCTGCGCTACATCACCAACCCCCCGGGCAACGCCGCCCGGGTGCACCAGCACCTGAAGATCGGCGACGGCGACGTCGACTGGGACGAGTTCTTCGGCGGCCTCGCCACCAACGGCTTCCTCGACCGGGCGGACTCCGTGATGGTCTCCTCGGTCTTCGCCGAGGACGAGAGCGCGATGGAGGTCTCCCGCTACCAGCTGGAGCAGATGACCGAGCGCGCCGAGGCGGCCCGGAAGGCCGCCGCCGGCACCCCGCAGCACACCGAGCAGAGGACGGAGGCCCACGCGTGAGCTACGACGTCGTGACCCTGGGACGCATCAGCGTCGACATCTACCCCGACGACATCGGCGTCGGACTCGAGGACGTGACCACGTTCCGCAAGTACCTCGGCGGATCGCCGTCGAACGTGGCGGTCGCCGCGGCCCGCCACGGCGAGTCCACCGCGGTGATCACCCGCACCGGCGACGACCCGTTCGCCACCTTCCTGCACCGCGAGCTCACCCGCTACGGCGTGGACGACCGGTTCGTGAGCGCCGTGCCGGGGCTGCAGACCCCCGCCACGTTCTGCGCGATCCGCCCGCCCGAGGACTTCCCGCTGTACTTCTACGGACGCTTCCCCACGGCCCCGGACCTGCAGATCCGGCCCGAGGAGATCGACACCGAGGTCGTGGCCGACACGCGGATCCTGTGGTCCACCGTCACGGGCCTGTGCCAGGAGCCGTCCCGGGCGGCCCACTTCGCCGCCCACGAGGCCCGTCCCCGCGAGCAGCTGCGGGCCGACCAGCACACGATCCTGGACCTCGACTACCGGCCCATGTTCTGGGAGTCCGAGGAGGACGCCCGCGCGCAGGTCCACGAGCTGCTCGGCCACGTGACCATCGCCATCGGCAACGACAAGGAGTGCGCGGTGGCCGTGGGGGAGGGCACCCCCGACGAGCAGGCCGACCGGCTGCTGGAGGCCGGCGTGCGGATCGCCGTCGTCAAGCTCGGCCCCGAGGGGGTCATGGCCAAGACCCGCGACGAGCGCGTGGTCTCGGCCCCCGTCCCGGTGGAGACCGTCAACGGCCTCGGCGCCGGCGACTCCTTCGGCGGGGCCTTCTGCCACGGCATCAACCAGGGCTGGAGCCTCGAGCAGGTCCTCGACTACGCCAACGCCTCAGGCGCGATCGTGGCCTCGAAGATCTCCTGCTCCGACGCCATGCCCACCCCCGCCGAGGTCTTCCAGCTGCTGCGCGAGCGCGGCCGCGCCGTACCCGAAGGAGCCACCCGATGACCACGACCACCCCCCTCGAGCTCGACACGGCGGACCCCCGCCGCTACGAGCACCTGACCCGGGTCCGGCTGGAGGACCCGCGCGCCGTCCAGCGCGCCGCGGACTCCCGCCGTCGTCACCCCGGACCCGTGCACGGGCGGCAGAACTTCGTCGTCGCCGCCGACCACGCGGCCCGCGGCGCCCTGCGGGTGCGCGGCGAGGCCGACGCCATGGCCGACCGGCGCAGCCTGCTCGACCGGCTGCAGATCGCCCTGGCGGACCCCCAGGTGGACGGCGTGCTCGCCTCCCCGGACGTGCTGGACGACCTGCTGCTGCTCGGGGCGCTCGAGGGCAAGCTCGTCTTCGGCTCCATGAACCGCGGCGGACTGCCGGGCCTCGTCAACGAGATCGACGACCGCTTCACGGGGCACACCGCCGAGGCCCTGGACCGGATCGGCGCCGACGGCGGCAAGATGCTCACCCGCATCTGCTTCGAGGACCCGCACACCACCTCCGTCCTGGAGAACACCGCCAGGGCGGTGGACTCCCTCGCCGCCCTCGGCCTCATCGCGATGGTGGAGCCGTTCATCTCCCGGATCACCGGCACCGGCATCGTCAACGACCTCTCCGCCGACGCCGTGATCCAGTCCGTGGCGATCGCCCAGGGGCTCGGGGGAACCTCCGCGCACACGTGGATGAAGCTTCCCGTGGTCGAGGACATGGAGCGCGTCATGGCGGCCACCACCCTGCCCACGGTCCTGCTGGGCGGTGACCCGAGCGGCCGGCCCGACGAGGTCTTCGCGACCTGGGAGGCCGCCCTCGCGCTGCCCGGCGTGCAGGGCCTGACCGTCGGCCGCACCCTCCTCTACCCCGAGGACGGCGACGTCGCCGGCGCCGTGGCCACCGCCGCGTCCCTGCTCAAGGGGCACACCGTCGAGGAAGGAGCCGCCCGATGAGCACCCGCACCCTCTCCGTCTCCCAGGCGCTCGTGGAGTTCCTGGCCAACCAGTGGACCGTCGACCGGATCGGTGCCGAGGAGTACCGGCAGCGCACGATCCCGGGCATGTTCGGCATCTTCGGCCACGGCAACGTGGCCGGGGTGGGGCAGGCCCTGAAGCAGTACCAGGCCCAGGACCCCGCCCTGATGCCCTACTACCAGGGCCGCAACGAGCAGGCCCAGGTGCACCAGGCCGTCGGCTACGCCCGGCACACCCGGCGCCGGGCCACCTTCGCGGTGTCCACCTCGATCGGCCCCGGCGCCACCAACATGGTGACCGGCGCCGCCCTGGCCACCACGAACCGGCTGCCCGCGCTGCTGTTCCCCTCGGACCAGTTCGCCTCCCGGCGCCCGGACCCGGTGCTCCAGCAGCTCGAGCGCCCCGACGCCAACGACATCACCGTCAACGACGTCTTCCGGCCGGTGTCCCGCTACTTCGACCGCGTCTGGCGGCCGGAGCAGCTCTTCTCGGCGCTGCTCAACGGCATGCGGGTGCTCACGGACCCGGCCGAGACCGGCGCCGTGACGATCGCGCTCCCGCAGGACGTGCAGGCCGAGCCGCTGGAGGTGCCCGAGGAGTTCCTCGCCCCCCGGGAGTGGCGGATCCGCCGGCCGGCGCCCGAGGAGGAGGACGTCCGCGCGGCCGTCGCGGCGATCCGTGCGGCCGAGCGGCCCGTGGTCATCGCCGGCGGCGGGGTGCACTACTCCTTCGCCACCGAGGCGCTGGCCGAGTTCGCCGAGACCACCGGGATCCCCGTGACCTACACCCAGGCGGGCGTGGGGGTCATGGACTGGGACCACCCGCTGTGCCTCGGGGCCGTCGGCTCCACCGGCTCCACGGCCTCCAACGCCGTGGTCGCCGACGCCGACCTGGTGATCGGCATCGGCACCCGGTACGAGGACTTCACCACCGCGTCCCGCACCGCGTTCCAGCACCCGGACGTGCGCTTCGTCAACATCAACGTCGCGGCGTTCGACGCCTACAAGCAGGGCACCGCCGTGCCGGTCGTCGCCGACGCCCGCAAGACGCTCGTCGAACTGACGCAGGCGCTGGGCGGGTACCGGGTCGGTGCGGACCTCGCGGCGACCGTCGAAGCCGAGAAGCAGCGCTGGGACGCGACCGTGGACGCGGCGTTCTCCGAGCGGCACCTGCCGCTGCCCAGCCAGAACGAGATCATCGGGGCCGTCAACGAGGCCATGGACGACCGCGACGTCGTCGTGTGCGCGGCGGGCTCGCTGCCCGGTGACCTGCACAAGATGTGGCGGGTCAAGGACGCCTTCGGCTACCACGTCGAGTACGCGTTCTCCTGCATGGGCTACGAGATCGCCGGCGGGCTCGGGGTCAAGCGGGCCGCCGTGGCCGAGGCCCAGCGGGCCGGGACGCCGCAGGACGCGCGCGACGTCGTCGTCATGGTCGGGGACGGCTCCTACCTGATGATGCACACCGAGCTCGTCACGGCCGTGGCCGAGGGGCTCAAGCTCGTGGTGGTGCTGATCCAGAACCACGGCTACGCCTCGATCGGCGCGCTCTCGGAGCAGCTGGGGTCCCAGCGCTTCGGCACGAAGTACCGCTACCTCGACGGGGCCCGGCACAGCTTCGACGACGGCTCGACGCTGCCGATCGACCTCGCCACGAACGCCGAGTCCCTCGGCGTGCGCGTGCTGCGGGTCGAGCCCGGCGAGGGCGTGATCGACCGGCTGCAGCGGTGCGTGGCCGAGGCCAAGGCCGTGCCCGAGGGCTCCGGTCCCGTGCTCGTGCACGTGGAGTCGGACCCGCTGATCGACGCGCCCAGCTCCGAGTCCTGGTGGGACGTGCCCGTCACGGGCACCGCCACCCTCGAGTCCACGAACGAGGCCTACGAGGCCTACCAGCAGCACAAGGCCCGGCAGCGTCCGCTGCTGGGGAACTGAAGGAGGAGTCCCATGACCCAGCAGATCGACAGGACCGACCAGCAGATCCAGCACGTCGAGCACTTCATCGCCGGGGCCCGCACGCCCGGCACCGGTGACCGCACCCAGGAGATCTACAACCCCGCCACCGGGCAGGTGTCCGGCATCCTGCACCTGGCCACCGACGAGGACCTGCAGACCACGGTGGCCGCGGCCCGGGCGGCCGCCGACTCGTGGGGCGACGTGTCCCTGGCCAAGCGCACCGCCGTGCTGTTCAAGTTCCGCGAGCTCGTGGCCGCCCACACCGACGACCTCGCCGCCCTGATCACCGCCGAGCACGGCAAGGTGCTCTCAGACGCCAAGGGCGAGGTGGGCCGCGGCCTCGAGGTCGTCGAGTTCGCCTGCGGGATCGCCGAGCAGCTCAAGGGGGAGTACTCCGACCAGTTCTCCACCGGCATCGACGTCTACTCCTTCCGCCAGCCCCTCGGCGTGGTCGCGGGCATCACCCCGTTCAACTTCCCCGTCATGGTGCCGCTGTGGATGGCGCCGGTGGCGATCGCCACCGGCAACGCCTTCATCCTCAAGCCTTCCGAGCGGGACCCCTCCCCGGCCCTGCTGATCGCCGAGCTGTGGCAGCGGGCCGGACTGCCGGACGGGGTGTTCCAGGTGCTGCACGGCGGCAAGGAGGCCGTGGACGGGCTGCTGACCCACCCGGACGTGGACGGCATCTCGTTCGTGGGCTCCACCCCGATCGCGCAGTACGTGCACGAGACCGCGACCAAGCACGGCAAGCGCGTCCAGGCCCTCGGCGGGGCGAAGAACCACGCGATCGTGCTGCCGGACGCGGACATGGACTCCGCGGCCGACAACCTCACGGCGGCCGCCTTCGGCTCCGCCGGGGAGCGCTGCATGGCCGTGTCCGTGGCCGTGGCCGTCGGCGAGGCCGCGGACCTGCTCGTGGACAAGCTGGCCGCCCGCGCCAAGGACATCACCGTGGGCAACGGCATGGACGCCTCCTCCGACATGGGCCCCGTCATCACCCCCGCGTCCCGGGACCGGGTGCGCCGAATCGTCACCGCCGCCGAGCAGGACGGCGCCGCCGTCGTCGTGGACGGCCGCGACCTGATCGTGAAGGACCACGAGGACGGCTTCTTCGTGGGCCCCACCGTCCTGGACCGGGTTCGGAAGGACATGCAGGCCTACGAGGAGGAGATCTTCGGGCCCGTCCTCGTGGTGCTGCGCGTGGACACCCTGGAGGAGGGCATCGAGGTCATCAACGCCAACCCGTACGGCAACGGCACCGCGATCTTCACCTCCTCCGGCGCCTACGCCCGCCAGTTCAAGCGGCAGGTGACCGTGGGCATGATCGGCGTCAACGTCCCGATCCCCGTGCCCGTCGCCTGGCACTCCTTCGGCGGCTGGAAGGCCTCCCTGTTCGGCGACCACCACATCTACGGGCCCGACGGCGTGCGCTTCTACACCCGCGGCAAGGCCATCACCGAGCGCTGGCCCGAGCCGCACCACGCCTCGGGGGCGTCCTTCGCCTTCCCGTCCTCGTCCGACCACTGACCCGCACGCCACCCGCTCCCGCCGGTCCCCGGACCGGCGGGAGCGCCCCGCACATCCCGCCCCGCAGGGGCGGCGGAAGGAGAACACCATGAACACCCCGCTGCGCGTAGCCGTCGTCGGAGCCGGCCGCATGGGCGCCGACCACATCGAGCGCATCCACCGCCGGATCAACGGCGCCGAGATCGCCGCCGTCGTCGACATCGACCGGGCCCGGGCCGAGGCCGCCATCGCCCACATCCCCGGCGCGGTGGCCCACACCGACTTCCAGGAGGTGCTCGACCGGGACGACATCGACGCCGCCCTCATCGCCACCCCCGGGTTCCTGCACGAGCAGGTGCTGCTGTCCGCGATCGAGCACGGGCTGCCCACGCTGTGCGAGAAGCCGCTGACCCCGGACGCGGAGTCCTCCTGGCGCGTGGTCGAGGCCGAGGTCGCCGCCGGCCGGCAGCTGATCCAGGTCGGCTTCATGCGCCGCTTCGACGCGGGCTATCTCGCCCTGCGCCGGATGATCGAGGAGCAGACCTACGGGGAGCTGCTGACCCTGCACCACCAGCACCGCAACCCGACCACCCCGCCCGGGTTCACCAACGAGATGATCATCAACGACTCCGTGGTGCACGAGTTCGACGCCGTGCGCTTCTTCACCGGGGAGGAGATCACCTCGGTCCAGGTCCGGATCGGGCGCTCCACCCGCAACGCCCCGGAGGGCCAGAAGGACCCGCAGCTGGTGCTCATGGAGACCGAGTCCGGGATCCTCGCCCAGGTCGAGGCCTACGTCAACGCGCAGTTCGGCTACCAGGTCGCCACGCAGGCGTCCTTCGAGACCGGTGTGGTGGGCATCGGCGGCGACACCGAACCCTACGTCCGCACGGCCGGCACCTGGGGCGGCAGCGTCACCCCGGGCTTCGAGGAGCGCTTCGTCGAGGCCTACGACCGCGAGATCCAGGCGTGGGTCGACGCCGCCGCGCGCGGGCAGATCGGCGGGCCCTCCGCATGGGACGGCTACGCCACGGCCGCGTGCTGCGAGGCCGGCGTCCGGGCGCAGGCCAGCGGGGAGATCGTGCCCGTGCGGATGCAGCCGAAGCCGGAGCTCTACAGCACGGCACCGGTGGCCGCCCGCGCCTGAGTGGCAGCGGGGGCCGGCGTCAGGGCGCGGCGGGGCGAGGGCCCCGCCGCGCCCTGACCCGTTTCCCCGGCGCGGCGGCGGGGCGCTCGCGGGGCCCCGCCGTCACCCGGTCGCGCGGGGTGCCGCCGTGGAGCCGCGGACGACCAGCTCCGGCTCGAGCAGGACCGCCGCCCCCGTGTCCGGGCCCCCGCCGATCCGGGCCACCAGCCGCTCGGCGGCGACCGCGCCAATCTCCGCGTTGCGGCTGTCGACGGTGGTCAGCCGCAGGAGATGGGTGGAGGCGATGGGGGAGTCGTCGTAGCCGACCACCGAGAGCTCATGCGGCACGCGCAGCCCGCGCTCACCGGCCGCCGCGAGCGCCCCCATGGCCATGGTGTCGTTGGCGGCGAAGACCGCCGTGGTCTCCGGAGCGGCGTCGAGCAGGCGCACCGCGGCGGCGTAGCCGTCCTCCTCCGTGGTGGCACCGTGCCCGGCGACGGTGCGGGGCTCGAGGCCGGCCGCGGCCATCGCCGCCGCGAAGCCCTCCGCCCGCAGCCGGGCCGCTCCGCCGCCGCCCGTGAGGTGGCCGATGCCGCGGTGGCCGAGGCCGATCAGGTGCTCCGTCGCCAGGCGCGCGCCGAGCCGGTCGTCGTTGGCGACGACCTCGGCACCCGGCACCACGCCCTCCCGGTGGCCGGCCACCACGACGGGCAGTCCCTCGGGCACGCGCATGGCCCCGGTCGGCTCGGTGGCGATCACCAGCCCGTCGACGCGCATCGACAGGAAGCCGTCCAGCGGGTGCGCCTCCACGTGCGCGTTGAGCGTGTGGTCGGCGACCGCGATCCGCAGTCCGTGCGGCGCCAGGCCCTCCTGCAGACCGCGCAGCAGCTCCACGAACCACAGGTTCCGCCAGTCGTCGATGACCACCCCGATGGTGCGCGTCGTCGCCCCGGCCAGCGCCGCGGCGGCCTGGCTGGGGCGATAGCCCAGCCGCTCCACCGCCTCCAGGACGGCGGTCCGCCGGGCCTCGGAGACGCTGGGGGAGCCGCGCAGGACGAGGGACACCAAGGACTTGGAGACGCCCGCGCTCCGGGCGACGTCGTAGATGGTGGGCGGTCGAGTGTTCACCACAGCATTGTCCCCGATCGCTCTCCCGAATTTGTCCTGACAAATCTCTTGACCCGGTCCGCAGAAGATCCTACGCTCGTTGGAGCGCTCCAATCGTGACCGGTGCCACAGGGCCCGGAGCGACGGCCGCTCTTCGTGCGTGTTCGTCCCCTTTCCCGAACCGTCCCCGTCCCGTCCCCAGTCCAGGAGAGAAACATGACCGACAGCATCGGCATCGCCGTCATCGGCGCCGGCATGGCAGGCCAGGCCCACGCGGCCGCCTACCGCGTGGCCCCCACGCTCTACGACCCCGTCCTGCCCCCGCTGCGCTACGTCGCCATCGGCGACGTCAACGAGACCCTCGGTGGCCACGTGGCCCGCCGCTACGGCTATGAGAAGGCCGTCGGCTCCTGGGAGGCGGTCGCGGAGGACCCGGAGATCGACGTGGTCAGCGTCGTCATCGCGAACCGCTTCCACCGCCGGGCGGTCGAGGGCCTGCTGGAGGCGGGCAAGCACGTGCTGTGCGAGAAGCCGCTCAGCGACACCCTCGAGGACGCCCGCGCCATGGCCGCCGCCGCCGAGCAGGCGGAGTCCGTCGCCCGGATCGGCTTCACCTTCCGGCGCACCCCCGGCATCGCCGCGATCCGCGACCTGATCCAGGACGGCACCCTGGGCAAGGTCCTGCACTTCAGCGGCCGGTACTGGACCGACTACGGGTTCAACCCCAAGGCCCCGATGAGCTGGCGCTACAAGGGCGGCCCCGGCTCCGGTGCGCTGGCCGATGTCGGCAGCCACCTGGCCTACGTCGCGGAATTCCTCTGCGGCGACATCGCCTCCGTGTCCGGCGGACGCCTGGCCACCACCATCACCGAACGCCCCCTGCCCCTGGGCGCGGTGACCGGCCACCACCTGGTGGAGGTCAGCGACGTCCACGAGCCGGTCGAGAACGACGACTACGCCGCCTACTCCGCGGAGTTCGCCTCCGGCGCCGGCAGCCTCGAGGTCTCCCGGGTGGCGGCCGGGCACCCCAACACGCTGACCTTCGAGGTGTTCTGCGAGAAGGGTGCGGCCCGGTTCAACCAGCTGCGCCCGGCCGAGATCGAGCTGTTCCTCCGCGAGGGGCCCGAGGCCACCAACGGCTACCGCACCGTCAACCTCGGCCCCGGCCACCCCTACCTGTCGCAGGGACTGGCCATGGACGCCCCCGGCGTCGGCTTCGGCCAGAACGACGCCTTCGGCTACCAGGCCCGCGCCTTCCTCGAGGAGGTCGCAGGTCTCGACGAGTCCGTTTCACTGCCGCGCAACGCCTCCTTCGCGGACGGCGTGCACAACATGGAGATCCTGCAGGCGGCCGTGGAGTCGGCCACCCACCACGGAAAGAAGGTCGTCCTGTGAAGCTCGGCGTCTACAACGCGATCCTGCACGACCGCCCGCTCCCGGAGGCCCTGAAGGTCATCGCCGACCTCGGCCTGACCGGCATCGAGATCAACACCGGTGGATTCCTGCCGGCCGTCCACGTCCCGGACATGGACCAGATCCTCGAGAGCGACGCCGCCCGCGACGACTACCTGGGCGTCTTCGAGGGCACCGGCGTGTCGATGGCCGGGCTGAACTGCAACGGCAACCCGCTGCACCCCAAGCGTGCCATCGGGGAGAAGCACGCCGAGGACATCCGCCGCTCCATCCGGCTGGCCGAGCGGCTGGGCCAGACCCGGGTGGTCACCATGTCCGGGCTGCCCGGCGGGGAGCCCGGGGCCACCGTGCCCAACTGGGTCGTCAACGCCTGGAACTCCGCCTCCCTGGACGTGCTGGACTACCAGTGGGGTCTCGTCGCCGATTTCTGGCGGGAGACCGACCGGATGGCCGCCGACCACGGCGTGAAGGTGGCCCTGGAGCTGCACCCGCAGAACGTCGTCTTCAACACCGCCGACGTCTACAAGCTCGTCGAGCTGACCGGTGCCACCCACGTGGGCGTGGAGCTCGACGCCTCGCACCTGTTCTGGCAGCAGATGGACCCGGTCGCCGTGGTCCGCGAGCTCGGCCCGCTGATCCTCCACGCGGCCGCGAAGGACGTGCGGATCAACCAGGACAACGCCGCGCTCTACGGTGTGCTGGACAACAGCTTCCGCCGCCTCTCCGCCGAGGAGGACCGCACCAACCTCGGCGGGGACGAGTGGGCCAACGAGTGGCCGAAGGACTCCGCGTGGGACTTCGTGGCACTGGGCCGCGGCCACGACACCGCCTACTGGGCCGAGTTCCTCACCGCGCTGCACGAGGTCGACCCGGACATGGCCGTCAACATCGAGCACGAGGACGTCTCCCTGGGCCGGATCGAGGGCCTCGAGATCGCCGCCGGCGTCCTGAAGGACGCCGCCGCGTCCGTCGGCGCCCTGCGCTGACACCGTCCACGGACGACGACAGGGCCCCCTCCGGGTGGAGGGGGCCCTGTCGCGCACCTGGGCCGGTGGAGCGGGGGCTCAGAACTCCTCGTACTCCTCGGGGTCCTGGCCCCAGATGCGACCCTGCTCCAACCTGTCGACGGCGGCCATCTGCTCGGGACTGAGCTCGAAATCCAGTTCCCGGTTGACGCGGCGTCGCTCCGGGTTCGCGGAGGTGCGGATCGGGACGACCCCCTGCTGGACGTGCCAGCGCAGCACGACCTGACCGGTCCCGACGCCGTGGGCGCGGGCGATCTCCTCCAGCGCCGGTTCGGCCAGCAGGGCCCCGCCCCGCCCGAGCGGGCTCCAGCTCTGTGTGAGGATGCCGTGCTCGGCGTGGAACTGTCGCTGCGGGCGCTGTCCGAAATAGGGGTGCATCTCGATCTGGTTCACCACCGGAGTCACCCCGGTGGCCTCCTAGCTCAGGGCGGTGTCCAGCAGCCGGTAGCCCAGGTCCAGGGCGTGCTCGGTGACTGCGGCGGAGTCCGCCTCTTCGTGCGGGAAGGTGCCGAAGCCGAGGGCCGGCAGGGTCGTGGCGTCGCTGAGCGGGCGTTCGGGAAGAGCGGTCATGGTGTCCTCTTTCCTGAAGGGGTGCGGGGTGGCGCCGGGACGGTGGTGGCGTGCCCGCTGACGTGCTCGGCCACCGAGGGTGGGAGCCGCAGCGCACTGACCAGGGGCAGCAGGAGCAGGGTTGCCATGACGGCGAAGGCCGCCCGGTACGGGAGCAGGTCTCCGGCCTCGGGGAGAATTCCGGCAGCGGCCGAGGCCAGCTGCAGGACGAGGGCTCCCACGGCGATCCCCAGCCCGGTGGCCAGTTGCGCGCTGGTGGCGGACAGGGTGTTCGCCGAAGAGATCTGCGCCGGTTCCACGTCGGCGAACTGCAGGGAGTTGTAGGCGGTGAATCCGATCGAGCGCAGCGCCCCGCTGGCCAGCAGCAGCAGGGTGACGAGCCACAGGGGCGTGCCCGGAGCCAGGAGCAGGAACGTCGCGATGCAGACCGCACCGCCGGACACGGAGGCGATGAGGACGGTGCGGAACCCGAACCGGCGCAGCAGCGGGGTGGTGGCCGGCTTGACGCCCACGTTGCCGAGGAACACGGCGGTGACGAGCAGACCGGACTCCACGGGCGACCGGCCGAATCCGTCCTGGAGCAGCAGCGGCAGCAGGAACGGGACCGAGCTGACGACCGCCCGGTAGACGAAGCCGCCCGAGTTCGCCGCCCGGTAGCCGGCGATCCGGTAGACCCGCAGGTCCAGCAGGGGGTTCGCGGCGCGCAGCAGCCAGCGCACGGCGACGGCTCCGCTGAGGGCCGCGACGCACAGCAGCCCGACCGCGGCGCCGGCCCATCCGGCGTGCGGGACGAGCTGCAGACCGGCGACCAGGCCGAACACGGCGACCGTGCACCACAGCAGCCCCGGCACGTCGAGGGACCGGCGTTCGGTCTCCGTGTCGCGGACGAGCCGCAGCGCCGCGACGAGGGCCGCCGCGCCCACCGGGACGTTGATCAGGAAGATCCAGTGCCAGCTCGCCCAGGAGGTCAGCAGCCCGCCCACGAGCGGGGCCAGCACGGGCGCGAGCAGCGCCGGCCACGTGATCCATGCGATGGCCCGCAGCAGATCGCGCCGGTCCGTGGCGCGCAGGACGATGAGCTGCCCGACCGGGACCATCATGGCCCCGCCGAGGCCCTGAAGGACCCGCGCCGCCACCAGTGCCGGGAGGCTGCTGCCGGCAGCGCACAGGAGGGAGGCGAGCGTGAAGACGACAATGGATGCGCAGAACACCCACCGGGGCCCGAATCGGCCGGCGAGCCAGCCGCCCACGGGGATGAACGTGGCCACCGTGACGAGGTAGACGGTCATCGCGAGGCCGATCTCGGCGCTGCCGACGCCGAGATCGGCCGCGATGCTCGGCGCCGCGGTGACGAGGATCGTGCCGTCGAGGTGCTCCATGAACAGCACGGTGGACACGAGCAGCGCGAGCCGGCGGCTCCATGTGCGGGCGGTCCCGTCGTCCGGGGGACGAGTCCGGGTGCGGTCGCCCGGACGGATCGGCACGGAACCGGTCAGCGGCCGAAGGGCAGCCGGGGGTCGACGGCCGACTCGTCCCAGGTCCGGCGGATCCAGCCGTGGTGGGGGTCGTCGCTGATCAGCCACTCCCGCACCCGGCCCGGCCCGGCCATGACGTTGAGGTAGTACAGGTCGTAGCCGGGGGTCGCCATGGCGGGCCCGTGCCAGCCGTAGGGCACCAGGACGACGTCGCCGGAGCGCACCTCGGCGCTGACGTCGATGGGGCGGTCGTCCGAGGCGTAGACCCGCTGGTAGCCCATCGGGTCGGTGCCGCCGGACTCCGGGGCGGGCATGCCCTCGGCGAGCTGCGTCTCGAAGTAGTAGATCTCCTCCAGGGCGGTCTCCCCGTCCTTCTCCTCGTCGTGCTTGTGCGGCGGGTAGGAGGACCAGTTGCCGGCCGGGGTGAGCACCTCGCACACGATGAACCGGTCGGCCTCCAGCGCGGCGGGCGTGCCGAAGTTGTGCACCTGGCGCGAGCAGTTCCCCGCCCCGCGCAGCTCCACCGGGATCTCCTCGCGGGTCACGAGCCGCGTCGGGTGCTCCGCGCGGGCGGGCGCCGAGGCCACGGCCACCCGGCCGCCGGTGGCGGTGGACACGGTCAGGTCCCGGCGGATCCCGGTGTAGAGGACGTCGGTGGGGCCGGCGAAGACCGACGGCCGGCCGGCGAGGTCGTAGCTCTCACCATTCGTCTCGGCGGTGAAGCTCCCCGCCAGGGGCACCACGATTCGCTCCTCCTCGGCGGCGTCCAGGCGGATCCGTCCGCCCGGGCAGAGGTCGGCCACGCGCAGGCCCGTGTGGGCCCAGCCGGGGACCTCGGCGGCGGAGTCGTGGCCGCCCAGGGAGACGAACCAGCCGTCCTGGGCGGCGGAGTCCTTGGGGTGGACCCATTCGGGGCGGGAACTGTCGGTGTGCATGGGTCGGTGTGCCTTCCGGTGTCGTCGTCGTGCGGTGGTCTCGGGCCGCGGCGGTGGTCCGGCGCTCAGCGCTGGACGAGAGTCAGCTCGAAGGTGTACTTGTCGGCCCGGTACACGTGCCGGCCGGTCTCCACCTGCCGGCCGAGGTCGTCCATGGCGGTGCGGTGCATGCTGACCAGCGCGGCGCCGGGCTCGACGCCCAGCTGCTCCGCCTGGAACGCGTCGGCCGAGACGGCGCCCACCCGCTGGTGGGCCAGCTGGAAGTTGACGCCCTGGCCGCGCATCAGGGAGTACAGCCCTTCCTGCTCGAGCTGCTCGCGCGTGAGCTTGCACAGCGCGCAGGGGATCCAGTTCTCCATGAGGGCCAGCGGCTCGCCGTCCGTGCCGCGCAGGCGCACGAGGTGGTAGACCTCGTCGCCCGGCGCGATGCCCAGCAGCAGCGCCACCTCGTCGTCGGCAGGGATCCGCGCGAAGTCCAGCACGTCCGTGCTGGGACTGCCCCCGCTGCGCTGGAGGTCCTCGTGCAGGCTGGTCAGCTCGAGCGAGCGGCGCACCTGGCTGCCCACCACCTGGGTGCCCACACCGCGCTTGCGCACCAGCAGCCCGGCGCGCACGAGCTGGTCCATGGCCTTGCGCATGGTGGGCCGGGACAGGTTGAGCCGGTTGGCGAGGTCGATCTCGTTGTCCAGCTTGGTTCCCGGGGGCAGCTCACCGCTGCGGATCGCGTCCTCGAGCCCCTGCGCCACCTGGTGGTAGAGGGGCACGGGGGAGGTCTTGTCGACCGTGAGACGGAGTGGGCCGGACATGGTGGACCTCCAAGGAGTGGAACCGAGCGGGCGGGACCGCCGACTTCCTCCATTGTGAAGGGCGAGATGTGAATATGTCCATACATTCTATTGACATCTGTGATCCGGGTCACCCAGGATGATCCCCAAGCGGACGGCCGAGGCGGCGCCCGGAGGCGCGAGGCCCCGCATCGACACGAGGAGAACATCCCATGACTGCACGACGTCCTTCCCCCGAGAACCTGCGGCCCAGGGCACCCCGGCGTCTCCTGGCGGCCGCCGCCCTGCTGGTCCCCGCCATGGCGCTCGCCGGCTGCTCGTCCGAGGGCGGCCGGGAGACCACCGCCGCGGGCGAGGGCGGCGGCGGCCAGGCGGCCCAGACCGAGCAGATCAAGATCGCCATGATCACGCACGCCGCCCCGGGCGACACGTTCTGGGACCGGATCCGCGCGGGCGCCGAGGAGGCCTCGGCGAAGGACAACGTGGAGTTCCTCTACGCCTCCGATCCCGAGGGCGGGCGCCAGGCCCAGCTCGTGCAGCAGTACATCGACCAGGGCGTCGACGGGATCGCCGTGACCCTGGCCAAGCCCGACGCCCTGCGGGACGTGCTGGCCCAGGCCGAGGAGGCCGGCATCCCGGTGGTGACCCTCAACGCCGGCGAGAACGAGTTCGAGGACCTCGGCGCGTTCGCGCACTTCGGGTCCGACGAGCAGCTGGCCGGGCAGACGGCGGGGGAGCGGCTCAAGGAGGAGGGCCTGCAGCACCCGATCTGCGTGATCCAGGAGCAGGGCCACGTGGGCCTCGAGGCCCGGTGCGCCGGCGTCAAGGAGGCGCTGCCGGAGACGGAGATCCTCTACGTGCAGGGCACGGACATGACCCAGGTGTCCTCGACCGCCACGGCCAAGCTGCAGGCCTCGACGGAGGCCGACTCGATCATCGGGCTCGGCGCGCCCTACACGATGACCCTGCTCGAGGCGAAGGAGTCGGCCGGCAGCGACGCGACCGTCGCGTCCTTCGACATGAACGGCGACCTCGCCCAGGCCGTCGTCGACGGCGACGTGCTGTTCACCATCGACCAGCAGCCGTGGCTGCAGGGCTACCTGTCCGTGGACTCCCTGTGGCAGAACCACCGGGGCGCCTTCAAGATCGGCGGCGGCCAGGCGACGCTCACGGGTCCCGCCGTCGTGGACTCGTCGAACGCCGAGGACGTCCTCGAGTACGCGAACGAGGGCATCCGCTGAGCGGGCCCGGGAACCAGGAGCAGAAGACCATGACCTCCACCCGTACACCGGCCGCCGCACCGGCGCCGGACCGCGGCTCCTCCGGAGCCCCCTCCACGCCCACCGCCGCGGCTCCGGCCGACGAGCGCATCCAGACCAAGGGCCTGCTGGGCACCTTCCTGGCCCGCCCCGAGATCGGGGCGCTGGTCGGGGCGATCGTGGTGGCGCTGTTCTTCGCCGTCGCCGCCCCCTCGATCACCCAGGCCCAGTCCATCTCCACCGTGCTGTACGGGGCCTCGACCATCGGGATCATGGTGGTGGGGGTGTCCCTGCTGATGATCGGCGGGGAGTTCGACCTCTCCACCGGGGTGGCCGTGATCACCTCCGCGCTGGCCGCCTCGATGTTCAGCTGGTTCTTCGCCGTCAACGTCTGGGTCGGGGTGGGCATCGCCCTGCTGACCTCGCTGGCGATCGGGCTGATCAACGGCTGGCTGCTGATGCGCACCAAGCTGCCCTCCTTCATCGTGACCCTGTCGACGTTCCTCATGCTCACCGGGCTCAACCTGGCTCTGACCCGGCTCATCGGCGGCTCGGTCTCCTCGCCCTCGATCAGCACCATGGACGGCTTCGACTCCGCCAAGGCGATCTTCGCCTCCTCGGTGACCATCGCCGGGGTGAACGTGCGGATCACGGTGTTCTACTGGATCGCCCTGGTGGCGGTCGCCACGTTCATCCTGCTCAAGACGAGGATCGGCAACTGGATCTTCGCGGTGGGCGGGGACGAGAACGCCGCCCGCGCCGTGGGCGTGCCGGTGGCGAAGACCAAGATCGGTCTGTTCATGGGCGTGGGCCTGTGCGGCTGGCTGCTGGGCATGCACAACCTCTTCGCCTTCGACTCCGTGCAGTCCGGGGAGGGCGTCGGCAACGAGTTCCTCTACATCATCGGCGCCGTGATCGGCGGGTGCCTGCTCACCGGCGGCTTCGGCTCCGCGATCGGCGGCGCTCTGGGCGCGCTGATCTTCGGCATCGCCTCCCGCGGCATCGTCTACGCCGAGTGGAACCCGGACTGGTTCAAGTTCTTCCTGGGCCTGATGCTGCTGCTGGCCACCATCGTGAACATGTACGTGCGCAAGCGCGTCGAGAGGAAGTAGGTGACCACCGTGTCGACGCAGAACACGCCCACGGGCACCACCACCGACACCGCCGCGCCCCTGGTGGAGCTCGCGGACGTCGGCAAGCGCTACGGCAACATCATCGCCCTGCGCGAGGTCACCATGACCGTCGACGCCGGGAAGGTCACCTGCGTGCTCGGCGACAACGGGGCCGGCAAGTCCACCCTGATCAAGATCATCGCCGGACTGCACCAGCACACCGACGGGACCCTGCGGGTCGGCGGGGAGGAGACCACCTTCACCTCGCCCCGGCAGGCCCTCGACGCCGGGATCGCCACCGTGTACCAGGACCTCGCCGTGGTCCCGCTGATGCCGGTGTGGCGCAACTTCTTCCTGGGCTCCGAGCTCACCACCGGGTTCGGGCCGTTCAAGCGCCTGGACGTGGCGAGGATGAAGGAGACCACCAAGCAGGAGCTCGCCGACATGGGCATCGACCTGCGCGACGTGGACCAGCCCATCGGCACCCTCTCGGGTGGGGAGCGCCAGTGCGTGGCCATCGCCCGCGCGGTGCACTTCGGGGCGAAGGTGCTGATCCTGGACGAGCCCACCGCGGCCCTGGGCGTGAAGCAGTCCGGGGTGGTGCTGCGCTACATCCTCCAGGCCAAGGAACGCGGCCTGGGCGTGGTGTTCATCACCCACAACCCGCACCACGCCTACCCCGTGGGGGACCGGTTCCTGCTGCTCAAGCGCGGGCGGTCCATCGGCTACTACGAGAAGAAGGACATCCTGCTCGGGGACCTCACCGCCCAGATGGCCGGCGGCGCCGAGCTGGAGGAGCTCACCCACGAGCTCGAGCAGCTCGGCGGGCACACCTCGCAGATGCAGCAGGTCCAGGCCGACATGGCCGAGTCTCAGGCCCGCCCCCGCGCCTGACCGGACCCCGGCCCCGCGCCCCCGGAGAACTCCGGGCGCGGGGTCGGTCCCACCGCACCCCTCCCCGTCGAAAGGACTCCCCGCCATGACCGTCCGGATCGGACTGATCGGCGCCGGCCGCATCGGCGCCATGCACGCCGCCCACCTCGCCGCCCTGCGCGGTCCCGGGGGTGAGCCGGCGGTGCGGCTGAGCATCGTGGACGCCGTGCCCGAGCAGGCGGCCGCCGTGGCCGGCCGGACGGGGGCGGTGCCGCAGCCCACGGTCGAGTCGCTGCTCGAGGACGGGGTGGACGGCCTCGTCGTGGCGACCGGCACGGCCACGCACCCGGAGCTGATCCGGACGGGTCTGGCCGCGGGGCTGCCGGTCTTCTGCGAGAAGCCGGTGGCGCTGTCCGTGGCGGAGGCGCTGCCCCTGCTCGACGAGATCGAGCGCGTGCAGGGCGTGGTCCAGATCGGTCACCAGCGCCGCTTCGACCCCGGCTACGTCCGGGCCCGGGAGCTGTACGCCGCGGGCGAGTTGGGCTGGCTGCACACCGTGCGCGCGATGACCGGTGACATGACCCCGCCGCCGGTCGAGTTCCTCGCGACCTCGGGCGGGCTGTTCCGGGACTGCTCCGTGCACGACGTCGACGTCCTCCGCTGGATCACCGGCCGCGAGGTCGTCGAGGTGTACGCCCGCGGGTCCAACCGCGGGGACCCCCGGATCGGCGAGGTGGGCGACGTCGACACCGCGCTGGCCGTGCTCACCCTCGACGACGGCACGGTGGCCACCGTGGCCGCGACCCGCTACAACGGCGCGGGCCACGACGTGCGGCTCGAGCTGCAGGGCTCGAAGGGCTCGGTGGCCGTGGGGATGGACGAGCACATGGCGATGCGCTCGGCCGAGCCCGGGGTCGGGTTCCCGGCCGGGCCCCCGCACACCACGTTCCACGAGCGCTTCGCCGAGGCCTACCGCCGCGAGATGACGGCCTTCGTGCGGGTGGTGCGCGGGGAGATCGCCAGCCCCTGCACGGCCCGCGACGCCGTGGCCGCCTCCCGGGTGGCCGACGCCGCGCAGCACTCGCTCGAGACGGGCGCCCCGGTCCGGGTGGAGCCTCTCGGGGCGTCCGACGGCTCGGCGCCGCCGGTCCGCCGGCCCGCCCGCGCATGAGCGCGCCCGGCCGCCCCGGGGCGCGGGGGCCGGGTCAGACCAGGACGATGGTGCGGTTGCCGGAGAGCACCACGCGGCCCTCGGCGTGCCACTTCACGGCGCGGGACAGCGCCTGCATCTCGGCGTCGCGGCCCACCGCCACGAGGTCCGCCGGGGTGTGGGCGTGGTCCACGGGCATGACGCGCTGGGCGATGATCGGGCCCTCGTCGAGGTCCGCCGTCACGTAGTGGGCGGTGGCCCCCACCATCTTCACGCCCCGGGCGTAGGCCTGGTGGTAGGGCTTGGCGCCCTTGAACGAGGGCAGGAAGGAGTGGTGGATGTTGATGCACTTCCCCGACAGCTCCCGCGTCAGCTCGTCGGAGAGCACCTGCATGTAGCGGGCCAGCACGACCAGCTCGACGTCGTAGCGGTCCACGAGCTCGAGCAGCCGGCCCTCGGCCTGCGGCTTGGTCGCTGCCGTGACGGGGATGTGGTGGAAGGGGACCTCGTGCCACTCCACGAGGCTCTTGTGGTCGAGGTGGTTGGAGACCACGGCCACGATCTCGATGGGCAGCTCGCCGATCCTGGTGCGGTGCAGCAGGTCCGTGAGGCAGTGGGAGAAGCGGGACACCATGACGAGCACCCGGGTTCGGCGCTGCACGGAGACCAGCCGGAACCGCATGTCGTGCTGCTCCGCGACCGGGGCGAAGCCCTCGGTCAGGGACTCCACGGTGGCGGTGCCGGCCTCGCTGACGGTGTGGCAGCGGATGAAGAACTCGTCGGTGAAACGGTCCGAGAAGTGCTTCACGTCGAAGATGTCGCAGCCCTGCTGCGTCAGGTTGGACGTGATGGCGCTCACGAGCCCGTGGGCCTCGGGGCAGTGGACGGTCAGGACGTGTTCGACGGTCCCCTGGGCGGGCATGGGCGGGCTCCTCGGCGCTGATGACGGGTGCGCCGCGCGGTCCGGTCTCGACGACGGCGGGCGCGGCCCTACGATCCTAGCCCCAGCGGGCAGGGCGCCGGGACGGCGTGCGGAGCGGGACGACCGGGGCGGAGGTGGTGCGGTGTAGACCGATGGCCGCGGGAACGGGCGGTAGGAGTCCGCCCGGCGCGGGGAGAGATGCGCCTCCCATGGAGGACCCGCGGCCATCGGCAGGCGTTGAACGCCTCAACAGAGGAGAGCCGTGGGCTGAGCGGCTTTCAGAACACGGATGCCGCAGACGGTGCACCCCCCAGTGCGTCCGAATCGGTCCGATCCGTGCAATTTCCCCCATTGCTGTGGTTCTCACCACGATCGCAACCTTATCCGACGCGGTGCCGCGTCCGCACCCGGTTTCCGCGGGGAATTCGCGGGGCGGGCCCTGAGCCGCCGGCCGCCCCCGGAACGTGGGCCCGTCGGCGGGGCGCGGGGGCGGCGGAATCGGCAGGGAATCCGCTCCGACCAGGGGTTTCGCGGACGGCTGCGGAGCCGGGGGCTCCGCCGGCCGCCCGGGATGTCCCCTCAAGTGAGGACAGCCTCGGTTTGCCTTCGTGACGACCGGTCAGGCGACGCTCGTGTTGAAGAGCAGGCCGAGGAGATACGTGGCCAGGGCGGCGCCGTAGCCGATGGCCAGCTGGCGCAGCCCGCGCTTCCAGGGTGAGGCCCCGGAGAGCAGCCCGACCAGGCCGCCCGTCACCAGCAGGGCGAGCCCCACGAGGACGAGGGCCACGAGCATCGCGGGGACCCCGGTGAGGCCCGCCAGGTACGGCAGGATCGGGATGATCGCGCCGGAGGCGAAGAAGCAGAAGCTCGACGCCGCGGCCCCCAGGTCGGTGCCGAGGGCCACGGTGGAGTGCGGCGCCGGCTCGTCCTCGACGGTGTCGCGGAACGACCGGGAGGGATCGCAGTCGCACTCGAAGAAGCCCAGCCGCTCCGCCGCACGGTGCTCGGCGGCCTCCTCGCTCATGCCCCTCGCCCGGTAGATCAGCACGAGCTCGTTGGCGTCCAGGTCCAGGTTCGGCGCCACGTGCAGCGTCACCTGGGTCGGCTGGGAGGCGTCGAGCAGCTCGCGCTGCGAGCGCACGGACACGAACTCCCCGGCCCCCATGGACAGCGCCCCCGCGAGCAGGCCGGCGATGCCCGCGAAGAGCACCATCCCGGGGGAGGTGCCGGTGGCGCCCACGCCCATGACCAGCGCGAGGTTGGACACGAGGCCGTCGTTGGCGCCGAAGACCGCTGCCCGGAAGTTGCCGGAGAGCTTGTGCCGGCCCTCGGTGGCGAGGGCGCGGATGATCTCCTCGTGCACCGCCTCGTCGGCCGCCATGGCGTCGGACGCGTCCTCCTCCCGGTCGTAGGGGGAGCGGCTCTCGGCGCGCTGGATCAGGGCCAGGACGAAGACGGAGCCGAAGTGCGTGGCGAGGAAGATCAGCAGCCGGGAGTACAGGGACGGCCGGGCCTCGGCCTCCGCGTGGGGGCCGAGCAGCCGGACCCAGTGCTCGGCGTGGCGCTGCTCGGCCTCGGCGACCTGGTGCAGGATCTCCTGCTCCCGGCCGGTGCTGCGGGCGGCGAGGAGGCTGTAGATCCGCGCCTCGGCGCGCTCCTCCGCGAGGTACTTGCGCCAGCGGCGGATCTGTCCGCGCTCGGGCCGGGCCGGGCGGGCGGGGTCTCCCCGGGGCGTGGGGGCGTGGGCGTCGGGTGCGGGTGTCATGCGGCCTTCCTCGGGCCCGGCGCGGCCCGGGGCGGCACGGGGCGCGCGGGGTCCGACCGGGGTGCGGTGTCGTCCGGAAGGTCTCGTTCGCCCGCGGGCACGGGTGGGCTGCCGGGACTCCTCGTCGAGACCGGGATGGCGACAGACCGACGGGTGCACGGCACCCGGGAACTACTCCCCTTCGCTTCCCGACGAGTGTAGACCCGGGGCGCCGGCCCCGGGATTCGGTGCGCCGAAGCCGCGCGGGAGTGCTCAGCGGGTGGCGGCCGCCGCGGGGCGGCGCAGGATCGCGTACGACCCGATGCCCGCGAGCATGCCCCAGAACGGGGAGACGATGCCGTAGGGGGCGATGCCGGAGACCGTGACCACCAGGGTGATGAGCGCCGCCTCGATGACCGCCGGCTGGTGCCGGCCGGGGTGCATGCTGTCGAAGAAGGACCCCTGCAGGGCGCCCAGCAGGGCCACCCCCGCGAGGGCCGTGATCATCCCCGGGGGGATCGCGGCGAACGCGGCGACGAGGGTGTCCGCGAACAGGCCGAAGAGGACGTAGAAGACCCCGCACGAGATGCCGGCCACGTAGCGGCGGCCGAGGTCCGGGTGGGACTCGGGGCTGGTCGCGATGCCCGCGGTGACGGCCGCGAGGTTCAGGGCGTGGCTGCCGAAGGGCGCGAAGGCGACCGACGCGACGCCCGAGGCGCCGAGCAGCAGGCGGTCGCGGGCGGCGTAGCCCGCCGTGTGCATCATGGCCAGGCCCGGGGCGTTCTGCCCGGCCGCGGTCACGATCAGCAGCGGGATGCTGATCCCGGCGATCGCCTCCCACGAGAACGTGGGCACGGTCAGCACCGGCTGGCTGAGGGACAGGTCCAGGGCCACGGGCTCGATCCGGCCTCGGAAGAGAGCCGCCAGCACGCCCAGGCCCAGCGCGGCGAAGACGGCGTAGCGGGGGAAGAACCGCCGGCCCAGGAGGTAGCCGAGGACGAGGGCGCCCGCCACCCACGGGTTCTCGACGACGGCCGCCGCCACCTTGATGGCGAAGGGGAAGAGCACGCCGGCCAGGACGGCGGCGGTGATGGGCTTCGGCACGGCGGCCAGGATCCGGCCGATCAGCCCCGTCACGCCCAGGACCAGGCCCAGGACGCCCGTGACCACGTAGGCGCCCACGGCGTCGGAGAAGGAGTAGCTGCCGAGCGAGGTGATGAGCAGCGCAGCCCCCGGGATGGACCACGCCACCATGACGGGCTGGCGCGTCCACAGGCTCATGAGGGCGCAGGTGACGCCGGAGCCGACCGAGACGGCCCACAGCCAGGAGGAGGTGAGCTCCGGGCTGAGCCCGCCCGCCCGGGCGGCCTCGAGGACCACGAGCACGGGCCCCGAGTAGGAGACGACGACGGCCACGAAGCCCGCCAGGGCCGCCGACGCCGACCAGTCCCGCCGGAGGCCGCGGGCAGGCTGCCCGTCCTGCCGGGTGGTGCTCGGCACGTGGCGGCTCATGGGGTGCTCCTGGGGGCGGGGTCGGGTGACGGCGTCCGGCCGCAGGACCGGACGGCGGCGTCAGGACCGGACGGCGCCACCCGGTGGCGGAACAGCGGACCGTGCCAGCCTAGGACGCCGCTCACCCGGGGATAAATATCGATCCTGCATGATTCTCCGCCCCCGGCATATGAGTGGGCGGGCGGGGCTCAGGAGTCGACGGTGTCCGGGGCCGCCGGGGTGCGCCACTGCCGGCGCTCGGGGGCGATGACCGAGGCCTCGTCGCGGGTCTCCGCGGGGAAGGAGCCCACGCCCCAGTGGAAGCGGTACGGATCGGCGCAGCCCCAGCCGAAGCGCAGGCCCTCGACGAGCTTCTGCGCCGCCTCCGGGAAGTCAAGCGGGGCCGTGGTCCACGGCTGGTCCCAGCCCGTGGGCTCGTTCCACTCGTCCTCGTGGAAGAAGGTGGCGTCCACGGGCCAGGCCGCGTGCGCGAGCTGGCCGCCCGAGAGCACGGCGCACTCCACGCCGTGCGGGCCGACCCCGGCCCACGCGACGGGCGCCTCCGACCGGTCGTCGTCGCGCTCGTACTCCACGACGAGGAAGTCGTTCCAGGGCAGCCGGGCGAGCACCGTGGCGATGAGCCGGCGCAGGTCCTCCCACACGTCCTCGCCGGCCACCGGGGCCGCCGCGTCCGGCAGGACCACGCCGATGCCGGCGCGGCCCAGCATCTCCTGGGCCTCCGGGGTGGCCAGGTCGGACCAGGTCCTCGTGTCGGCGAAGCCGTCCCCCGCGGGCTCCCCGGCCGGCTGGCGGGCGGAGGCGAAGCGCATGGCCTCCTCCCATGAGCCGAAGAAGCGGCGGACGCCGTCGAAGTAGGGGCGGCGGGTGCTGCCCGCCTCCTGCTCGACGACCCACCGGCCGTAGCGGGCGGTGGTCGGGTGGTGGCCGGTGCTGCGGCAGTGGGAGAGGAACGCCGTCACGGCGGTCGCGTACTCCTCCTCCGTGAAGACGTGCTCGAGGGCGGGCTCCGCGCCGGCCTGCAGCCCGATCCGCTCGAGCGCCACGTCCCACCGCCCGCCGCCCAGGCGCTGGGAGACGGTGCGCTCGGGAACGGGCCAGTGGTGGGCGAGCACGCACAGGAAGTCGGACTCCGTGCACAGGCCCAGCCGTGCGATCTCGTAGCTGTGCGCGCTGAGCGGGGGGCAGGAGGCCTTCTCGGCGCAGTGCTGCTGGGCGGCCCCGATCAGCCCCAGAGTCCGCCGGGTGAGCGAGCCGTCGGCGTCGGACGCCGCGAGCAGCCCCGTGACGTCGCGGACCAGGGCAGTGCTCAGGTTCAGCGCCGCGTAGTCGGGGGCCGGGGCCAGGCCGAGGTGCTGGGCCATGACCAGCCACACGCCGGCGCCGACCGCGCCGTCGTTGAGGTCCGGGGCGGAGGCGTCCCGCGGGAAGCGCTCGCCCAGGTGGGCGATCGCCGCGTCCAGCAGGGCGGTCGACTCCTCGGGGAACAGCAGCTGGAAGCGCATCCGCACCTGGCCGCGGGTCATCCCGCGGTCGGCCATCGCGTGGATCAGGGAGCCATAGCGCTGCACGAAGGCTGCGAGACCCGCCACGGCATGAGGCATGGAGGATCCTCCGGTCGGATGGTCAGATGGTCGGATCGGCTCGGGGAAGGCGCCCGGGCCGAGGGGGCCGCGCCGCCGTACGACACCACGCCGCCGCACGACACCACGCACTTCCGATGCTAGTGCCTGCTCCCCGGTCGTCGCGCGTGCGGGGGAATGTGACCCCCTGATGACGCGTCCAGCAACGGCCGGTGGACGAACCCGCAGGTCACGGCGTGAGCAGGCCCCGGATGTCCTCGGCGGTGAGGGCGCTGGAGAACATCCTGTCGTCGTCCAGCACGGCGGTGAACAGCCTGGCCTTGCGCTCCTTGAGCTCCATGACCTTCTCCTCGATCGTGTCCCGGGCCACGAGCCGGTAGACCATGACCTTCTTCTGCTGACCGATCCGGTGGGTCCGGTCCACGGCCTGCTCCTCGGTGGCGGGGTTCCACCACGGGTCCAGGAGGAAGCAGTAGTCCGCCTGGGTGAGGTTGAGCCCGAAGCCGCCGGCCTTGAGGCTGACCAGGAACACGGGGACCTGCCCGGACGTGAACCGCTCGAGCACCCTGGCCCGGTCCGTCGTGGAGCCGTCGAGGTAGGCGTAGGGGATCCGCAGCTCGTCCAGGCGGGCCGCAGCCTTCTTGAGGAAGCTCGTGAACTGGCTGAACACCAGGGGCCGGTGGCCCTCCGCCACGATCTCGGGCAGGTGCTCGAAGAGCAGGTCGAGCTTGCTCGAGGAGACGTCCGCCGTGGGGTCCACGAGGGACGCGTCGAGGCTGAGCAGGCGCAGGGTGGTCAGGGACTGGAAGATCGTGAACCGGTTGCGGTCGAGGTCGCGCAGCAGGCCCAGGACCTTCTGCCGCTCGCGCTGCAGGCGCGTGTCGTAGATGCGGCGGTGCGCGGGGGAGAGCTCCACCTCGATGGTCTGCTCGAGCTTGGGGGGCAGCTCCAGGTCCACGGACTCCTTGGTGCGGCGGAGCATGAGGGGCTTGACGCGGCGGCGCAGCCGGGCGAGGGCGGCGGCGTCCTCCCCGCGCTCGATGGGGCGCTGGTAGGTCTCCGTGAACTTCCGCCGGGACGGGAACAGGCCGGGCGCCGTCAGGGACAGGAGCGCCCACAGCTCCACGAGGCTGTTCTCGAGGGGGGTGCCCGTGATCGCCAGCTTGAACGGGGCGTCCAGGTCCTTCGCGGCCCGGTGCGCCTTGGTCCGCGGGTTCTTCACGAACTGCGCCTCGTCGAGGAGCACCCCCGCCCAGGACATCCCCCGGTAGGCGGCCTCGTCCAGGCGCAACAGGGTGTAGGAGGTCACCACCACACGGGCGCCGGCGGCGGCGTCCACGAGATCGGTGCCGGCCTTGGCCTGGGTGTCGGTCACGCCCACGACCGGCAGGGACGGGGCGAAGCGGCGGATCTCCGCCGTCCAGTTGGGCACCACGGAGGTCGGGGCGACCACCAGGAACGGGGGGAGGTCCGGGTCGCGCTCGACGGCGCGGCAGATCAGGGCGATGGCCTGCACGGTCTTGCCCAGACCCATGTCGTCGGCGAGGATCCCGCCCAGGCCGTGGTCCCACAGCACGCTCAGCCACGAGTAGCCGTCGCGCTGGTACGGCCGCAGCTCGGCGTGCAGGGTCGCGGGCACGGGGGGCGCCTCGAGGGTCCCGAGCTCGAGCAGGGAGCGCACCCCCTCCCGCCAGGCCTCGGCCTGGTCGGTGTCCGTCGCGACGTCCTCGAAGTCCTGCCACAGCCCGGCCTGGTGCCGGTGGATGCGCAGCGGTCCCTCGGGGGTCTCCTGCAGCGAGCGGGCCTCGGCGATCAGCTCGCGCAGCCGGTCGAACTCGGGGCGGTCCAGGGAGAACCAGGACCCGTCCGGGGCCAGCATCACGTCCTGGCCGAGGTCGAGGGCGCGGAAGACGTCGGCGAAGGAGATGTAGAACTCGCCCACCTTGACCGTGACCCCGAGGTCGAACCAGTCGCGGCGCTCGGTGGCGGCGGTGCTGACGGTGATGGTGGGCGGGTCGGCGATCTGCTGGTAGGCCATGCGCCCACCGGTGTGCTCGATCCGCAGGTCCGGGACCTTCTCGAGGGCGGGCAGCCACTCCCGCACGAGCACCAGCGCGTCCTGCGCCACGTAGCTCGAGCGGCGGAAGTCCACCCCCGGCGCCCGGTGCCGGACGGCGGCGGTGACCGCCGTCTCCCAGGACGACTCGCGGTGCACGGGCTCGTCGGCGAGCGGGTCCTCGGGGCGGAAGGGCAGCAGGATCCGGTCGCGGCCCTTCTGGTACTCCCACTCCCAGCGGGCGCGGATCGTGAGCTCCTGGTGCTCCAGGGTGAGCACCAGCTCCGGGTCCGCGACCTGCGGCAGCTCGATGGACCCGTCCCCGGTGTCCACGTCCATGCTGCGGTGCAGGCGCGGGAAGTAGCGGTCGAAGAACTCCTCGACCTCGTCCTCGGGGATCCGCAGACCGCCCGCCGTGTCCAGGAACCGCCGCTGCTCGCGGGTGAGCCGGGTGGCCAGGGGCACGAGGCGCAGCGGGAAGACGTTGAGGTCCTCGGTGTCGGCGACGTCCTGCGGGTCCCCGTCCGGGGCGAACAGCCCGTGCCCGGGGTCCCCGATGATCCGGGCGGTGCCCAGGGCGATCCGGCGGCCGCCGCTGTCCACCGTGGGCCGCAGCTCGAGGTCCTTCCCGGGCCCGCGCAGCACGTCCACGTGGAAGCGTCCGGGCTCCTCGACCGTCACGGGCAGCCCGTGCTCCCGGCCGACCAGGGTGATCCCGGCGGTCTCCGCCCGGGCGAGGATGCCCCACAGGAGGGGGGAGGCGTAGGAGTCGAGCCGGATCCAGTGCCGGTCGTGCACCGCGTAGGGGGAGCGGGTGGCGCTCAGCGCCCGGAGCTCGTCGAACCAGTCGACCTGGGCGGGGCTCAGCGACCACCGGCCGGCGTCGGCGGTGACGCTCTCCCAGTCCAGCCCGCCCTTGATCCACCCGCCCCGCCGGCCCCGGCGCACCGGGCGGACGTAGAGGTGCCACGGCGAGCCCGCCCGGCCCGTGCCGTGCACGTAGCGGTACGGCTCCCGGCGCAGGTCGAACTCCAGGGCCACCCCCTCGGGCTCCTCCGCGGGCGGTTCCGCGGCGTCCGGCCCGCCCAGTATCTCGGTCAGGGCGTCCTTCCAGTCGGGCGCCCCGCCGCGTCGCCCGGGCGCGGTGCCCGCCCGGGGGGCGGCACCCTCGGGGGCCGCGGCGCCGGCCGGGGACGACGGCGCCGCGGTCCCGCCCTGCTGGTGGGCCCGGACCGCGGTCTCGAAGTTGTGGCGCAGCACGGTGGCCACGGCGTGCTTGCAGAACCCGCCGGCCGGGCAGCTGCACCAGGCCGGTCCCGGGGCGCCGCCGGCCCCGACCCGCACGGAGACCGAGTACACCGACCCGGAGCCCTCGACCTCGGCGGAGAGGCTGCCGGACCCCTCGGCGCCCGGGGACCAGCGCACGGCGCGCACACGTCCGGTGCGGAAGTACTCCTGGCCGCGGCGGAAGACGGCGGGCCCGGAGGCGGCGACGAGCCGCCGGGAGTCCACGAGGGGACCGGGAGGGGAGTGCATCGTCCCACCGTATCGGGCCGGGGCGCCGGGCGCCGCGCGTGCGGAGCGGCCCCGCGGGCTCTCTATAATCGAGGCGACCCCTCGAACGACGACAGCGGCCCCACGTGCGGCCGCGGACGGAGGACTCGTGCCCGACACTGCTGGGCTCCGCCTCGGAGACCATGCCATTGCCGACAGTGCCGAGGAGCTCGCCTACCTCCGCTGGAACGACGCGGTCTGCGCGGCGTTCTTCGGCCCGGAGCGGGCGGGAGAGCTGATCTACCTCGACCTCGACGACAAGACGCTCGCCGCGATCGGCGAGGAGCGCGGCCTCGACGGGCCCTCGACCCTGCGGGCGCTCGCCGACTCGGTGACGCCCCTGCTGGTGACCGAGGACGGGCGGCGCTCGGTGTTCGACGTCTTCAACCGGCTCAACGGCCAGTGGTACCGCGCCACCCGCCGCAGCCTGGACTCCATCGCGGAGATCCCGCCGCCGCCCGTCGTCGCCCTGCTCGCCCTGTTCGCGCTCGCCGGGCGGCACATGTCGACCCTGGCCGCGCGCACGGGCAACAAGTCCGTCTCCACGTTCTTCCTGCCCCTGACCGTGCTCCTGCAGGCCGGCCCGGAGAACGCGAAGGCCCTCGAGTCCTCCTTCAAGAAGGACACCGAGGCGTACTGGGACGCGCTGCGCTACTGGCTCGAGCTGCGCAACGGCGAGATCGGGCTGCCCACGGCGTACGCGGTGAACCAGCGGCCGGTCGGGCTCGCGCTGTCCCAGACGATGTTCGGCGAGGCCGAGCGGCGCCAGCTGCACCGCATGTTCGAGGACCTGGGGATGACCACCGCGCAGGGGCTCTCCGCCGCCGAGCTCGGGGTCTACCTCGACTTCTGGCTCGACATGGCCGAGACGAAGGCGTCCAAGGCCATGAAGCAGGTCTGGGCGAACCCCCTCACCCGCGAGCCCGGTCTCGAGATCGCGCTCGCGGAGCTCGCGGTCTGGGAGCAGTCCCGCGAGCAGGCCCGCGCCGAGGTCCGCGCGAACGGCCGGGGGCCCGGCCGCAGCGCCGTGAAGTCCTGCTCGCTGTCCCTCACGGACAGCACCGACTACGTGGGCAACCCCGTGTTCGAGCTCGGCTTCGTGGTGCCCAAGCGCTTCCTCTCCGGCCGGGAGGTGGAGCTCGAGACCACGGCGGGGCCCCGCACCGTGTTCCTGTCCTTCATCGGGGACGCCTTCCTGGGGGTCTCCGCCTACACCGCGCGGATGGACCCGGGGACGCTGCTGGGCGGGACCCTGCAGCTCAGCGCCGGGGACGTGCGCTTCGAGCGCCACCCGCGTCCCGTCGTCATCTTCGCGAAGGACGGGTTCTCGGACACCTTCATCTCCGTGGACCACATCCCCGCGGCCTGGCCGTGCCGGATCATGGTCCGGGACGAGCCGGAGTGGATCGCCCAGATCAAGCGGATCCTCGACGACTCCGCCTCCCCGGACTACCGCTTCGTGGAGGCCGGCAGCCACGGCCTCGCCGAGGGGTGGGTGATGTTCGACGACGTGCAGGTGCTGCGCGCGGGCAACCCGGAGCTGACCGCGAACGACAACTTCTCCGGCCTGGTGCCCCGTCTCGTGCCCGCCGTGACCCTCTCCGGCGGGCTGCGGATCCCCGGCGACGTGGTGCGCTGGTCCGCGCTGCGCCCGCCGCAGGTGACCATCACCTCGGACACGGACGCGCCCCTCACCGTGGAGTGCGAGTGGCGCAACCCGCACTCCTTCAAGCTGGAGAAGGCCAAGCTCGTGGAGGGGCGTGTGCCCCCGTTCCAGATCTCGCTGCACGGCACGCCGATGGCGCGGGCGGACCGGACCCTCAAGCCCAACGACTACACCCTCGTCCTCAAGGCGGGGCGCACGGTCCGGCAGCGCCGCGAGTTCAAGCTCCGCGACTCGTCCTTCCACCTGACCCAGCGCTCCCTCGGCTACGAGGGCGAGATGGTGCACGTCGAGGAGGAGCCCCTGTGGCCCGTCACCGCGGGCATCGTGGCGGAGCTGCCCGAGCGGTACGTGCAGGGCGCCTTCGACAACCTGCCCGCACGGGAGGCCGCCGGGGACCACGAGGTCCCCGGCGCCCCGGGCTGGCACTCCTCGGAGGGGCAGCTGCTGCTCGAGCGCACCAACGCGCTGCCCGAGCCGGAGGGGCGCTCCTGCCTGGCCACCGGCCGGCACCGCATCGTGCTGCCGGCCATGGAGCCCAAGGCGAAGGCGCCGTGGATCTTCGGGCAGTGCGCCCAGTGCGGGCTGCAGAAGCGCTATCCGGGCCGGCTCACGAAGCCCTCCGCGCTCACCTCCACCGGCTCCGTGGAGGCGCTGCGCTTCATCGGCCCGGACGAGGGGGAGTACCCGACGTCCTGGGCGCCGTTCCGGGACGCCCTCACGTTCCTGGGCGGCGGGAAGCGCTCGAGCCTGTCCATCGTGGCCCGCCAGCTCGAGGACTCCGAGCGGTTCGAGGAGTGGTTCGTGGGCCACCTGCAGGCCCTCGGCTTCCTCGAGGTGGTCCGCGACGAGCACTGGACCGTGCGGCGCTGGCAGGTCTGCGGGCCCTCGCTCACCCAGCTCGTGGACGGCTCCGTGCTGCTCACGGGCGGCTGGACCCCGGAGAAGGAGGCCGTGGTCGCGGAGGCGGCCGCGGCCCAGGAGGCGTCCGTGGTGGTGCTCTCCCCGGAGGACCACGGGACCACCCTGCTGCAGGACGTGGACCTCGGGACGCTGCAGGAGGCGCTGCCGGTGGGGCTGTGCGACGTCGTCTTCGACGCCGGGCCCGCGATGCTGGAGACCCTGCCCCCGCTGTCCGAGGTCGAGGAGCAGCTGCGGCGCGCGGAGATGCAGTACAACGGGGTGGCCGAGCGCTTCGTCCCCGAGGACGCCACGTGGGAGCTCACCGAGGACCGGAACCGCCCGGGGCTGTACCGGATCAACCACCACCACCGGACCCGGTACGCGTTCCGCACCCCGGCCGACGTCGAGTCCGGCCACGCCCGGTTCGTGGCCTCGGGCATCGGCAAGCACTTCGCGGCCCGGCAGGCGGGGGTGCCGATCGTCTCCTACGACCCCGAGCTGGAGCTGCTGTCCGTGCCCATCGGCGCGGAGCTGGCCGGGCTCTACGCCCGCGCCGCCGTCCTGTGCTCCGGGCTGCTGCCCGCCAAGGTGGACGAGGACTTCTCGCTCAACTACGGGGACGTCACGCCCGAGTTCGCCCAGGCCCTGGTGGACAAGCTCATGAGCTGAGCTGAGCTGAGTGGGCGGCCGGGACGGACGGGCCCCGGGTCGGTGTGCGACCCGGGGCCCGTCCGCGCCCGGTCCGGCGGCGGGGGTGCTGCGCGGGAGGCGCTCAGGCGTCCGCGGCGATCAGCTCCGCCGCGCGCTCCCCGATCATGTAGACGGTGATGTTGGGGTTCACCGTGGTCAGCTCCGGCATCACCGAGGCGTCGGCCACGCGCAGGCCCGCCACCCCCTTGACCCGCAGCTGCGGGTCCAGCGGGGACATCGGGTCGTCGGCCGGTCCCATCCGGCAGGACCCGGCCGGGTGGTAGACGGTGTTGTGGGTGCGCCGGACGTAGTCGGCGATCTCCTCGTCGGTCTGCACGTCCGGGCCCGGGAACAGCTCCGCACCGGCCCACTCGGCCAGCGCCGACTGGGCGACGATCTCCCGGGCCCTGCGGATCCCGGCGGTCATGATGCGCAGGTCGTAGCCCTCGGGGTCGGTGAAGTAGCGGGGGTCGACCCGGGGCTTGTCCCGGAAGTCCCGCGAGCGCAGGCGCACCGTGCCGCGGGAGCGCGCGTGGGTGACGTTCGGGGTGAGGCAGAAGGCGTTGTCCGAGGTGGGGTAGCCCTGCCGGTAGGTGTGCAGGTCGAAGTTGACCGAGCCGTAGTGCATCATCAGATCCGGCCGGTCGGTGTCCGGGTCCACCTGGGTGAAGATCCCGGCCTCCCACCACTGGGTGGACTCGGTGACCATGGGCCGGCGGGCCTCCCACTGGAGCACGCCCTCGGGGTGGTCCTGCAGGTGCTCGCCGACGCCGGGGGCGTCCACGAGCACGTCCACGCCGACCTCGCGCAGGTGCTCGGCGGGTCCGATCCCGGAGAGCATCAGCAGCTTGGGGGTGTCGATGGCGCCGGCGGAGACGACCACCTCGCGGCGGGCGCGCACGGTCCGGGACGTGCCGAAGGCGTTGTCCACCACCTCGACGCCGGTCGCCCGGCCGTCCTCGACGACCACGCGCTTGGCCTGGGTCGAGTGCAGGACCGTGAGGTTGTCCCGGTCGGCGGCCGGGTGCAGGTAGGACACGGACGAGGACGCCCGGGTGCCGTCGGCGCGGCGGTTGACCTGGAAGAAGTTCGCGCCGTTGACCACGGTCTTGCCGGTGTTGAAGGTGGTGCGCGGGATCCCCGCCTGCTCGCAGGCCTCGAGCAGGGCGACGCCGCAGGGGTCGTCGTCCGGGATCTGCATCAGGTGCACGGGCCCGTCGTGGCCGTGGTGGGCGCCCTCGTCGTCGTTGGTCTCGAGCTTCTGGTAGAGCCGGAAGGCGGTCTCGGCGTTCCAGCCCTCGGCGCCGTGGACCTCCTCCCACTCGTCCAGGTCCTCGGCCGGGGCCCAGAACGCGATGCACGAGTTGTGCGACGAGCAGCCGCCCAGCACCTTGGCGCGGGCCATGCGCATGTGCGAGTTGCCGTTCTCCTGCTCCTCGACGGGGTAGTCCCAGTCGTAGCCGGACTCCAGCAGCTCCATCCACCGGCTGAGGGTCAGCACCTCGTCGATGTCCCGGTCGTGCGGTCCGGCCTCGATCAGCCCGACGCTCACGGACGGGTCCTCGGACAGGCGGGCGGCGACGACGGCGCCGGCGGAGCCGCCGCCGACCACCAGGTAGTCGAACTCCTGCGGGGTCTCTGGCGCTGGGGTGGTGCTGGGCGTGGTCATGTCTCTCCTCGGGAAGGTCTCGGGAAGTTTTCGGGGCGTGGCAGTTCTAGGGGCGCGCCGGCGTCGTCGTCGTGCGGGCGACGACGCCGGGCGGGCGGGCACGGGTCAGGATGCGGCGAACCAGCCGGTCACGGCGGGGGCCGTGTTCTGGTAGACGTGCTTGAGCTCCTGGTACTCGCCCAGGCCGGTGGGGCCGAGCTCGCGCCCGACGCCCGACTGCTTCATCCCGCCCCACTCCGCCTGCGGCAGGTAGGGGTGGAAGTCGTTGATCCAGATCGTGCCGTGGCGCAGCCGGCCCGCCACGCGGTGGGCGCGGCCGGCGTCCGCGGTCCACACGGCCCCGGCGAGGCCGTAGATCGTGTCGTTGCCGATCTCGACGGCCTCGTCCTCGGTGCGGAAGGTCTCGACCGTGACGGTGGGGCCGAAGGCCTCGTCGTGCACGCAGTCCATCTCGCGGGTGCAGCGGTCGATCACGGTGGGCGGGTAGAAGAAGCCCCGTCCGAGGTCCAGCGACCCGTCGGCGGACGTCCCGGTGGAGTGCTCGCCGCCGGTGCGGACGCGCGCACCCTGCTCGCGGGCGCGCTCCACGTACGCGTGCACCTTCTCGCGCTGGGCCGCCGAGATGAGGGGCCCGGTCTCGGCCTGCTCGTCGAAGGGTCCGCCGAGGCGGATCCGCTCGGCCCGGCGGACGAGCTCGTCGACGAAGCGCTCGGCGATCGGCTCCTCGACCACCAGGCGAGCCCCGGCCGAGCAGACCTGCCCGGAGTGCACGAACGCGGCGTTGAGGGCGTTGTCCACGGCGGCGTCGAAGTCGGCGTCCGCGAAGACCACGTTGGGGTTCTTGCCGCCGAGCTCCAGGGCGACCTTCTTCACGGTGGGCGCGGCGGCGGCCGCGATCCGCCGGCCGGTCAGCACGCCGCCGGTGAAGGAGACGAGGTCCACGTCGGGGGAGGAGGACAGCGGCGCGCCCACCTCGGTGCCGGCGCCCAGCACGAGGTTGGCCACGCCGTCGGGCAGGCCGACCTCCTGGAGGACCTGCATCATCAGGATCGCCGTGTGAGGGGTGAGCTCGGCGGGCTTGAGCACGAAGGTGCACCCGGCGGCGATCGCCGGGGCGATCTTCCACGCGGCCTGGAGCAGCGGGTAGTTCCAGGGCGTGATCATCCCGCACACGCCCACGGGCTCGGTGACGACCTTCGAGACCACGGTGGGGTCCCCGGCGTCGACGACGCGCCCGGCCTGCTCCGCGGCGGCCTTGCCGAAGTACGTGAAGCACGCGGCGATGTCGTCCATGTCGATCTCGGACTCGACCAGCCGCTTGCCGGTGTCGAGGGACTCGGCGCGGGCGAACTCGTCCTTGCGCTCGCGCAGCCGGGCGGCGACCCGGAGCAGCAGGTCCCCGCGCTCCGGCGCCGGCACGGACGACCAGCGGCCGTCGTCGAAGGCGCGGCGGGCCGCGGCGATCGCGCGCTCGGTGTCCTGCGCGGTCGCCTCGGCGACGGTGCCGACCTCGGCGCCGTCGGCGGGACAGACGATGGTGCGGGTGCCGCCCTCGGCGGCGGCCTGCCACTGGCCGTCGATGAACAAGGTGCTGCTCACGGGTGTGCCTCCTTCGCCGCGGGGATCTGCCCCGTCGGCACGTCGTGGATGTCGGTGGACCAGTCGGGGTGGCCCTGCTCGCCGTCCTGGATGACGGACGGCCCGTCGTGGATGCTCAGGAAGGCCAGGTGCGCCTCCCAGCTGTCGAGGACGTCGTTGATGACCTGCTCGTGGCTCCAGTCCATGACGTCCGTGCCCTGGGAGCCGGTCTCGTTGAAGACCTCCAGGCGGTAGTACAGGTCGGAGTCCGGGTTGGTGCGGAACCCGCCGAAGGCCGGCACGGGTGTGGCCACCGGATAGATCTGGTAGCAGAAGTCCCGGTCCTCGCCCATCCGCACGGTCAGCGTGTGCTCGGACAGGTCCTGGTAGCCGACCACCGAGCTGGTGAGCTCGGCGTCGAGGCCCTGGGCCCGGAACTCCTCGACGACCTCCGCGAGGGCGGGGACGAGCGCCTCGTCCTCGTAGCGGCGCACGGCCTTCGGGCCCGGGAACGAGCCGGTCCGGGAGAGCCGCCGGCGCCAGTGGCTGTCCGGGCCGGGGATGCGGGACGCGGCCGCGGAGCGGCGGGTGGAGCTGCGCCCCTCGCGCTGGGAGCGCTCGGCGCGCAGGGCCTTCCAGAACCCGATCATGACCAGGTACATCACGATCGAGAAGGGCAGGCCGATGATCAGCGTGGCGGCCTGCAGGGTCGGCACCCCGCCCACCAGCAGCATCGCCAGGGTCAGCAGCCCGGTGGCGGCGGCCCAGAAGATGCGCAGCCACTTGGGCCCGTCCTGGGTGGGGTCCTGGATCGTCGAGGTGAACGTCGACATCACGAGCGCGCCCGAGTCGGCGCTCGTGACGTAGAACAGCAGCCCGGCCAGCGAGGCGAGCGCGATGAGCACCGGCGCGCCCGGGTACTGCTCGAGCAGCGAGTAGAACGCCCGCTCGGGGGTGTTCATGGCGGCCTGGCCGAAGGCGTCGTCGCCGCCCGTGACGATCGCCAGGGCGCTGTTGCCGAAGACCGAGACCAGGATGAGGATGAACAGGAACGGCACGGTCAGGGTCGCGATCACGAACTCGCGCAGGGTGCGGCCCCGGGAGATCCGCGCCAGGAACAGGCCGACGAACGGCGCCCAGGCGATCCACCAGGCCCAGAAGAAGAGGGTCCACCCCGCCATCCACTCCGCCGCACCGGTGTAGGCGAACGTCTCCATGGTCATCCCCGGCAGCGAGGAGACGTAGTCGCCGAGGTTCTGCACCGTGGCGTCGAGCAGGAACGAGGTCCGGCCGGCCACGAGCACCCAGACGATCAGCGCCACGGCCATGAGCACGTTGAGCTCGGAGAGCCTGCGGATGCCCTTGTCCACGCCCGAGACGCACGAGGCGGTGGCCATCACCACGGCCACGACGATCAGCCCGATCTGCGCCGCGGTCCCCTCCTCGATCCCGAAGAGCAGGTAGAGGCCGTAGTTGAGCTGCACCACGCCGATGCCCAGCGAGGTGGCCACGCCGAAGATCGTGCCGAGCAGCGCCGCGATGTCCACGACGTCCCCCGTGCGCCCCTGCACCCGCTTGCCGATCAGCGGGTAGAGGGCCGAACGGATGCTCAGGGGCATGTTCCACCGGTAGGCGAAGTAGCCGAAGGCCATGCCCATCAGCGCGTACATCGCCCAGCCCGTGACGCCGTAGTGGAACAGCGTCCACACCACGGCCATGCGGGTGGCCTCGGCCGTCCCGCCCTCCCCGGCGGGCGGGCCGTAGTACTGGGTGACGGGCTCGGCCACGGAGAAGAACAGCAGGTCGATGCCGATGCCGGCGGCGAAGAGCATCGCGGTCCAGGTGAACAGGTTGTACTGCGGCTTCGAGTGGTCGGGGCCCATCTTGATGGTCCCCTCGCGGGAGAACGCCACGACCAGGACGAAGACCGTCACCACCGTGGCGGTGAGGACGTAGAACCAGCCCATGTTGGTCGCGATCCAGCCGACCACGGCGCTGATCACCGCGGAGGCCTGGTCGGGGGCGAGGATCGCCCACAGGGAGAACAGGACGATGGTGATGCCCGAGCCGGCGAAGACCGTCCGGTTCACGGCCGGCCGGGAGCGCCCGGCGGGTGGGGTGCCGCTCTCGGGCGGTGACTGGTGCAGGGCGGAAGTCATGGGACGAGTCCTCCTGGAAGTGGTGATCCGGGTCGGGGAGCACCTGCCGGGTCCAGCGCGGACCGGGCAGGGGCGGGACGTCGTCGTGCCCGCGGACCGGTGCGGCGGCCGAAACCCGCGCCCCGGGGATGCTCAACATCGTGTCACCACCCTTCCGGTTGGTAAAGTTCTTTCTCATGAGCACCTCCTCCCGCGAGCGCATCCTCGACGGCGCCCTCGAGCTGATCCGGGGCGGCGGCACGGTCTCCCTGGCGTCGGCCGCGCGGCAGGCGGGTCTGACCAAGCCCGGGGTGATGTACCACTTCCCCACCAAGGAGGCGCTGATGCTCGCCCTGGTGGACCGGGTGATGGACGGCTGGGACGCGCAGATGGCCCGCCGCCTGCCCGGCCCCCCGGAGCAGGTGCCCGCGGCGGAACGGCTGCGCGCCTACCTCGACTGGTGCCTGTCCGGGGAGGTCGACGAGACCGACCTCGTGATGCTCACCGACCAGCGGCTGCGCGCCACGCTCAAGGAGCGCTGGGTCGCGCGGGTGGAGCCGTGGGTGCACCTGCCCGCGGACCTGCCCGCCGAGCGCCGGAGCCGGCTGCTGGCCGTGCGGCTGCTCGCCGACGGCGTGTGGTTCGCCGACGCCGCGGGCGTCTTCGCCCCCGACCCGCAGGAACGGGCCCGGGTCAGGGCGGTCGCCGACGAGCTCCTGGAGGGCTGAGCCGTGCTGCGCCGGCTGCTGCTGCTCGCCGCCGTGCTCGCCGAGGTGGCGGCCACGCTGTCGCTGAAGGCGGCTCTGGACGAGCCCGCCTGGTACGCGCTCGTCGTCGCCGGCTACCTCGCCGCGTTCACCCTCCTGGCGGCCGTGCTGCGCCGCGGCATGCCGGTGGGGGTCGCCTACGGCGTGTGGGCCGCCCTCGGGGTGATGCTCACCGCTCTGGCGGCGGCCGTGGTCTACGGTGAGCGGCTGAGCCCGGCCGTGCTGGCCGGGATCGTGCTGGTCGTGGCCGGCGTGCTCTGCGTGGAGCTCGGCTCCCGCCGCCCCGCCCGCGAGACCGAGGAGGCGGCCTGATGGCCTGGCTCTTCCTCAGTGTCTCGATCCTCACCGAGGTCGCTGGAACCCTGTCCCTGCGGATGGCCGCCCGGGGCCGCCGCCGCTGGTACGCCGCCGTGGCCGTCGGCTACCTGGTGGCGTTCACCTGCCTGAGCCTCGTCCTGGCCGAGGGCATGGCGCTGGGCGTCGCCTACGGCATCTGGTCGGCCTCCGGCGTGGCGCTGACGGCACTGGCCGGCCGGGTCCTGTTCCGCGAGCCGTTCACCTGGGTGACGGCGGCCGGGGTGGCCCTCATCGCCGGCGGAGTGCTCCTCATCGAGCTCGGCGCCCCGCCGGTCTGAGCGGTCCCCGGTGCCGGGCCGGGTCCGGCGCCCCGTCCCGGGTGGTGCGGCGCCGGATCTCGTGTAGAGTAGTCCGCAGTTGTTGAGGTTCGTTTTTGTCTTTCAAGCAGTTCGGCCCACTCGGGTGCAGCAGTTTTTCTGAGAAGACGTTTTCCATGCATCACAACTGTTTTGTTTCTCGAACGTCGGGAAACGTTCATCTCATGAAGGATCAGGTCTCCCATGACTACCGGTATCGTCAAGTGGTTCAACGCTGACAAGGGCTTCGGCTTTATCACCCCCGAGGACGGCTCCAAGGACGTCTTCGCCCACTTCTCCGCGATCAACTCGAACGGCTTCCGCTCGCTGAACGAGAACGACCGCGTCGAGTTCGAGACCCAGGACGGCCCCAAGGGCCCCCAGGCTGCGAACATCAACGTCATCTCCTAAGGATCTTCCGCGGGCTCCGGCCCGTTGATCCTCCAGAACCGTCGTCGGGCTGCGCCCGGCGGCGGTTCTGTCGTCGTACCCGCCGAGCAGCACCGGGAGGAAGCGCCGTGACCATTCCCGATCCGCTCCCCGCCGCGGAGGAGCCGGAGGACCCCTTCGTGGTGAACCGGGTCTCCGACGCCGAGCTGGACGTCTCCGTGCCGTTCGAGGTCGAGGCCTCCGAGTGGGGATTCGACGGCTCCGCCGACGAGGCCGGCGGCGGCTGGGGCTCGGCGGGGGACTACGGCCTCGAGTGAGCACCCCGCGGGTCCCACCGGCGCTCCGGACGTCACCGTCCTCCCGCACGATGGAGGCCGCAGCCCGACGGGCTGCGGCCTCCGTGCGCTCCTGTCCGCCGGCTATGCCGACAGCGGGAGGGACGAGGGGTGGAGCTTGAAGAACGGGTGCCGTCCGGTCGCCGCGAGGGCTCCGGGAACGAGGAGCTGGCGGTACTTGGCGCACCATTGCGCCGTACCCTCCGTGTGCTCCGCCGCGGCGGCCAGGTCGTCGGCCTCGGGGCTCAGGTACTCCTGCACGTCCCCGTCGGTCGACGTGAGACGGACGAGGTGGAGATCGGGGAGGGCGGTGACGGTCACGTCGATCCACTCCTCGCGCTGGTCGGTGGTGATGGCTGTTCTTTCTTCGGACATGGTCATGTTTTCTCCTGACGTTCTTGCAGGCATCCGATGGCGTTGCCCGCCGCTTCGTCATCCGATCCACCCGGGAACATCGGGTTGGCGCGCAGCGGGTCGGAGCCCCTCCACGGTTCCGCCGGGGATCGTCGATCTCCGGCCGAGGGCGTGGACGCCGCATCTCGAGAAGCAGGTTCAGGCTACCCCGCGGCACCGACACCTCGACAAGCGAGTCGTGAGTTGTGTCACTGAAACGTAATGCGCGGGGCCGTCGCCTGCGCCGTCCCCGGTACTACGGGACCCATTCCAGCGCAACGATGTGTCGTCGAGATGTCCGGGCGGTGACACCCCGGGGAAGGCCTGTGCACAGGAGGGGGCACCGGATCCGGCCGGGTCGCCGCACGCGGACACGGTTCGGCCGATGTGGTTCAATGGGGAGAGCTTCAAGAGACCCGGTCGGCAAGCTCCGACTTGACCGGGCACCAACCCCATGTTCACGGGTGGTTCGGATGACGAAGCGGCTCGCATCGCCGCAGCAGCGGTACCCGGTGCGAGCAAGAGCGCACGAAGGATCCCGGTCATGTCCGACCTCCGCCACTCCGCCGCCCGCACGGGCGCGTTCCCCCAGCCCTCCCACGCCGTCCCGGCCACCGGGGACGGGACCCGCCGCGACCCCGCGCCGAGCGTCCCGGCGATCAGCGTCTCCGCCATGAGCGTCGAGGACTACGCCCGCGTGGTGCAGGTCCGCACCGAGTTCGTGGACTTCCTGCTGGCTCCGGCCCGCGGGGAGCTCGCCGCCGCGGCCTGAGGCCCGCCGCCGTGGACCTCCTCCTGGACCGTTCCGTGCTGCTGGGGGTGCGCACCCCGGAGCGCTGCCCCGAGCTGGCCGAGGTCCTGCGCCGGCACGGACACCGGCGGCTGTTCCTGCCCGCCACGGTGCTCGGGGAGCTGCTCGCCGAGCGGCCCGACGAGACGCTGTGGGCGGAGCAGCTCGAGCTGCGCTTCCCGGGCCGGGTCCTCCCCGCGGACGCCGCCGTGGCCCGGGCGTGGGGAGCGCTGGCCGCGACGGGGGCGGCCGATCCGCTCGCCGGGCTCACCGCGGCCACGGCCCTGGTCCACGGGCTGACCGTGCTGACCGCGGAGCCGGGGCGGTACGCCGGCACCGGGGCGCCCGTGCTGGACGCGTCCCCCGCCCGCCGGTAGCCCTCAGACGGCCCGGCGGTGCCGGCGGCTGCGCCCCTGCCCCTGCGCCGAGAGCGCCACGGCGCGCTCGTAGTGCTCGAGCAGCTGCCCGACCAGCACGTCCCACGTCCGGCCCTGGACCGCCGCGTGCGCCGCGACGCCGAACGCGGCCCGCTTCGCCTCGTCGCCCAGGAGATCCGCCACGTACCCGCGCAGCGCCCCGAGGTCGCCCGGGGGATAGAGCCAGCCGGTGCGGGACCGGTCCACGAGGTCGAGGGGACCGCCCCGGCCGGTCGCGACCACCGGCACCCCCGAGGCCATGGCCTCCTGGATCGTCTGGCAGAACGTCTCGAACTCGCCGGGGTGGACGAACACGTCGAAGGACGCCATGATGCGCGCCAGGTCGGCACCGCTGCGGCGCCCGGTGAAGTGGGCCTGCGGGAGCCGGCGGCGCAGGGCGTCCTCCTCCGGGCCCGAGCCCACGACCACCAGGCGGGTGCCGGGCAGGTCCGCGACCGCGGAGAGGTCCTCGACCTGCTTCTCCGGGGCGATCCGGCCCACGTAGCCGACGATCCGCCGGCCGCCGCCGACCTCCTCCCGCCACCGCTCGTCGCGGTGCCGGGGGGAGAAGCGGGTGGTGTCCACCCCGCGCCGCCACAGGTGCACGTCCTGGACGCCGTGCTCGGTGAGCTGCCGGACCGCCGCGGTGGACGGCGCGAGCGTGAGCGTGGCGAGGTTGTGCATGGAGCGCACGTGCCCCCACAGGAGCTGCTCGAGGAACGGGGCCCCGTACTTGGCCGCGTAGCCGGGCACGTCGGTCTGGTAGACCGCCACGCACGGCACCCCGAGCTGCTGGGCCGCCAGGATCGCCCGGCGGCCCAGCACGAACGGGGAGGCCACGTGGACCACGTCAGGCCGGAAGCGCTCCAGCTGCCGCCGCACCCGGGCCACGGTCCCGCCGGCCACCCGCACGGCGGGGTAGCCGGTGAGCGGAACGGCTGGCAGCCGGTGCACCGGCACCCCGTCGAGGTCCTCGACGACCTGCTCCGCCGGGCGCCCGAGCGGCGCGGGTTCGTAGGAGGGCGCCACGACCACGACGTCGTGCCCGCCGGCGACCAGCTGCTCGACGACCCGCAGCACCGAGTGGGTGACTCCGTTGAGGTGGGGGAGGAACTGCTCGGCGACCACGGCGACTCTCATGCTCCCGAGCCTGCCGGGGCCGGGCGACCGGACGGCGAGCGGGGCGTGGCCCGCCGGTGAAGGCGCCGTGAAGCCTCGGCCGGGGTGCCGCCCGGGCGTGGGAGGATGGTCGGTGATGAACTCCCAAGGCCTGTCCTCCCCCGCTGCACGCCCGGACCGCCGGGGTGTGCCCATGCCGCTGTGGCTGCAGGGCGTGCTGGAACTCGGCTCCGTGGCCGTGGTGTCCTACCTGCTGGTCCTGCTGACCGTCCTCATGGTGTGGCTCGCCGACGGCTTCGACACCCTCGGCCTGACCGGCGGGTTCGTGCTCTCCGGTCACGTGTGGCTGCTCGCCCACCTCACCCCGCTCCAGGTGGCCCTGGACCCGGGCGCAGGGCTGCCCGCGACCACCGGGACGCTCAACCTCGTCCCGCTCGGGCTCACCCTGGTGCCGTTCGCCCTCTCCTGGCACGCCGGGAGACGGCTGGCCCGCGCCTGCTGGGAGGGCCAGTTCTGGCAGCCGTACCTCAGCGGACTGGCCGCCTACTCCGCGTTCGGCGCCGCCGCCGCGCTGCTCTTCAGCGGAGGGGAGGTCTCGGCGAGCCCGGCCGCGGCCGCCGTCTTCCCGCTCGTCCCCGTGGCCCTGGGCGGCTTCGTGGGCGCGTACCGGGCCTCCCGGTCGCTGCCGGGACTGATCGGCGTCAACGCCGCCGCGTGGGTCGAGCGCACGAGCCAGTACTCCCGCTGGGCCGGGTCCTACGTGTGGGCGGTGCTGCGCGCCGGCTTCGTCGCGGCCGTGGCCGGGGTCGGGGCCGGGGCCGCCCTGCTGGCCGCCGCCCTGTTCTGGAACTGGAACGACGTGGTGGGCGTCTACCAGCGGCTGGGCACCGGCGTGCCGGGGGACACCGCGCTGACGGGACTCCAGCTCGGCTACCTGCCCAACCTCGCGGTCTACGCCCTGGCCTGGGCCACGGGCGCGGGCTTCGAGCTCGGCTCCGGCACGCACGCCTCTCCGCTGGGCACCGAGGCCGGGCCCGTGCCGCTGCTCCCGGCGCTCGCCGCGCTGCCGCCCGCCGAGCTCCCGGCCTGGGCGCTCGTGGTGGTCGTGCTGCCGGTCCTGGCCGGCGTCCTCGCCGGCTGGTGGTTCCTGCGCGAGGGGGAGAACCACCTGGACGACTGGATGGCGCTGCGGCTGCCCGCGCGCTGGATCACGTACCCGCTCTCGACGCTGCTGACCGGGGTCTTCGTGGGCGCCGTCGCCGGCGTGCTGGTGATGCTGCTGAGCTGGCTCGCGCACGGCTCGCTGGGGCTCGGGCGGCTCACGGACGTGGGACCGGACGGTCCCGCCGTGCTGCTGCTGTTCGGCGCCGAGGTGGCCGTCGGGGCGGCGGTCGGCTGTGTGCTGGGACCGTGGCTCGAGCACGAGCCGCCGTTCGCGCCGCCCCGCGGCGGCGAGGACGGCGAGGACCGGACGCCGGCCGGCCGGCGGGCGGCGCGCCGGCGGCGCCGGGAGGAGACCGCGGCCCGGCGCGCCATGCGCTCGGCCGGCCGGCGGAGGCCGCGGCCCGCACGCGGGCACGGGGCCGACCAGCACGGGACCGAGGGGCACGGCGCGGACGGGCCCAGGACCGGCCGCAGCACCGCGGACGGGCACCGGGACGCGGGCCCGTGGGCGGCTCAGGGGCCGGCCGTGGCGGAGACCGGGTCCGCGGAGGCGTTCGACGTGGACGCGGCCGAGGCACCCGCGGCGTCCTCCGACGCCGGCGCCGCCGGGCCGCCGGAGAGATAGCTCCAGATCCCGTCCTCGAGCTCCTGCTGGCACTGCGCCGCCCCGGAGAGGGTGAGGGTGCCGGCGACGCACTCCTGGTAGGCCTCGGCCACCGGCCACAGGGCCAGACGGGCCCCGCCGGTGAGCAGGCTCAGCGCGCCCAGCACGATCGCGGCGACCGCGCTCAGCACCAGCAGCCGGCGCGTGCCGGTCCCGCGGGAGCGCACGAGCGCCGCGACGCCCAGCCCGATCCCGAGGACGGCCAGCACGACCCCGGCCACGGTCGGCCACAGGGCGGAGCCGACGAGCACCAGGGCGACCGCCGCGCACACCAGCGCGCCCCCTGCCGTGCGGGTCGCGGCGGCGCGTCGTGCGTCCGCGGGGGCTGCCTCGGGGGTCGGGCGGGGAGGGGTCATGCCCTTCACTCTAGGGCACCCCGGGGGCCCCTCCCCGCCCGCCCGACTAGACTCGGGGGCATGCGCATCGTGGTCATGGTCTCCGGCTCCGGCACCAATCTGCAGGCGGTCCTCGACGCCGTCCGGGAGGGCCGGATCGACGTCGAGATCGCCGCCGTGGGCGCGGACAAGCCCTGCACCGGCCTGGAGCGGGCCCGGGAGGCCGGCGTCGAGACGTTCCTCGTCCGGCCCGGCGACCACCCCGACCGGACGCGGTGGAACCGTGCCCTGCAGGAGGCGGTGGCCGCCCGGGAGCCCGACCGGATCGTCTTCGCGGGGTTCATGCGGATCGTGGACGCCGAGTTCGTCGAGGCGTTCGCGGGGCGCATCGTCAACACCCACCCCTCGCTGCTGCCGTCCTTCCCGGGGGCGCACGCGGTGCGGGACGCCCTCGCGCACGGGGTGAAGGTCACCGGCGTCACCGTCCACGAGGTCGTGGCCGACGTCGACGCCGGTCCGATCCTGGCGCAGGCGGCGGTGCCCGTGGAGGAGGGGGACACCGAGGCGCAGCTGCACGAGCGGATCAAGGCCGCCGAGCGCGAGCTGCTCGTGCGCACGCTCGGCGCGGCGGCCCGGCAGGGAGCCCTGCACGACGCCCGGTGAGCAGGCCCGGCGAGGGTCCGTAAAATGGTTCCCGGCGGATCCCGCCGGCAACCCCAGACCTCGAACGCTTGGAGAACCTGTGAGCCCCACCCAGCTTGACCGCGTGCCCCTCAAGAGGGCGCTGGTGTCCGTCTACGACAAGACCGGGCTGGAGGGTCTCGCCACGGGGCTGCACCGGGCCGGCGTCGCGATCGTGTCCACCGGTTCGACCGCACGGCGCATCGCCGACCTGGGCGTGCCGGTGACGGAGGTCGCGGAGGTCACCGGGTTCCAGGAGTGCCTGGAGGGGCGGGTCAAGACCCTGCACCCGCGGGTGCACGCGGGCATCCTCGCGGACCGCCGGAAGCAGGACCACATGGACCAGCTCGCCGAGCTGGAGATCGAGCCGTTCGACCTCGTGGTCGTGAACCTCTACCCGTTCGTGGACACCGTGCGCTCCGGCGCGGGCCAGGACGAGGTCGTCGAGCAGATCGACATCGGCGGCCCCTCCATGGTCCGGGCCGCTGCGAAGAACCACGCGGCCGTGTCCGTGGTCGTGGACCCGTCCTCCTACGACGCGGTCGTGGAGGCGGCGGCCTCGGGCGGCTTCGACCTGCGGGCACGCCGCCGGCTGGCCGCCGCGGCGTTCGCGCACACCGCCGCCTACGACACCGCGGTGGCCACCTGGACGGCCCAGCAGTTCGAGCAGGACGAGGACGCCAACTTCTGGCCGCCCTACGCCGGCCTGGCCCTGCAGCGCTCGGCCTCCCTGCGCTACGGCGAGAACCCCCACCAGAAGGGGGCGCTCTACGTGGACGAGGCCGCGTCCCCCGGCATCGCCCAGGCCGACCAGCTGCACGGCAAGGAGATGTCCTACAACAACTACGTGGACGCCGACGCCGCGCTGCGCGCCGCCTACGACTTCGACGAGCCGGCCGTGGCCGTGGTCAAGCACAACAACCCCTGCGGGCTGGCCGTGGCCACCCCCCGCGCCGAGGACCCGATCGCCGACGCCCACCGCAAGGCCCACGCGTGCGACCCGCTCTCCGCCTACGGCGGGGTCATCGCCGCGAACCGGACCGTGACCCGGGCGATGGCCGAGACCGTGCAGGACATCTTCACCGAGGTCGTCGTGGCCCCCGGCTTCGAGCCGGCGGCCCTGGAGATCCTGCAGGCCAAGAAGAACATCCGTCTGCTCGAGCTGCCCGAGGGCTTCGAGCGGGACGTCCTCGAGTACCGGCAGATCTCCGGCGGCGCGCTGCTGCAGGTCTCGGACCGGCTCGACGCGGCGGGCGACGACCCCGCCGGCTGGACGCTGGCCGCGGGGGAGCCGGCGGACGAGCGGACGCTCGCCGACCTCGCCTTCGCGTGGACGTCGCTGCGGGCGGTGAAGTCCAACGCGATCCTGCTCGCCGACCGCGGCGCGTCCGTGGGCATCGGCATGGGCCAGGTCAACCGGGTGGACTCCTGCAAGCTCTCCGTGGAGCGGGCCAACGCCCTGGGCGAGGACGGCGCCGAGCGCGCGCGCGGCGCCGTGGCGGCCTCGGACGCGTTCTTCCCGTTCGCGGACGGCCTCCAGGTGCTCCTCGACGCCGGCGTGCGCGCCGTGGTCCAGCCCGGCGGCTCGATCCGGGACGAGGAGGTCGTGGCCGCGGCCGAGGCCGCCGGCGTGACGATGTACTTCACCGGGGCCCGGCACTTCTTCCACTGAGCCGTCTCCCGGGCGGCATGCCCCGCGCACGGCAGCGGCCGCACTCCCCGCGGGGAGTGCGGCCGCTGCCGTGCGTGCTGCCCGTGCCGGAGCGCGCGGTCGGCCCGCGCGCTCCGCTCAGGCGCTCCGCTCAGGCGCTCAGCTCACGCGCTCAGCTCACGCGCTGAGCGAGGAGAGGACCCGGTTGAAGGTCTCCGAGGGGCGCATCACCGAGAACGTCTTGGCGTCGTCCGGGCGGTAGTAGCCGCCGATGTCGGCGGGACGGCCCTGCACGGAGAGCAGCTCCTCGTTGATCGCGTCCTCGTTGGCCGCCAGCTGCTCCGCCACGGAGGCGAAGGCCTGCGCCAGCTCGGCGTCCTCGTCCTGGCGGGCCAGCTCCTGGGCCCAGTACAGGGCCAGGTAGAAGTGGCTGCCGCGGTTGTCGATCTCGCCGGCCTTCCGGCTCGGGGACTTGTTCTCCTCGAGGAACGTGCCCGTGGCCCGGTCGAGGGTCTCACCGAGGATCCGGGCGCGCTCGTTGTCGGCCGTGGTCGCCAGGTGGTCGAGGCTCGCGGCGAGGGCGAGGAACTCCCCGAGGCTGTCCCAGCGCAGGTGGTTCTCCTCCACCAGCTGCTGGACGTGCTTCGGCGCGGACCCGCCGGCGCCGGTCTCGAAGAGCCCGCCGCCGTTGATGAGCGGGACCACCGAGAGCATCTTCGCGGAGGTGCCCAGCTCGAGAATCGGGAACAGGTCCGTCAGGTAGTCGCGCAGCACGTTGCCGGTGACCGAGATGGTGTCCTCGCCGCGGCGGATCCGCTCGATCGAGAACGCGGTGGCCTCCTCGGGGGACATGATCTCGATCTGCAGGCCCTCGGTGTCGTGCTCGGTCAGGTACTGCTCGACCTTCGCGATGAGGTTGGTGTCGTGGGCGCGGGTGCGGTCCAGCCAGAACACGGCCGGCGTCGCGGAGGCCCGCGCGCGGGTCACGGCGAGCTTGACCCAGTCGCGGATCGCGACGTCCTTCGTCTGGCACGCCCGCCAGATGTCCCCGGGGGAGACCTCGTGCTCGATGAGCACGGCGCCGGAGGAGTCGACGACCTGGACGGTGCCCTGCACGGGGATCTCGAAGGTCTTGTCGTGGGAGCCGTACTCCTCCGCCTTCATCGCCATGAGGCCGACGTTGGGCACGGAGCCCATGGTGGTCGGATCGAACGCGCCGTGGGCGCGGCAGTCGTCGATGACCACCTGGTAGACCCCGGCGTAGGAGCTGTCCGGCAGCACCGCGAGGGTGTCCGCCTCCTCGCCCTCGGGACCCCACATGTGCCCGGAGGTGCGGATCATGGCCGGCATCGACGCGTCGACGATGACGTCGGAGGGCACGTGCAGGTTCGTGATGCCCTTGTCGGAGTTCACCATGGCGAGCTTCGGGCCCTCGGCGAGGCCCTTGTCGATCGCGGCCCGCACGTCGTCGCGCACGTCGGCGGGCAGGGCGTCGAGGCCGTTGAGGATCGCCGCGAGCCCGTTGGCGGGGGAGAGACCCGCCTTCTCCAGGGCCGCGCCGTGGGCGGCGAAGAGCTCCGGGAAGAACGCCTCGATGACGTGGCCGAAGATGATCGGGTCGGAGACCTTCATCATGGTGGCCTTCAGGTGCACCGAGAGCAGGACGTCCTCCCGCTTGGCGCGCTCGACCTGCTCCGCGAGGAACGCGTCCAGGGCGGCGGCCCGCATCACGGTGCCGTCGACGACCTCGCCGGCCAGCACGGGGACGGACTCCTTGAGCACCGTGGTGCTCCCGTCCTCGGCCACCAGGCGGATCGTCAGGGTGTCGTCGCCGTCCATGACCACGGACTTCTCGTTGTCCCGGAAGTCGTCGGCGCCCATCGTGGCGACGTTCGTCCTCGACTCCGCCGTCCACTCGCCCATGCGGTGCGGGTTCTTGCGGACGTAGTTCTTGACCGAGGCGGGGGCGCGGCGGTCCGAGTTGCCCTCGCGCAGCACCGGGTTGACGGCGGAGCCCTTGATCTTGTCGTAGCGGGCCCGGGTCTCCTTCTCCTCCTCGGTGCGGGGCTCGTCCGGGTAGTCGGGGAGGGCGACGCCCTGCTCCTGCAGCTCCTTGACCGCGGCCTTCAGCTGCGGGACGGAGGCGGAGATGTTGGGCAGCTTGATGATGTTGGCCTCGGGCTTCTTGGCCAGCTCGCCCAGCTCGGCGAGGGCGTCGTCCACCCGCTGCTCCGCGGGGAGGCGGTCGCCGAACGCGGCGATGATGCGCCCGGCCAGGGAGATGTCGCGGGTCTCCACCTCGACGCCGGCGGTCGAGGCGTAGGCCTCGATGATCGGCTTGAAGGAGTAGGTGGCGAGCAGGGGCGCCTCGTCGGTGCGGGTGTAGATGATCTTGGCCATGTGCGGGCTGTCTCCCAGGATGTCGTCGGATCGGTGGTGGTGCTTCCTGGTGCCAAGATACCCGAGGCGGCGCCCCGCCCGCTGGCCGGGCCCGCCGTCCGGCCGGAGGCCGCGGGCGGCCCGGGCACGGCGGCGGGCCCGTTCCCCGCGGGGAACGGGCCCGTGGCCGTGGGGCCCCGCCCGGGGGCGTGCCGGTGCCGGGGGCCGGGCTCAGCCCTCCGTGGACTGGGTGGACCCGGCGCCGTTGACGAGCTCGCCCTCGCCGATCACGCGGTCGCCGGACTCGTCCCGGCCCTCGCCCAGGGCCTGCTGCTCGCCCTGTCCGGAGACCACCTGGATCTTGCGCGGCTTGGCCTGCGCCGAGACGGGGATCGTGACCGTGAGCACGCCGTTGTCGTAGTTCGCGGCGATGTTCTGGATGTCGATGCCCTGGCCCAGGTTGAGCTGGCGGACGAACGAGGAGCTCTGCCGCTCCCGGGTGATCCACTGGACGTCCTGCACCTCGGGCAGCTCCCGCTCCGCGCGGATCGTCAGCAGCTGGCCGTCGACGTCGACGTCGACGCTCTCCGGGTCGATGCCGGGCAGGTCCGCCCGGAGGATGTACTGGTCGCCGTCCCGGTACAGGTCCATGGGCATCTCGCGCAGGCCCTGCCGGGCGAACAGCGAGGCGGCGAGCCGGTCGAAATCGTTGAACGGGGTGAACATCGTGGCCACGTCAATCATCTCCTCAACCATATGAGCAATGTCTTCGACATTTAGTTGAGTCCGATCAACTCAACTGTTGACCATGATAATCCCGCTCCCCGCGGTCTTCAACGGGTCCCGGCCCCCATCGCCCAGGGCGAACCGCCCTCAGCGGGCGTCGTGGGGATACCGCACGCCGATCTGCGCCCGCACCCGGTCGAAGAGCTCCACGAGCTCGAGGGAGTCGGCCCACGGCATCACGGGGGACTCGAGCAGGCCCTGCTGCACGCAGCGGGTGGCCTCGCGCATCTCGAACACGTATCCGGCGCCCGCCACGTCCACGCGCTCCACGAGGGGGGCGGCGCCCGTGCGGGCGCCCTCGGCGGTCTGCAGCACCAGGGTGGTCGGGCAGTTGATCCGTCCGTCCACCCGCAGCCAGCCGTCCGTGCCGCTGATCGTCACCTGGTGGGGGACCGTGGCGGACAGGGTGCCGCTCACGTGCGCCCGGCCGTGCCCGAAGTCCAGGGTCAGGGCGGTGTCCAGGTCCACGTCCGTGGCGCCGAGCTCCGCGCGGGCGCTCCAGCGCTCCGGGGCCCCCAGGACCGCGGAGGTCCACGTCAGGGGGTAGACCATCATGTCCAGCAGCACCCCGCCGCCGTCGGCCCGGCGGAACAGGCGGTGGGCCGGGTCCAGGGCCCGGTGCGTGCCGATGGACCCTTCGACCGAGCGGACCCGGCCGAGCCGGCCCTCCCGGACCCAGCGCATCGCGGTGCGGAAGCCGGGGGTCATGCGGGTCCAGACGGCCTCCATGAGGAAGACGCCGTGCTCGCGGGCCAGGCGGAACAGGTCGCGGACCTCCATCGCGGTCATGGCGAGGGCCTTCTCGCACACCACGTGCTTGCCGGCCCGCAGCAGCGCCGAGACGTCCCGGTGGTGGTAGCCGTGCGGGGTGGCCACGTAGACGATCTCCACGTCCGGGTCGGCCGCGAGCCGGTCCAGTCCCGTGCTCGTGGCGGTGCCGCCGTAGGCCCGCTCCACCCCGTGCCGGCGGGCGAAGTCCTCGGCGCGGTCCTGGTCCCGCGAGCTCACGGCCACGAGCCGGGCGTCGGGCAGCGCCGCGATGTCCGGGACCACCTTCTCCGCGATGTCGGCGGTGCTGACCACGCCCCATCCGAGCGTGCGGCCGGTCGCGGTGCCGGGGTCGTCCAGGTGGGCGGCGTCGAGGGAGGCGTCGACGAACGGGCTGAGGGTCTGGGCAGGCATGGGCGCATTCTGCCACGCCGCCCGGCGCCGGGTCCCCGTCCGCCGACTCCGATCGAACGACCGTTCGTGGCGTAGGCTGAGGGCGTGCCCCGGGTGAGCCAGCAGTACAAGGACGAGCGCCGCCGCGAGATCGTGGCGGCCGCCAGCGAGTGCTTCCTCGAGCACGGCTACGAGGGGGCGTCGATGCACCGCATCATCGCCGCCACGGGGCTGTCCGCGGGGGCGCTCTACAACCACTTCCCGAGCAAGCAGGAGCTCGTGGCCGCGGCCGCCCGCGCGGCCCTGGACCGGGTCCTCGCGGCCGCGGAGGACGAGCCCGGCACCGACCCCGCGGCGTGGGTCGTGGGACTGCTGGAGCGGCTGGCCGCGGATCCCGCCACCACCCGCCTGCTGCTCATCACGTGGGGCGGGGCGGTGAGCGACCCCGGTCTGGCCGCGCTTGCCGGGGAGCACCTGGGGCGGGTGCGGGACCGGGTGGAGGAGCGCTACGGGCGGTGGGCGGTCGAGGAGCTGGGCCTCGACGACGACGCGGCCCGCGAGTGGGCCGGCATGTTCGCCCAGGCCATCCTCTCGGTGCTGCAGGGCTGGGTGGTGCAGTCCTGCCTGCTGCCCGGCTTCGACCACGGCGCGTACCTGGACTACGCGCGCACCCTCGCGGCGCAGTGACGGGCCGCCGGGCCCGGCTCAGGCGGTGAGCCGGCGGTGCTCGGCGGAGAGCCGGACGTAGGTGCGCGCGTTGGCACGGACCTTCTCCTGCTCCTCGTCCGTGAGCTCGCGCCGGACCCTGCCCGGCACCCCCGTCACGAGGGAGCGGGGCGGCACCACGGTGCCCTCGAGGACGACGGCGCCCGCGGCCACCAGCGAGCCCGTCCCGATCACGGCGCCGTTGAGGACGGTCGCGTTCATCCCGATCAGGACCTCGTCCTCCACGGTGCACCCGTGCACCACTGCGCCGTGGCCGACGCTCACGTCCGCGCCGATCGTGCAGGGGTGGCCGGGGTCGGAGTGGACCACCACGTTGTCCTGCAGGTTGGACCGCGCGCCCAGCCGGACGGGGGAGCGGTCGCCGCGCACCACGGCGCCGTAGAAGACCCCGGACTCCGGCCCCAGCTCGGCGTCGCCCACGACCGTGGCGGTCGGGGCCACGAAGGCGGAGGAGTCGATCCGGGGCTCGTGCCCCCCGTGCGGGAGGACCGTGCCGGGCGTCGTGGAGTGTGCCATGGGCCCAGCCTAGCGGCGGGCCCGCCGCCCGCGGCTCAGACGCCCTGCCGCGTGACGGCCGGCCGCGGGGGGCGCTGGTGCCCGTGCTGGATGGCCACGCGGATCTTCTGGCCGCCCTTGAGCACGTACTCCGCGCCGTGCACGTGGATCGTGACGTCGTCCGCGCGCCGGGAGGCCCCCTCGAGCTCCAGGACGTGGTGGTCGATGCAGACCCGGATCACCTGGCCGCGGTACAGCACCGTGAACGAGACGGCGTCCAGCTGGCTCGGCAGGGCCGGGTCGAACTCGAGCCAGCCGCCGCGCACGCGCAGCCCCGCGTAGGCGCGGGTCACGACGTCGACGGAGCCGGCCATGGCGCCCAGGTGGATGCCCTCGCCCGTGGTCCCGCCCTGGGTGTCGTCGAGGTCCACCAGGAGGGCGTCCTGGAACGAGGACCACGAACGGTCCGGGTTCAGCCACGCGAGCACCGAGGCGTTGACCACCCGGGACAGGGAGGAGCCGTGCGAGGACCGCGCGATGTAGAAGTCGACGGTGCGCTCGATGGCGGCGTGGTCCACCTCGTAGCCCATCCGGCCGAGCTCCTCGACCAGGCCGTCGGGACCGAAGAGGTAGACCAGCATGATCGTGTCGGCCTGCTTGGCCAGCTTGTAGTTGTTGGTCATGTCGCCCTCGTTCTCCAGCAGGAGGTCGAGGCGGCCGATGTTGCGGTACTTGGCCCGGTAGTACTCCCAGTCCAGCTCGTCGAGGTCGTCGTAGCCGTGGAACTGGCTGATGGTGCCGTCCGTGTTGAACGGCACGAACATCCGCTCGGCCATCCGCTGCCAGGTCCCGACCTCCTCGGCCGAGAGGTCGAAGCGGGCGGAGAGCTCCTCGCGCTGGTGCTCCACCATGTCGTGGAAGATGTGTGCGCTGTGCCGGAACAGCCAGGCCGCCAGCACGTTCGTGTAGGCGTTGTCCTTCAGCCCGCCGCCGTGCTGGCCGCGCGGGCCGTCGTGGTACTCGTCCGGGCCCATGACGCCGGCGATGTGGTAGCGGCCGTCCGCGGGGTCGTAGTCGGTGAGGGACGCGAACAGCCGGGTGATCCCGATGATCAGCTCCGAGCCCTGCCCCGCCAGCCAGTCGAGGTCACCGGTGGTCTCGTAGTAGATCCAGGCGTTGTAGGCGATCGCGAGGCCCACGTGGAACTGCCGCCACGAGTTGTCCGGCAGCCACCGGTTGGAGTGGTGGTTGAACAGCTCCGGCGGGGTCTCCTCCCGGCCGTCGGAGCCGGACTGCCACGGGAACGCCGCGCCCTCGAGCCCGAACTCGGTGGCCCGGTGCTTGGCCATGGGCAGCCGGCGCCACCGGTAGGAGAGCAGGGCGCGCGTCACCTGCGGCTGGTGCAGGTTGACGACCGGGAGGATGTAGAGCTCGTCCCAGAAGATGTGCCCCCGATAGCCCTCGCCGTGCAGGCCGCGGGCCGGGACCCCGGCGTCGCGCAGGGACATGTGCGGCGCCAGCGTCTGGGCCACGTGGAACAGGTGCACCCGCAGCGCCAGCTGGGTGATGGCCAGCTCCCCGGTGCGCTCCTCCGGGTCCGGGCACACGTCCACGTCGAAGCGGTCCCACAGCAGGGACCACTCGATCTCGTGCGAGGGCAGCAGGCCCCGGACGCCGCTGGGGTTGCGGTCGAGCTCCGCGAGGGCGCCCTCGCGGGGCGAGCCGATCGCGGCGTCGCGGCTCGTGACCACGGCCGTGGTCGAGTCGATGATCACCGGGCGGCCGTCGGCGATGTTGACCTGGTGGCGGCGGAACTCGGTGCCGCCGGGCCGGATCTCGCGGCGCTCCCGGACGTTCTGGCCGCCCTCGATGGTGGTGCGCTGGGCCGTGGTGATCTCGATCTTGGACTGGGTGGTGCGCACGTGCGAGAGCAGGGTCTCGTGGTCGTCGGGCAGCGAGGTCGACTCGAGGTCCACCAGGTGGTGGTCGTTGAGGTCCTGGTACTCCGCGACCCCGTTGTTGCGCACGCTGGGGTCGATGCCCGTGCGCAGGTGCAGCCGCCCCGAGAACCCCCGGGCCGTCACCGTGGTCTCCTGCGCCCCCAGGTGGCGGAAGCGCAGCGACACGAGGCGGCGCTGGACGATCTCCAGCCGGGCGTGGGCCCCGTCCTCGCCCCGGTCGCCGTTGAGGTCGGTGAGGATCAGGGACCGGATGAGCAGCCCGCGGCGCAGGTCGAGCTCGATCCGCTCCTCGGACGGGCGCAGCCCGCCCTCCGACCACCAGTCGCCGCCGGAGACCCGCAGGTCCAGGTGGGTCCAGTTGGGGGCGTTGACCATGGACTCGTGCTCGACGTCGCGGCCGCTCAGGTGGCTCACCACCCGGTTGAAGATGCCGGCCAGGTAGTTGCCGGGGTAGTGCACCCCGTTGTCGGGGAACTCGCAGGCCGACCCGCGCACGCCCATGTAGCCGTTCGCCAGCGTCAGCAGGGTCTCCCGCCGGGCCTCGGTGGCCGGGTCGAAGCCCTCGAAGACCAGCTTCCAGGGGTCGTCGCGGCGGGCGCCGAGGTCGAGCTCGCCGACGTCGTTGAGCACGACCGTGGCCCCGGCCCGGTACAGGTCCTTGCGCTCGCCGTGGCGGCGGATCCCCACCACCATGCCGAAGCCGCCGGCGGCGGCGGCCTGCACCCCGGACACGGCGTCCTCCACCACCGCGGAGCGGGCCGGGTTCACCCCGAGCATCTTCGCGCAGGTCAGGAACGTGTCCGGCGCCGGCTTGCCGGGCAGCCCGTGCTCGGCGGCGAAGTGGCCGTCCACGATGATGTCGAAGGAGTCCTGCAGCCCGGCCGCCGCCAGCACGGGGACGCTGTTGCGGCTCGCGGTGACGAGACCCACCGGCACCCCGGCGGCGCGCAGCCGCTCGATGAGCGCCACGGTCTTCTCGAACACCCGGACGCCCTGGACCTGCAGGGCGTCCTGGAAGTAGGTGTTCTTCAGCACGGCCTGGCCCTGCACCGTCCACGCCCCCGGCGTCTCGTCGCCCTCCGGCAGGCAGGCGCCCCGGGCGGCGAGCAGGGAGCGGATCCCGTCCTCGCGCCGCCGCCCGTCCACGTAGTGACGGTAGTCGGCGTCGGCGTCGAAGGGTCGGCGGTCCACCGTGGTGCCGGCCTCGGCCGGCTCGAGCCGGTCGTCGGCCAGGATCGCGTCGAAGAGAGTCTTCCAGGCCGTCGCGTGCACGGCGGCGGTGTCCGTGACCACCCCGTCCATGTCGAAGATCACGGCCTCGTGGGGGATGCGCAGCTGGTCGACCGCCTGCGGCAGCGCGTCCGCGCCCTGGATGCGCGGCAGGGAGGCGGTGAACGGGGCGGTGGGCAGTGCGTTCACGAGAGTTCCTCCGGAAGGTGGGTGCGGCGTCCGCGACCCCTCGGAACCGCACGGAGAAACCCCCAGCACGCGGCACGCGACGGACCCCGGACGCGGCGTTGCGGTTTGGCACTGGAGCGGGGACGGCCGTCCGTGCCGACGGTTCCTGACCAGCTCATTAAACGGCCCGGGGGCCGCGGGGGCAAGCCGCGTCCGCTCAGCGGTCGGCCAGGGGGAGGCGGACGGTGAACCGGGTGCGGCCCGGGACGCTGCTGACGTCGATCCGCCCGTGGTGGGCGCGCACGATGGCGTCGACGATCGAGAGGCCCAGGCCGGCGCCGCGGGAGCTCGCGGCGCGGGCGTGGTCCTCCCGGGCGAAGCGGGAGAAGATGTGCTCGAGGAAGTCGGCGCCGATGCCGGGGCCGTCGTCGCCCACGGCGAGCACGGCCTCGCCGCCGGGCCCCGGTCCGGCGCCCGCCTCCGTCCCGAGCGAGGCCGTGACCGTCGTCCCCGCGGGCGTGTGCTGGTGGGCGTTGGCGAGCAGGTTGATGAGCACCTGGCGCAGCTGGGCCGGGTCCCCCCGCACGAGCACGGGCTCGTCGGGCAGCTCGAGGCGCCAGACGTGGCCGGGCGCCGCGACCCGGAGGTCGCTGACGGTCTCGACCACCAGCTCGAGGAGGTCGACGTCCTCGGTGACCGCGGCCCGGCCCTCGTCCAGGCGCGCGAGCAGCAGCAGGTCCTCGACGAGCGCGGTCATCCGGGCCGCCTCGGACTCCACCCGGGACAGGGAGCTGCGGCCCTGCGCGCTCATCGGCTCCGTGAGCCGGATCAGCTCCGCGTAGCCGCGGATGCTGGCCAGGGGAGTGCGCAGCTCGTGGCTGGCGTCGGCCACGAACCGGCGCACGCGCGTCTCGCTGCGCTGGCGGGTAGCAAGCGCGTGGGCGACGTTGTCCAGCATCCGCCCGAAGGCGTGGCCGAGCCGGCCCACCTCCGTGTCCGGGTGCGCGGCCGGCGCCACGGCCCCCACCGGCAGGACCACCTCCCCGTGGTCGAGGTCGAGCTCAGAGATGCGGGTCGCCACGTCGGAGAGCCGCTCCACGGGGCGCAGGGTGCGCCGGACGACGACGAGCCCGACCAGCCCCGTGGCGGCGATGGCGCCGGTCGAGATCGCCGCGGTGCTCACCCCGAAGCTGCGCAGGGTGTCCTCCTTGTCGGCCAGCGGCAGACCGGTCAGCACGAGGCCCCAGTCCCACGGGTCGTCGACCACCAGCACGCGGTAGCCGCCCACGGCCAGCTCCACGTCCACGGGGCCCCACTGCCGGCCCCCCTCGTCGTCCGACTCGGCGCCGAGCGCCGTCACGAGCTCCCCGATCCGCCGCCGGTCCTCGTCGGTCAGCTCCTGCCGCGTCCCGTCGGGGGCGAAGAGCCCGGCGCGGACCACCTCGCCGTCGACGACCCGGGCGTTGAGGGTGCCGGCGCCCTGCGCGGGGACGTCCATCATGGCCTCGAGCTCCTCCGAGGGCCCGGCGGCGGCACGGACCCCGTACTCGATCGTGCGGAACGAGGCGTCCCGGACCCGGCCGTCCAGCTGCTCGCCCAGGGACACGTTGAGGACCGCGAGACCCAGGGCGCCCACCGCGGCGCACGCGACGGTCAGCAGCGCCAGGACCGTCAGCAGCAGCTTGGTGCGCAGCTGCAGCGCCCGTCCCGCTCCCCGCGGCCGGGCCCGCGCCCCGGTCGCCTCCGGGTCCGTGGGACCGGTGCCCGTCGGGCCGGTGCCGGTCGGATCGGTGCTGGTCGGATCGGTGCTCGTGGGACCGGTGCTCATGGGGCGGCACGTCCTCGGCGGGTGCTCACTCGGCCGGTTTGAGCACGTAGCCGGCGCCGCGCACGGTGTGGATCATGGGCGGGCGCCCGGCGTCGATCTTCTTGCGCAGGTAGGAGATGTAGAGCTCCACCACGTTGGTCTGGCCGCCGAAGTCGTAGCCCCAGACCTGCTCGAGGAGCTGCGGCTTGCTCAGCACCCGGCGCGCGTTCTCCATGAGGCAGCGGAGCAGGTCGAACTGGGTGGCCGTCAGCGCGATCTCGTCGCCCCCACGGCTGACCTCCCGGGTGTCCGCGTTGAGCACGAGGTCGCCCACGACCAGCTCCGCGGCGTCCGGGTGGGCGATGCCCGCGCGCTGCACCAGGCGGTGCAGCCGCAGCAGCAGCTCCTCCATGTCGAACGGCTTCGTCACGTAGTCGTCCCCGCCCGCCGCCAGGCCGGTGATGCGGTCCTCGGTGCTGTCCTTCGCGGTGAGGAACAGGGCCGGGACGGTGGGGGAGAAGGAGCGGATCCGCTCGAGCACCTCCACCCCCGAGCAGCCCGGGAGCATGACGTCCAGCACCAGGACGTCGGGCCGGAAGCCGCGGGCCTCGGCCACCGCGGCGTCCCCGTCGTGGGCGGAGCGCACCTGCCAGCCCAGCATCGACAGCCCCATGGACACCATCTGGGCCAGCAGCGGCTCGTCGTCGACGACGAGCGCGCGCACCGGTGCCCCGTCGGGGTGCCGCAGGCGCGGGAGGTCCACGGCGGTGGGCCGCTGCACGGGCTCGGTCACGACGGAATCCCTCCTGGTCCCCGCCGGCGGCACCGGCGTCCTCGGACCGTCCTCAGCGTAGCGCCGCACCGGCCCCCGATCACCTGCGGATCGTTTGCGGACGCACTTCACAGCCCCGGCACAGGAACCCGATAAGAGCGCCACATCCCCGTCTGCTGGAGTGGATCCACGACCGGGCCCGGAGGCCCGGACCCCCGGGCAGGTGCCCGCGGGGCACCACGAGAGGGGAACCACCGCCATGCTGCACACCCGCCACCCCGCCGGACAGGCCCGGGCCGCGGAGCCGTCCGCGGGCCCGCCCGCCCGCCGGCGCCTGGTCGGGATCGACGCGGCCCGCGGCCTCGCCCTGCTCGGCATGGTCTCCGTGCACATCCTGCCGTCCTGGGACCCGGAGACCTTCGAGGCCACCGCCCAGTGGACGCTGTTCTCGGGCCGGGCCGCCGCCCTCTTCGCCCTCCTCGCCGGCGTGGGCCTGGCCCTCGGCTCGGGCGGGACCCGGGTGCACGAGGGCCGGCGGGCGACCGCCGACCGGGCCGGCCTGCTCGTGCGCGCGGTGCTCATCACCGCGCTGGGGCTGCTGATCAACCAGCTCTCGCCCGGCGACCCGCCCGCCTACAACATCCTGGTCTACTACGGCGTGTTCTTCCTGCTCGCCCTGCCCTTCCTGCACCTGTCCGTGCGCGCCCTGCTCGCCTGGGCGGCGGGGCTCGCCGTGCTCGGTCCCGTGCTGGTGCACTCGCTCGGCCCCGTGCTGCCCGGGTTCACCGTCTACAACCCCGGCCTCGCCGAGCTCGTCACCGAGCCGGGCACCACCCTCGCCCAGCTGCTCGTGACCGGTTCGTACCCCGGGGTGACGTACCTCGTCTACCTCCTCGCAGGCCTGGCCCTGGGCCGGCTGGATCTCTCGGCCGTGCGCACGCAGGCCGGCCTCGCGATCGGCGGGGCCGCGCTCGCGGTGTTCTCCGCCGTCACCTCCTGGTTGCTGCTGCACCCCCTCGGCGGCATCGAGCGGCTGCTCGCCGCGAGCCCCTCCCTGGACCGGGGGGACGTCCAGGACGTCCTCGTGTACGGGCCGGACCCCGTCCTGCCCTCCGCCACCTGGTGGTGGCTGGCCGTGACCGGGCCGCACACCAACACCCCGCTCGCCCTGCTGAGCGGGGTGGGCACCGGCGCCCTCGTGCTCGGCCTGTGCCTCCTCGTGGCCCGCCGGGCCGAGCACGTGCTGCTGCCGCTGGTCGCGGCCGGCTCGATGACGCTCACCCTGTACTCGGCGCACCTGCTCGGGCTCTTCCTGGAGCTGCACTACGAGCAGCCGGTGCTGTGGTTCCTCGTGCACGTCCTGGTGGGCACCGTGTTCGCCGTCCTGTGGCACCGCGCCCGGGGCCAGGGACCCCTCGAGCGGGTCGTCGGCCGGGCCGCCCACGCCGGACGGGACCGGGTGCTCCGCCATCGCCTAAACTCGTAGACGGTCCACCCAGGTCCCCGACTTCAGGAGCGGCATGTCCACGAGCACGTCCCCGTCCGTCACCAACCAGCCCCTCGCCGAGGTCGATCCGGAGATCGCGGCGGCGATCGCCGACGAGCTCGGCCGCCAGCGCGGCACCCTCGAGATGATCGCCTCCGAGAACTTCGCGCCCCGGGCGGTCCTCGAGGCCCAGGGCTCGGTGCTGACGAACAAGTACGCCGAGGGCTATCCCGGGCGCCGCTACTACGGCGGCTGCGAGTTCGTCGACGTCGTCGAGAACCTGGCCCGGGACCGGGCCACGGCCCTGTTCGGCGCCGAGCACGCCAACGTGCAGCCGCACTCGGGTGCCCAGGCCAACACGGCCGTCATGCAGGCGCTCATGACCCCCGGCGACAAGCTGATGGGCCTCTCCCTGGCCCACGGCGGCCACCTCACCCACGGGATGAAGCTCAACGTCTCCGGCAAGCTCTACGAGATCGCGGCCTACGAGGTCGACCCCGACACCTACACGATCGACATGGACAGGGTCCGGGAGCAAGCCCTCGCCGAGCGCCCGCAGGTCATCGTGGCCGGCTGGTCCGCGTACTCGCGGGAGCTGGACTTCGAGGCGTTCCGCGCGGTCGCCGACGAGGTCGGGGCGAAGCTGTGGGTGGACATGGCACACTTCGCCGGCCTCGTGGCCGCGGGCCTGCACGCCAACCCCGTGCCGCACGCCCACGTGGTCACCTCGACCGTGCACAAGACCCTCGCCGGACCCCGCTCCGGCGTGATCCTGACCACGGGCGAGCTCAAGAAGAAGATCGACTCCGCCGTCTTCCCGGGCCAGCAGGGCGGCCCGCTCATGCACGCCATCGCGGGCAAGGCCGTGGCCTTCAAGATCGCGGCCACCGAGGAGTTCCGCGCCCGCCAGGAGCGCACCGTCGAGGGCGCCCGGATCCTCGCCGAGCGCCTCGGGGCCGACGACGTCGCCCGGGCCGGGGTGTCCGTACTGACCGGCGGCACCGACGTGCACCTGGTGCTGGTGGACCTGCGCGACTCCGAGCTGGACGGCAAGCAGGCCGAGGACCTCCTGCACCGGGCGGGGATCACCGTCAACCGCAACGCCGTGCCGTGGGACCCGCGCCCGCCGATGGTCACCTCCGGGCTGCGGATCGGCACCCCCGCGCTGGCCACGCGCGGCTTCGGCGCACCGCAGTTCGAGGAGGTCGCCGAGATCATCGCCACCGCCCTGAAGCCCGGGGCCGACATCGACGCCCTGCGGGCCCGCGTGGACCGGCTGGCCGCGGACTTCCCGCTCTACGACGGCCTCGAGGAGTGGTGAGCGTGGGCGCACGGATCCTCGACGGACGGGCGGCCTCCGCCGCCATCAGGACCGAGCTCGCCGAGCGCGTGGCCGTGCTGGCGGAGCGGGGGGTCACCCCCGGCCTCGGCACGGTGCTGGTGGGCGAGGACCCCGCCTCGCACTCCTACGTGGGCGGCAAGCACCAGGACTGCGCCGAGGTCGGCATCTCCTCGATCCGCCGCGACCTGCCCGCGGACGTCTCCCAGGAGGAGCTCGAGCGCGTCCTCGACGAGCTCAACGCGGACCCCGCGTGCACCGGCTACATCGTCCAGCTGCCGCTGCCCGGGCACATCGACACCAACGCGATCCTCGAGCGCATCGACCCGGACAAGGACGCCGACGGGCTGCACCCGACCAACCTCGGCCGCCTCGTGCTCAACGTCTCCGAGCCGATGACCTCCCCGCTGCCGTGCACGCCGAACGGGGTGATCGAGCTGCTGCGCCGCAACGACGTCGAGCTCGCGGGCCGGCACGTGCTCGTCGTGGGCCGCGGCGTGACCGTCGGACGGCCGATCGGGCTGCTGCTGACCCGCAAGGAGATCAACGCCACGGTCACCCTCGCCCACACCGGCACGCAGGACCTCGACGCGCTGCTGGCCCAGGCCGACGTCGTCGTGGCCGCCGCCGGGCGGCCGCACATGATCACGGCCGACAGCCTCAAGGACGGCGTGGTGCTCCTCGACGTCGGGGTCTCCCGCGTGGAGGACCCCGGGACCGGGAAGAAGAGGCTCACCGGGGACATCGACCCGGCCGCCGCGCAGAAGGCCTCCTGGATCTCCCCCAACCCCGGCGGGGTGGGGCCCATGACCCGGGCCATGCTGCTGCTCAACGTGGTGGAGACCGCCGAGCGGCACGCCGGCCTCCGCTGAGCGCCGTCCACCGCGCCGCGCCCCCGGGAGCCCTCGCTCCCGGGGGCGCGGCCGTCCCCGGCGCCGGGCGGGGACGGCGCCCGCGCCGGTTCGTGGCCCGGGCCGGGATTTGAGACAATGGGGACCATGCGCTCCCTCGGATCCCCGACCCCGTCCACCGCCCCGGCCGCCGAGCCCGCCTCCCGCACCGCCCTGTGGGGCACGGTGATCGGACTGGCCGTGCTCGTGGTGATCTTCGTGGTGGCGCTGCTGCAGGCCGCGAACGCCAACTCGTGGCTGGGCTGGGCGCTCGCCGGCATCGCCCTCGGCTGGCTGCTGCTCGCCACCTGGGTGGTGCTCATGGTCCGCAAGGCCGCCCGCTTCGGCCGCCGGCAGGTCGACGAGGCCCGGGAGCAGCTGCGCACCGGCACCGGCCGCGCCCCCACCGTCACCGGGTCCGCCGCCGCCGGCTCCATGCGGGACGAGAAGCTCTCCCACAGCTTCCAGATCGTCCTGGTCCAGTCCAAGGTGATCAAGCAGGAGCTCGCCGCGCTGCCCGTCGAGGGCCCCGAGCGCGAGGCGCTGGACCGCGCCCTCGACACCATCGACATCACGGCCGGCAACGGGATGAGCATGCTGCGCCAGGAGCCCCTCAGCGGCACCGTGGTCGACTGACCCCGACCGCCCCGCGGCACGAACCCCCGCAGCACGACCCCGCTCACCACCACCCGGAAGCCAGGTGCCCCCGCATGTCCCGCCCCGAGAACGTCCTGCGCGTCGCCACCGTCAACGTCAACGGCATCCGCGCCGCCTACAAGCGCGGCATGGCCGACTGGCTGGCGGGCCGTGACGTCGACATCCTGTGCCTGCAGGAGGTCCGGGCCCCCGACCGGATCGTCCGGGACCTGCTCGACGAGCAGGTGTGGGACGTCCACCACGCCGAGGCCGCCGACAAGGGCCGGGCGGGCGTGGCCGTGGCCACCCGCCGGGACGCCCGGGACGGGTCCCTGCTGCCCGTGCGGCGGCGCGACTCCATCGGCCACGAGCACTTCGAGACCGCGGGCCGGTGGGTCGAGACGGACCACGCCCTGGCCGACGGCACCACGCTCACCGTGGTCTCGGCCTACGTCCACTCCGGGGAGGTCGGCACCCCCCGCCAGGACGACAAGTACCGCTTCCTCGACGTCATGAGCGAGCGGCTGCCCGAGCTCGCCCGCACGCGGGAGCACGTGCTCGTCGTCGGCGACCTCAACGTGGGGCACACCGAGCTCGACATCAAGAACTGGAAGGGCAACGTCAAGAACGCCGGCTTCCTGCCCGAGGAGCGCGCCTACTTCGACCGCTTCTTCGGCGAGCACGGGTACAAGGACGTCGCCCGGGAGCTGGCCGGACCGGTCCCCGGGCCGTACACGTGGTGGTCGTACCGCGGCAAGGCCTTCGACACCGACGCCGGGTGGCGCATCGACTACCACATGGCCACCCCGGGGCTCGCGGCCCGGGCGGTGACCGCCGCCGTGGACCGCGCCCCCAGCTACGACACCCGCTTCTCCGACCACGCGCCCGTGGTGGTCGACTACCAGCTCTGACCCGTTCGCCCGCTCCGCGCCCCCGCCGGCGCCCGCCCGATCGAAGGACCCCGCACCGTGACCCCTGAGCCCGTACCGTTCGACGTCCCCACCGCCTCCGGCAAGCCCCGTGTCGTCTCGGGGGTGCAGCCCTCGGCGGACTCCCTGCACCTGGGCAACTACGTGGGGGCCGTGCGCAACTGGGTGGACCTGCAGGACGACAACGAGTGCGTGTTCTTCGTGGCCGACCTGCACGCCATCACCGCCGAGCAGGACCCGGCCGCCCTGGCCCAGCGGACCCGTGTCACGGCGGCCCAGTACATCGCCGCGGGCATCGACCCCGAGCGCTCCACCCTGCTGGTGCAGTCCCACGTGCCCGAGCACGCCCAGCTGGCCTGGGCGCTCAACTGCATCACGGGCTTCGGCGAGGCGTCCCGGATGACGCAGTTCAAGGACAAGTCCGCCCGGCAGGGCGCCGAGAACGCCACGGTCGGCCTGTTCGCCTACCCGGTGCTCATGGCCGCCGACATCCTGATCTACCAGGCGCACCAGGTCCCGGTGGGGGAGGACCAGCGCCAGCACCTCGAGCTGACCCGCAACCTCGCCCAGCGCTTCAACACCCGCTTCGGGGACACGTTCGTGGTGCCGGACGCGAAGATCCTCGCCGAGTCCGCCAAGGTCTACGACCTGCAGAACCCCACCGCCAAGATGTCCAAGTCCGCCGCGTCCGAGAGCGGGCTGATCCGGCTGCTCGACCCGGCCAAGAAGAACGCGAAGAAGATCAAGTCCGCGGTCACCGACGACGGCACGGAGATCCGCTTCGACCGCGAGGCCAAGCCGGGCATCGCCAACCTGCTGACCGTGTACTCGGCGCTCACCGGCCGGCCCGTGGCCGACCTCGTGGCGGAGTACGAGGGGAAGCTCTACGGCCACCTCAAGGTGGGGCTGGCCGAGGTGGTCACCGAGACCCTGGACCCGATCCAGGCCCGCGCCCAGGAGCTGCTGGACGACCCCGCGGAGCTGGACCGCCTCCTCGCCCGGGGCGCCGAGAAGGGCCGCGAGATCACCGTCCGGACCCTGGCGGGGGTCTACGACCGGATGGGCTTCCTGCCGCGCCTGGGCGGGTCCGGGGGGCTGGGCTAGGCTGGGTCCCGTCCTGTGAGGAGTTGAGTTGACCCGAACGCAGCAGTCCCCCACCATCCGCCCCGGCCAGGTGTACGCGGGCGTGGTGATCGAGCTGCCCGAGCCCGTGGGCCGGGAGCTCCAGGACTGGCGCGCGTCCTTCGGGGACCCCGCCTCCTACGCCGTGCCGGCGCACATCACGCTGATGATCGCCCCGCAGGCGGAGCGCTGGGCGGACGTCGTGCAGCGGGTCGGGGCCGTGGCCCGCGAGTGGGACCCGTTCCGGGTGGAGATCAACGGCACCGGCACGTTCCGCCCCGTGAGCCCGGTGGTCTACCTGCGCATCCAGGAGGGCGAGGAGCAGTGCCGCGCGCTGCACGACGCCCTGCACGAGGAGCAGCTCGTCTCGGCGTCCCCCTTCGAGTTCCACCCCCACGTCACGATCGCCCAGGCCGTGGAGGAGGAGGACCTCGACCGCGCCCAGGAGATGCTGCGGACCTACCGCGCCGGGTTCCTCGTGGACCGGATCGGTCTCTACGAGCTCGACGGCCGGGGCGTCTGGCGGATCCGCGAGGAGTTCCCCTTCACGGGGCGCGACCGCGACCGGCGCTGAGCCGCCCGGCCATGAGCACCCGCGCCGGCCCCCGCACCGGCCCCGCCCCCGAGCAGCCGCCGCGCGCGATCGACCGCCACGGCATGCGGCGCGAGGCCCTGCGCCAGCGGGCGCTGCTGCGCGAGAAGCGGGCCGCCGGCGCCGGCGCCCTCGGGCTGGCCGGCTCGGTGCTCGCCGTGGCGCTCGCCGAGACCTACCGGCGGATGCCGGTCCGCGTGGTCCTGCACTACCTCTTCCACGGCGGGCCCCTCATGGCGGCGGGCCTGTCCTTCGTGCTGATCTTCGCGTCCACCGCCCTGCTGGTGATGGGCTTCTCCGTGATCGGCGTGTTCCTCGGCAACGACCCCCTGGTGCGCGACGCCGTGGTGGAGGCCGTGACCGAGCGCGTCCCCGGCCTGCTGGACACCGGGGACGGGGGAGTGGTCCCCCTCGAGCTGCTCGAGGACACCCGGCCCTTCACCCTGGCCACGGTGATCGGCGCCGCGGTCCTGTTCTTCTCCGGCTGGCGCTGGGTCTCCGGGGTGCGGCTCGCGTTCCGCCGGCTCTTCGAGGTGCCCCCCGCGCAGGGCCTGCCCATCGCGGCCGTGCCGCGGGACCTGCTGGGGCTGCTGCTGCTGGGCGTGCTGCTCGCCCTCTCGGTCGTGGCCAACGGCGCGGCCTCGGGCCTCCTGGGCTTCCTGCTGGACACCGCCGGCGAGCTCGGCTGGGGCAGCGGCCCCGACTGGCTGCGCACCGGGCTGACCTGGGCGCTGAGCACCCTGCTCGTCGTCGTGCTGGACGCCCTGTTCGCCCTCGAGCTCGTGCGGGGCGTGGCCGGGCTGCGGATCACCCGCCGCGCCCTGACCGTCACCGTGCTCGCCGCAGCGGCCGGCAGCTTCGCGCTGCGCTACATCGGGGGCACGGTGGTCGCCGGGGCCACCACCAACCCGTACCTGCTCTCGGTCGCCCTCGTGGTGGGCGTGCTCCTGTGGTTCTACCTGTTCAACCAGATCCTGCTGTTCTCGGCCGCGATCGGGGCGATCGTGCACGCGGACCAGCGCGGCGGGCGGGTGCACCCCGACGGGGAGAACGTGGCGATCACCGTGGTGCCCATGGCCGCCCTGACCGGGCGCCGCTGAGCCGCCGCCGCGCACGGACGACGGCGGCCCGCCCCCTGCCGTGCAGGGGACGGGCCGCGGCGGCCTGGGGCACGCTCACATGGAGCGGCTCAGGATGGCGTTCTTGACCTCGGCGATGGCCTTCGTGACCTGGATGCCGCGCGGGCACGCCTCGGTGCAGTTGAAGGTCGTGCGGCAGCGCCACACGCCCTCCTTGTCGTTGAGGATCTCCAGGCGCAGGTCCCCCGCGTCGTCGCGGGAGTCGAAGATGAACCGGTGCGCGTTGACGATCGCCGCCGGACCGAAGTACTGGCCGTCGGTCCAGAACACGGGGCAGGACGACGTGCACGCGGCGCACAGGATGCACTTGGTGGTGTCGTCGAAGCGCGCCCGGTCCTCCTGGGACTGGTAGCGCTCCATGGTCGGCTCGTTGCCGCCGGCCACGAGGAACGGCATGATCTCGCGGTAGGACTGGAAGAACGGCTCCATGTCCACGATCAGGTCCTTCTCGCACGGCAGGCCCTTGATGGGCTCCACCGTGACGGGCTTGGACAGGTCGAGGTCCTTGAGCAGCACCTTGCAGGCGAGGCGGTTCTGGCCGTTGATGCGCATGGCGTCCGAGCCGCACACGCCGTGCGCGCAGGAGCGGCGGAAGGACAGCGAGCCGTCGATCTCCCACTTCACCTTGTGCAGGGCGTCCAGCACGCGGTCGGTGCCGTACATGGTCAGCTTGTACTCGTCCCAGCGGACCTCGTCGGAGACCTCCGGGTTGTAGCGGCGGATCTGCAGGGTGAGGTCGAAGGTCGGGATCTCGTCGCTGCCCTGCTGCTCCTCGGGCAGGTCCACGCGCGCGGCGGGCTCCCCGCCCTCGGCGTTCTCGGCGGCGGGGTCCACGGCCGGGGCCGCGGCCTCGTCGCGCTCGTCGACCGACCCGGCGTCCGCGTCGGTCTTGTAGCCGGCACGGTCGTCCTGGGCGTGGCCCGGGGCGTGGCCGTGCTCGGGGGCGCGGTCCTGGGGGTCGTCGTCGCGGCCGTCCTCGGGCCGGTCGGGAGTGTGTGCGGTAGACATCAGTACTTACGCTCCATGGGCTCGTAGCGGGTGAAGATGACGGGCTTCGTCTCCTGCCGGATCCCCGCGGTGGGGGAGGAGGGGTCGAGGTAGACCATCGAGTGCTTCATGAAGTTGGCGTCGTCGCGCTCCGGGAAGTCCTCCCGGAAGTGCCCGCCGCGGGACTCGGTGCGGTGCAGGGCGGCCACGGTCATGACCTTCGCGAGCTGCAGGAGGAAGCCGAGCTCCACGGCCTCCAGCAGGTCCAGGTTGAAGCGCTTGCCCTTGTCCTGGATGGAGATGTTCGCGTACCGGGCCTCGAGGGCGGCGATGTCGTCCAGCGCCGTCTGCAGGGTGTCGGCGGTGCGGAACACCTGGACGTTGAGGTCCATGGTGTCCTGCAGGTCCTTGCGGATCGCGGCGACCTTCTCGGTGCCGGTGCCGTTGCGGGCGTTGTCGAGCAGCGCCACGGTGCTGTCCAGGGCGGTGTCCGGCACGGGCACGAACTCGGCCCGCTGCGCGTACTCGGCGGCGTAGATGCCGGCGCGCTTGCCGAACACGTTGATGTCCAGCAGCGAGTTGGTGCCCAGGCGGTTGGAGCCGTGCACGGACACGCAGGCGACCTCGCCGGCGGCGTACAGGCCCGGGACCACGTTCTCGTTGTCCTGGAGCACCTCGGCCTTGATGTTGGTCGGGATGCCGCCCATGGCGTAGTGGCAGGTCGGGAACACCGGGACGGGCTCGGTGTAGGGCTCCACGCCCAGGTACGTGCGGGCGAACTCCGTGATGTCGGGCAGCTTCGCGTCGATGTGCGCCGGCTCCAGGTGGGTGAGGTCGAGCAGGACGTAGTCCTTGTTCGGCCCGGCGCCGCGGCCCTCGCGCACCTCGTTGGCCATGGAGCGGGCCACGATGTCGCGAGGGGCGAGGTCCTTGATGGTCGGGGCGTAGCGCTCCATGAACCGCTCGCCGTCGGCGTTGCGCAGGATCCCGCCCTCGCCGCGGGCGGCCTCGGAGACGAGGATGCCCAGCCCGGCCAGGCCGGTGGGGTGGAACTGGATGAACTCCATGTCCTCGAGGGGCAGGCCGTTGCGGAACGCGATGGCCATGCCGTCGCCGGTGAGCGTGTGGGCGTTGGAGGTCGTCTTGTAGACCTTGCCCGCCCCGCCGGAGGCGAAGACCACGGACTTGGCCTGGAAGACGTGCAGCTCCCCGGAAGCGAGGTCGTAGGAGACGACGCCGGCGACGCGGCGCTGGCCGTCGACCTCGGTCATGATCAGGTCCAGGACGTAGTACTCGTTGAAGAACTCCACGTTGTGCTTGATGCAGTTCTGGTACAGCGTCTGGAGGATCATGTGGCCGGTGCGGTCCGCAGCGTAGCAGGCGCGGCGCACGGGGGCCTTGCCGTGGTCGCGGGTGTGGCCGCCGAAGCGTCGCTGGTCGATCTTGCCCTCGGGGGTGCGGTTGAACGGCAGGCCCATCTTCTCGAGGTCGAGGACGGCGTCGATGGCCTCCTTGGCCATCACCTCGGCGGCGTCCTGGTCGACCAGGTAGTCACCGCCCTTGATGGTGTCGAAGGTGTGCCACTCCCAGTTGTCCTCCTCGACGTTGGCGAGGGCCGCGCACATGCCGCCCTGCGCCGCGCCGGTGTGGGACCGCGTGGGGTACAGCTTGGTCAGTACGGCAGTGCGGGAGCGCTGACCGGCCTCGATGGCGGCGCGCATACCGGCACCACCGGCGCCGATGATGACCACGTCGTACTTGTGAACCTGCATACCGGTTGTTCTTTCTGTTGGGTGTTCCGTCGGATGTGCTGGGGCCCGGTCGCCTGTGACCGGACGGCGGAGACGGCCCGCCGCGGGGCGGGCCGTCTCCGGCAGGGATCAGCCCGCGGTGCAGAAGCTCGCGAGCAGCGCGGGGTCCGCGCCGGCCGGGCAGGGCTCGAAGGTGAAGATGACGAGGGTGCCGAGCAGGATCACGAAGGCGGACGTGGTGAAGAGGAAGACCTTCAGCCAGAACCGGGTCCGGTCCTTCTCCGCGTAGTCGTCGATGATCACGCGCAGCCCGTTCGTGCCGTGCAGCATCGCCAGCCACAGCAGGAGCATGTCGAAGACCTGCCAGAACGGGCTGGCCCACTTGCCGGCCACGAACGCGAAGTCGACGGCGTTCACGCCGCCCTCCGGGCCCACGAGGTTGACCCAGAGGTGGACGAAGACGAGCACCAGCAGGATCACGCCGGACAGGCGCATGAACAGCCACGCGAACATCTCGAAGTTGTTGCGGCGGGACGAGGAGCGGTTGTACTTGATGCCGTTGACCTCGAGGTCCTTGCTCCGGGGGACCGAGATGCTTGCCTTGAGCGGAGTGCTCATAGTGATTAACCCCCGAAGACGTGGGACAGGTGACGGATGAGGAAGGGGATCATGACGACGACCCACAGGGCCAGGACGCCCCAGAGCATCTGCTTCTGGTACTTGGTGCCGCTGGACCAGAAGTCGACCATGATGATGCGCAGGCCGTTGAAGGCGTGGTAGACGATGGCCGCCACGAGGCCGGCCTCGCCCAGGCCCATGACCGGGTTCTTGTAGGTCGCCATGACCGCGTTGTAGGCCTCGGGGGAGACCCGCACGAGCGCCGTGTCCAGGACGTGGACCAAGAGAAAGAAGAAGATGGCCACGCCGGTGATGCGATGGGCCACCCAGGACCACTGGCCATGAGCCTGGCCGCGGTACAGGGTGCCCTTGGATGTCTTCGCCACTGAAAAACCTCCCTGAGTCGCTCGCCGTCGTGCGCTCTAGAAATGTTCGGGAATTCGCACTGCGCACGACGTGAGCGGAGCCCTCCGGCTCTGTGTCGGATGATGCGCGAGTTCCCTCCCACGATACCAGCACGACCGGTGTTTACTGACAGCCTGTCCCGCACGGGCGCACGGGTTCCGCCGCGCGCGCACGTCGTTTTCCGCGGGCTCCCGGGCGACGTCGTATGGTGTTCTCCGTGACCTCCCCACTCGCGCACTTCCACCCCTTCATCCCTGCCGGAGGGGTGGGCTCCCGGCTGTGGCCCCTCTCCCGGGCCGACGCCCCCAAGTTCCTGCTCGACCTCACCGGCTCCGGCTCCTCCCTGCTCCGCGCCACGTACGACCGGCTCGCGGGCCTGGGCGACGGCCCGGTCATGGTCGTGACCGGGCGCACGCACGCGGCCGCGGTCTGCCGCCAGCTCCCGGAGCTCTCCACCGGCGACCTCGTGCTCGAGCCGTCCCCGAAGGACTCGGCGGCGGCCATCGGCCTGGCCTGCATGCTCGTCCAGCGCCGCGACCCCGAGGCGATCATCGGGTCCTTCGCGGCCGACCACGTGATCGAGCCCGCCGGCGCCTTCCAGGACGTGGTCCGGGAGGCCGTGGCCGCGGCGGCCTCGGGGCGGATCGTGACGATCGGGATCCCGCCGAGCTCCCCGGCCACCGGCTTCGGCTACATCCGGGCCGGCGCCCAGCTCGGGCTGCCGGACGCGCCCCACGCCCTGCAGGTCGAGGAGTTCGTCGAGAAGCCCGACGAGGACACCGCCCGGCACTACGTGGCGAGCGGCAACTACACGTGGAACGCCGGGATGTTCGTGGCGCCCGCGTCCCTGATGCTGCGCCACCTCGCCGCGAGCCAGCCGGAGCTGCACGCGGGGCTCACCGAGATCGCCGACGCCTGGGGCACGCCCGCCCAGGACGAGGTGGTGGACCGGGTGTGGCCCGGGCTGCCCAAGATCGCGATCGACTACGCCGTGGCCGAGCCCGCGGCGGCCGCCGGGGACGTGGCCATGGTCCCGGCGAGCTTCACCTGGGACGACGTCGGGGACTTCGCCGCGATCCGGCGGCTCAACCACGTCGACCCCGAGACCGACCCCGACGTCACGGTCCTCGGCGACAACAGCCGGGTGCTCTCCGACAGCTCCAGCGGCATCGTCGTCTCGGACACGGGCCGGCTGATCGCGCTGATCGGGGTCGAGGACATCGTCGTCGTCGACACCCACGACGCGCTGCTGGTGACCACCCGGGAGCACGCCCAGCGCGTCAAGGACGCGGTGGCCTCCCTCAAGCAGAGCGGCAACACGGACGTCCTGTGAGCGTCGGGGGCGGCGCGCGCCCGGGAGTAGTCTGGACAGATGCCTGACGCGCCATCCTCCGCCGCGGCCCTGGAGGCCGGCCTCCCGCCCGCCATCGGCCCCCTGCTCAAGCGCTACCTGCCCGACCTGATCGCCTTCCGGCGGGACCTGCACCGCCACCCGGAGCTGTCCTACCAGGAGTTCCGCACCACGGACCGGATCGTGGGCGCCCTGGAGAACATGGGCCTGTCCCCGGTGCGGCTCTCGGACACCGGGTGCTACGTGGACATCGGGCACGGCCCGATCGGCGTGGGCCTGCGGGCGGACATCGACGCGCTGCCGATCCAGGAGGGCACGGGCCTCGAGTACTCCTCCGTCAACGACGGCGTGGCGCACTCCTGCGGGCACGACATCCACGCCACGGTGATGGTGGGCGTGGCGAAGGTGCTCGCGGACCTGCACCGGACCGCACACATCGCCGGGACCGTGCGGATCGTCTTCCAGCCCGCCGAGGAGCAGCTGCCCGGCGGCGCCCTCACCGTGCTGCGCCAGGGCGTCCTCGAGGGCGTGCCCCGGATGTTCGCCCTGCACTGCGAGCCCAAGGTCGACGTCGGCCAGGTCGGCACCCGGATCGGCGCGATCACGTCCGCCTCCGACACCGTGCGCATCGAGTTCACCGGCCGCGGCGGGCACACCTCCCGCCCCCACCTCACGCAGGACCTCGTCTACGCGATGGCCCAGATCGCCGTCAACGTCCCGGCCGTGCTCTCCCGGCGGATCGACGTGCGCTCCGGCGTGGCCGTGGTGTGGGGCCAGATGCACGCCGGCGTGGCGCCCAACGCCATCCCCGCCACCGGGTTCATGTCCGGGACGATGCGCTGCCTCGACGCCGACGCCTGGCACCGGGCGGGCACGCTGCTCGACGAGGTCGTGCACCAGGTGGCCGCGCCCTACGGGGTGGACGTGGAGCTGGAGCACATCCGCGGCGTCCCTCCCGTGGTCAACGGGGAGGTGGAGACCACCCTCATCGAGAACGCCGCCCGCGCCGAGCTCGGCGAGGACGCGGTGGTGCTGGTGCACCAGTCGATGGGCGGGGAGGACTTCGCGTGGTTCCTCCAGGAGGTGCCCGGGGCGATGATGCGGCTGGGCACGCGCACGCGGGGCGGGCACACCTACGACCTGCACCAGTCGGACTACGTGGCGGACGAGGCCGCGATCGGCTGCGGCATCCAGGTCATGACCAACACGGCCCTGCGCGCCATCCGGCTGCACTCCCGGCAGACACGGCCGGACGTCACCACGAATTAACGCGGGCCTCCGGCGCCCCGCCACTACCCGTGGGTAGAGTGGCACCACGTCGCGCTTGCCGCGTGACCGGGATCACCGCCCGGCCGCGCCCGTCACCTGGAGGAACCATGACCTTCCCGCCCCGGACGTCCCGAGGAACCCGCCCGCTCTCCGCCGCCGCGCTGCTCGGCGCCTCCGCGCTCGTGCTCGCCGGCTGCGGCGCGGCCCCCGAGGAGGGCGGCGAGGCGCAGGAGCAGGCCACCGACTTCACCGGCTGCATCGTCTCCGACTCCGGCGGGTTCCAGGACCGCTCCTTCAACCAGAACTCCTACGAGGGCCTGCAGGCCGTCGAGGAGTCCATGGGCATCGAGGTCAACCAGGCCGAGTCCCAGGCCGAGACCGACTTCGAGCCCAACCTGACGTCCATGGTGCAGTCCGGGTGCGACCTCACGCTGTCCGTGGGCTTCCTCCTCGCCGACGCCACCCGGGCCGTGGCCGAGGCCAACCCCGAGTCCAACTTCGCGATCGTCGACGACGCCTCGATCGAGCTCGACAACGTCAAGCCGCTCGTCTACAACACGGCCGAGGCCGCGTTCCTCGCCGGCTACGTGGCGGCGGGCAGCACCCAGAGCGGGACCGTGGCGACCTACGGCGGCATGGACATCCCCACCGTGACGGTGTTCATGGACGGCTTCGCCGACGGCATCGACCACTACAACGAGACCAAGGGCGAGGACGTCCGGCTCCTGGGCTGGGACAAGGACTCCCAGGACGGCACCTTCGTCAACAGCTTCACCGACACCTCCGCGGCGAAGACCACCACGCAGAACTTCATCAACGAGGGCGCGGACATCGTGCTGCCCGTGGCCGGGCAGGCCGCCCTCGGCACCCTCGACGCCGTGGTCGAGGCCAACGGCGGCGGCGGGGACGAGGTCCGCTTCGTGTGGGTCGACGCCGACGGCTACGAGACCCTCGACCAGGGCCAGGAGTACCAGCTCACCTCGGTGCTCAAGCAGATGAGCACCTCCGTGCAGGACGTCGTCGAGTCGGCCGCCGAGGGCGAGTTCAGCAACGAGCCCTACGTCGGCACCCTCGAGAACGACGGCGTGGGCATCGCCCCGTTCCACGACCAGGAGGAGGCCGTGGGCGAGGAGCTCGCCGCCGAGGTCGAGCAGCTGCGCCAGGACATCATCGACGGCACGGTCACCGTCGAGTCCGAGAACTCGCCGCAGGCCTGATCCCGGACGACACCGACCACCGCACCCACCGCCGCCAGCGAGGGCCCCGGCCGCAGCTGGCGGCGGTGGCGTGCCCGCCCCGGGCTGACGCACGGCCCAGGAGGAGGACCACCCCACCATGAAGCTGGAACTGCAGTCCATCACCAAGCGGTTCGGCTCCTTCGCGGCCAACGAGGACGTCGACCTGGTCGTGGAGCCCGGGCAGATCCACTGCCTCCTCGGCGAGAACGGGGCGGGCAAGTCCACCCTGATGAACGTCCTCTACGGCCTGTACCGGCCGAGCGGGGGGCGCATCCTGGTGGACGGCGCCGAGGTGTCCTTCCGGGGCCCCGGGGACGCCATGGCCGCCGGGATCGGCATGGTGCACCAGCACTTCATGCTGGTGCCGGTGTTCACCGTCGCGGAGAACGTGGCCCTCGGCGCGGAGAGCACCCGCGGCGGCACCCTCGACCTCGAGACCACCCGCCGCCGGATCCGGGAGATCTCCCAGCGCTACGGCTTCCACGTGGACCCGGACGCCGTGGTCGAGGACCTGCCCGTGGGCGTGCAGCAGCGGGTCGAGATCATCAAGGCCCTCGTGCGGGAGGCGCAGGTGCTCATCCTCGACGAGCCCACCGCGGTGCTCACGCCCCGGGAGACCGACGAGCTGCTCGAGATCATGCGCCAGCTGCGCGGGTCCGGGAAGTCGATCCTGTTCATCTCCCACAAGCTGCGGGAGGTCAAGGCGATCTCCGACGTCATCACGGTGATCCGCCGGGGCCGGGTGGTGGGCCAGACGTCCCCGGAGGCCTCGACCTCCGAGCTCGCGGCCCTCATGGTGGGCCGGGACGTGTCCCTGACCGTCGCCAAGGGCGAGGCCGAGCCGGGGGAGCCGGCCCTGGAGGTCTCCGGGCTCACCGTGGTCGCGGACAACGGCGTGAAGCTGCTCGACGACGTCGGGTTCGACGTGGCCCGCGGGGAGATCCTCGCGGTGGCCGGCGTGCAGGGCAACGGCCAGACGGAGCTGGCCGAGGCGATCCTCGGCCTGCGGGAGCGGGCCACCGGCTCGATCCGGCTGGGCGGCACGGAGCTGCTCGGGAAGTCCGTGCGCCAGGTCCTCGACGCCGGCGTGGGCTTCGTCCCGGAGGACCGCTCCACGGACGGGCTCGTGGGCCCGTTCACCGTCGCCGAGAACCTCGTGCTGGACCTCTACGGCGACGACCGCTTCTCCCGCGGCCCGTCCCTGCGGCTGGGCGAGGTCCAGGCCAACGCCCGCCGCGCCGTCGAGCAGTTCGACGTCCGCACCCCCTCCGTGGACGCCCCCGTGCAGACCCTCTCCGGCGGCAACCAGCAGAAGGTCGTCATCGCCCGGGAGCTCTCCCGGCCCCTCGAGCTCTTCCTCGCCTCCCAGCCCACCCGCGGGGTGGACGTGGGGTCCATCGAGTTCATCCACGAGCAGATCGTCGCCGAGCGGGACAAGGGCGTGGCCGTGCTCATCGTCTCGACCGAGCTCGACGAGGTGTACGCGCTCGCGGACCGGATCGCCGTGTTCTTCCACGGCCGGATCATGGGGATCGTGGGCCCCGACACCCCGCGCGACGTCCTGGGCCAGATGATGGCAGGGGCCACCGCCGAGGAGCTCGGCGCGGCCGGCGTCCGGCCCGACGGCGCGCGGCGGACCGGGGCGCAGCCGGCCGTCCCCCCGCAGACCGGCGCCCCACCGACCGATGCCCCGCAGGCCGGCGCCCCGCAGGCCACGGCGCAGCACCCGAAGGAGCAGGCATGAGTGCCACCGGAGCGGCCCCCGCGGCCGCCGACCAGCAGAAGGCGCCGCCGCCCACGGCCGTCGCCCCCGGGAGCTCCCGGCGGGACTGGACCGGCTCCGCGGTGCAGTCCGTGCTCGCGATCGTCGCCGCCCTGCTCCTGGGCGGGCTCCTCATCGCCCTGACCGACGACCGGGTGGCCGACGCCGCGAGCTACCTCTTCGCCCGCCCCGGGGACACGCTCGCGGCCATGTGGGCCGCCGCGTCCTCCGCCTACGAGGCGATGTTCTACGGCGCCGTCTACAACCCGAACGGCAGCACGTTCGCGCAGCGGGTCTACCCGCTCGCGGAGACCCTCACCGTGGCCACGCCGCTGATCCTGGCTGGGCTCGGGGTGGCCGTGGCCTTCCAGGCCGGGCTGTTCAACATCGGCGCCCAGGGGCAGCTGCTGATCGGCGCGGCGCTGGCCGCCTGGGTCGGCTTCTCCTGGCAGCTGCCGGTGGGCGTGCACCTGCTCGCCGTGATCCTCGCCGGGGCCCTCGGCGGCGCGCTGTGGGGGGCGATCGTGGGCGTGCTCAAGGCCCGCACCGGCGCCCACGAGGTGATCCTGACGATCATGCTCAACTACATCGCGCTCAATCTCGTCGCCTGGCTGCTCACCCGCCCGGCGTTCCTGCGCCCGGGCTCCTCGAACCCCGTCAGCCCCCAGGTCGCGGACACCGCGATGTTCCCCAAGCTGCTGGGTGAGCAGTTCCGGCTGCACTGGGGGTTCGTGCTCGCGGTCCTCGCCACGGTGTTCGTCGCCTGGCTGCTCAAGCGCTCCACGATCGGCTTCGAGCTGCGGGCCGTGGGCGCCAACCCGCGCGCGGCCCGGACCGCCGGCATCTCGGTCACGCGCGGCTTCGTCGTCGTCATGGTCCTCGCGGGCGCCCTCGCGGGACTCGCGGGCGTGGCCCAGATCTCCGGCACCGAGCGCGCGCTGACCGCGGGCGTCGCCGCGTCCTTCGGCTTCGACGCGATCACGGTGGCCCTGCTGGGCCGGTCGAAGCCGTGGGGCACGTTCTTCGCGGGCCTGCTCTACGGCGGGTTCCGCGCCGGCGGCGTCACCATGCAGTCGATGACCGGCACGAACATCGACATCGTCCTGGTCGTGCAGTCCCTGATCGTCCTGTTCATCGCCCTGCCGCCGCTGGTGCGGACCGGGCAGGACCGGGTCCGCTCCCGCCGCGGCGGGAGCGCCACCACCACGGCCGCCACCGCCACCGCCACCGAGGGAGGCCGGGCATGAGCTCGCAGCATCCGGAACCGCGCCCCGAGCAGGCGCCCTGGGACTCCGGCGTCACCGCCGCGACGACCCTGCCCCCGCCGGCCGAGGCGGAGCTGTCCACGACCGCGGCCAACGAGGTCGTGGGCGTCACCAGCTGGCGCACCCCGGTGGTCCTCGGCCTCCTGAGCCTCGTGGCCCTGCTGCTGTTCGGGCTCAACGCCCCGGACAACACGGTGAGCTTCCGCGTCTCGGAGACCGGCGACCTCTTCCGCGTGCCGGACCTCGTGGTGCACGGCGTGCTGTGGGGCTGGCTCACCGTGGCCGTGCTCGCCGGGCTGACGGTCCTCGCGGTCCTGCGCGCCCGGGCCGGGGCGCACCTGCCCCGGTGGGCGGTGCTCGTGTTCGGCTTCTTCTTCGTCAGCGGCTTCCTCGTGTGGGTCGTGGGCAGCGCGCGCAGCCCGGACGTGTCCCTGTCCGGGCTGCTGGCCGGGTCCGTGGCCCTGGCCATCCCGCTGATCTTCGGCTCCCTGGGCGGCCTGCTGTGCGAGCGCTCCGGCGTGATCAACATCGCGATCGAGGGCCAGCTGCTGTTCGGCGCGTTCTCCGCGGCAGTGGCCGGCTCCCTCTCCGGCAGCGCCTGGGTGGGGCTGCTCGCCGCCGTGCTGGGGGCCGGGCTCGTCTCGCTCGTCCTGGCGGTCTTCTCGATCACCTACCGGGTCAACCAGGTGATCGTGGGCGTGGTGCTCAACGTGCTCGTGTCCGGGCTGACCGGCTTCCTCTTCGCCACGGTGCTGGAGTCGGACCCGGGCGTGTTCAACTCCCCGCCGCGGCTGCCGCGCTTCGCCGTGCCCGTGCTCTCGGAGATCCCCCTGATCGGGCCGATCGTCTTCGACCAGTCCGTGATCGGCTACCTGATGTACGCCGCGGTGGCGCTCGTGTGGTTCGCGCTCTACCGGACGCGCTGGGGGCTGCGCACCCGGTCCGTGGGGGAGCACCCCAAGGCCGCGGACACCCTGGGCGTGAAGGTCAACGCCCTGCGCTTCCGCAACGTGCTGCTCGGCGGGATGGTCGCCGGTCTCGGCGGCGCCTTCTACACGCTGGTCTCCGTCTCCGCGTTCACCCGGGACATGACCTCCGGCGCCGGCTACATCGCGCTGGCCGCCCTGATCTTCGGCCGCTGGAACCCGGTCGGGGCGCTGCTCGCGTCCCTGCTGTTCGGCTTCGCGTCCAACCTGCAGTCGATCCTGTCCTTCCTGGGCACGCCCGTGCCCAGCCAGTTCCTGGCCATGCTCCCGTACGTCGTCACGATCCTGGCCGTGGCCGGGCTCGTGGGGGTCTCCCGCGGTCCCGCGGCCATCGGCAAGCCCTACACCAAGGAGTGAGCGTCCCGTGAACGAGCTTCTGCGCCCCGGCGGCGAGGCGACCGACGACGGGCCCCGGATCGACTGGGACCGGCTGCGGGAGGCGGCCGTGGCCGCCCGCGAGCACGCCTACGTCCCGTACTCGCGCTTCCCCGTGGGCGCGGCAGCCCTCACCGAGGACGGGCGGGTGGTCTCCGGGTGCAACGTGGAGAACGCCTCCTACGGCCTGACCCTGTGCGCCGAGTGCGCCCTGGTGTCCGCGCTGCACATGTCCGGCGGCGGGCGGCTCGTCGCGTTCGTGTGCGTGGACGGGAACGGCGACGTCCTCATGCCCTGCGGACGGTGCCGGCAGCTGCTGCACGAGCACCGCGCGCCCGGCCTGCGGCTGCTCACCGTCTCCGGGGTGCGCACCATGGCCGAGGTGCTGCCCGACGCCTTCGGCCCCGAGAACCTCTAGTCCCCGAAAGGACCCCACATGACCGAGCAGTTCGACGCCGTGGACGTCATCCGGACCAAGCGCGACGGCGGTGCCCTCTCGCCCGGGCAGATCGCGTGGGTCCTGGACGCCTATACCCGCGGTGTCGTGGCCGAGGAGCAGATGAGCGCCCTGGCCATGGCGATCTTCCTGCGGGGCATGGACCGGGACGAGATCGCGGCCTGGACGCGGGCGATGATCGCCTCGGGCGAGCGGATGGACTTCTCCGCGCTCGTGCGCTCCGGGGCGCGCTCGGCCACCGCGGACAAGCACTCGACCGGCGGGGTGGGGGACAAGATCACGCTGCCGCTGGCCCCGCTCGTGGCCGTGTACGGCGTGGCCGTCCCGCAGCTGTCCGGGCGCGGCCTCGGCCACACCGGCGGCACCCTGGACAAGCTCGAGTCCATCCCCGGCTGGCGGGCGGCCCTGTCCAACGAGGAGATGCTGGCCCAGCTGCGGGACGTGGGCGCGGTGATCTGCGCCGCGGGCTCCGGCCTGGCGCCCGCGGACAAGAGGCTCTACGCGCTGCGGGACGTCACCGGGACGGTCGAGTCGATCCCGCTCATCGCGTCCTCCATCATGTCCAAGAAGATCGCCGAGGGCACCCAGTCCCTCGTGCTCGACGTCAAGGTGGGCTCCGGGGCGTTCATGAAGGACCTGGCCTCCGCCCGCGAGCTGGCCCGCACGATGGTCGACCTCGGCACCGGCGCCGGGGTCACGACCACCGCCCTGCTCACCGACATGTCCACGCCCCTCGGCCTGGCGGTCGGCAACGCCGTGGAGGTCCAGGAGTCCGTCGAGGTGCTCGCCGGCGGCGGCCCGGCCGACGTCGTGGAGCTCACCGTGGCGCTCGCAGCCGAGATGCTCGCCGCGTCCGGGGTCCCGGACGCCGACCCGGCGGAGGCGCTGCGGGACGGCCGGGCCATGGACGTGTGGCGGGCCATGGTGGCCGCCCAGGGCGGCGACCCCGACGCCCCGCTGCCGCGGGCCCGGGAGTCCGAGACCGTGGTGGCCGAGGCCGACGGCGTGCTCGCCGAGCTCGACGCCCACCGGGTGGGGGTGGCCTCCTGGCGCCTCGGGGCGGGCCGCGCCCGGCGCGAGGACCCCGTCCAGGCCGGCGCCGGCGTGCTGCTGCACGCCAAGCCCGGGGACGCCGTCCGGGCCGGGCAGCCGCTGCTGACCCTGCTCACCGACACCCCCGAGCGCTTCGCACGGGCCCGGGAGGCCCTCGAGGGCGCCGCCGTGATCGCCCCGGAGGCGCCGGCGTCCCGGCCGGACCGCGCCGTGGTCCTGGAGACCGTGCGGTGATCGCCGGCCGCTGAAGCGCCGGGGCCGGATGCCGGGCCCGCCTATACTGCGGAGAGAACCAGCGCGAAACGAGAACCGAGGGCGTGCGCACACGCTCGGAAGGGTGGGTCCAGTTGGGTCTGCGAGGCATTTTCCGGAAGAACACCGAGGACAGCACACCGCGCCACGAGACCGGACGGCCCGAGCAGCCGGCCGGTCCGACCGCCGGCCCCGACACCGGGACCCGGGAAACGGGCCGGGACGGCGACCGGGGCACCGGTTCCCGGGGTCCGGACGGGCACGGTCACGAGGAGCACGGCCCGGAGGAGGTCCGGCCGCTGCCGGACCGCGGACCGCTGCCCTTCCTCGTGGACCGGCTGACGTCCCGGGGGGCCGACCGCGCCGTGCTCACGCTCGTCCAGCGCGGCAACACCATGACCCACCAGACCCAGCAGTCCGTGGGGGACGCCGACCCGTCCGTGGAGTCCGGCACCGTGGACCAGGACTCACCGCTCTTCGACCCCGTGGCCGACCTCTACAGCGAGGCCATGTCCTCGCCCCGCGGCGCGTGGCAGAACGCCCGCATCGAGGTGGGCCCGGAGCAGGACGGGGTCCGCCCCGTGGTGACGACCTACGGCTTCGCCGACGGCAGCGAGGACGTCCGCACCTGGCGGTCGGGGCGGCCCGTGCCGGGCGCCGCTGCCGCGGGCACGCGGTCCACTGCGGAGACGAGCTCCGCCGAGGACCGGCCCGCCGGTGAGCGCCCCACCGGGGAGCGGTCCGACGACGAGCGCCGTCCCGCCGCATCGGAGCCGACGGGCCCGGCCGCGCAGCACTCGGCCGGGGGAGTCCCCGCCGCCGCGGCGGCCGCCGCTGCCGGGGGAGCCGCTGCCGGTGGGGCCGGGTCCTCCGCGGCCGGCGCCGCCCGTGGCCCCGTCTCCGAGCCGACCGGCGTCCCGGTCTCCGCGCGGAGCGCTGAGCCGGCCGCCGAGCCGATCACCGAGCCGACCACCGGGGCGGAGCCCGCTCCCGCCACGGAGGCCCCCGCGGCCGGCCGGGAGCAGGACGAGCACCGCACCGCCGACCGGGAGGCCACCGCCCACGACGTCCCCGACCACGGCGCCGCCCAGCACGAGGTCCCCGACCACGTCGACCACGAGGAGTGGCACGAGGACGTCGAGCCGGCCGCGCCCACCGGGGCGGCGGCCGCGACGGCCGCCGCGGCCGCCGCCGGCACCGCCGCCGGGGACGACCACGACTCCTCCGCCCCGGAGACCGCGGTCTCCACCGACGTCTCCCCGTCCTACCGGGCCCCGGCGGGGGCCCAGGACCGGCCCTCCCAGGACAAGCTGGCCGAGGGCAACCTCGTGCTCAAGGAGGTCGACGTCCTGCGCCGGCTCGCGGACGCCCAGCGGCGCCTGTTCGGCGAGGACGGCACGGCGATGGACGTCTCCACCGTGCTCGTGCGGGTGCGGGCCCTGGGCACCTACTACGACGCCCTGACCCACGTGCGGAAGAACGGCTTCTGGGACCAGCGCCGCACCTTCGACCTCGTCCCCGAGGAGCTGCTGCACGTGCAGGAGCTCAAGGACGAGTCCTACGTGGAGGGCAACGGGGCCCCGCTGGCGATGATGTTCCGCTTCCGGCCGGGCATCCCCCCGGAGGTGTCCTTCGACTACGCGGACGAGGAGGCCTTCGTGCGCTACGAGGACCGGCTGCCCGCGCAGAACTACCTCGAGGAGCTGCGCATGTACCCCCGCACCGGGGCGCACATCCCGCAGCACATGAACGAGGCCCTGCAGGACTGGAACTACTGAGACCGACCGAGACAGGGGCCGTCCCGACCGTGATGCTGACCTCCGCCGAACAGCACCCGGGCCGCGTGCCGGACCGGGTCCTGCGCGACCTGCCCAAGGTGTGCCTGCACGACCACCTCGACGGCGCCCTGCGCCCGGCCACGGTGGTCGAGCTGGCCGCCGCCGCCGGGCACCGGCTGCCGGCCGAGGAGCCCGAGGCGCTGGGCCGGTGGGTGCGGGAGAGCGCCGACTCCGGCTCGCTGCTGCGCTACCTGGCGACCTTCGAGCACACGGTCGCCGTGATGCAGACCCCCGAGGCGCTCGTGCGCTGCGCCCGGGAGTACGTCGAGGACCTCGTGGCGGACGGGGTGGTCCACGCCGAGGTGCGCTGGGCCCCGGAGCAGCACACCGCCGGCGGCCTGTCGATGGCGGAGGCCGTCGAGGCCGTCCGGCTCGGGCTCTCGGAGGGAGTGCTGGCCGCGGAGGACGCGGGCCACATCGTGTCCGTCACCCAGATCCTCTGCGCCATGCGCCACGCCGAGCGCTCCCTCGAGGTCGCCCGCCTCGTGGTGGACAACCGGGACCGCGGCGTGGTGGCCTTCGACCTCGCGGGACCCGAGGACGGCTACCCGCCCGCCCGCCACCGGGCCGCCCTCGAGCTGCTCGCGGACGAGCTGGTGCCCGTCACCCTCCACGCCGGGGAGGCCGCCGGCATCGAGTCGATCCGGGACGCGCTGGCCACGGGCCGCGCCCTGCGCCTGGGCCACGGGGTGCGCATCGCGGAGGACATCGACATCGACTACCTGGAGGACGTCGCCGTCGTCGACCTCGGCCGCACGGCCGAGTGGGTCCGGGACCGGGGCATCGCCCTCGAGGTGTGCCCCACGTCCAATCTCCAGACCGGGGCCGTGGCGGCGTTCGGCGGCGGTCCCGAGCGGCACCCGGTGGACATGCTCTACCGGACCGGCTTCACGGTGACCATCTCCCCGGACAACCGGCTGATGAGCGGGACCACGGTCACGGACGAGCTGGCCCTGCTCGTGAAGCACTTCGGCTACGGGCTCGAGGACCTGGAGCGGCTGCAGCGCAACGCCGCGGCCGCCGCCTTCCTCCCGCTCGAGGACCGCACCGCCCTGGACGGGATGATCACCGACGGCTTCGAGGGGATGCACGCATGAGCCAGGGGCACGGCACCGACGACGTCGCGGCGGGGCTCGGCGTCCCGGAGCGGACCGGGCAGCGCTTCGCGGAGCTCGTGGCGGTCATGGACCGGCTGCGCTCCCCGGGCGGGTGCGCGTGGGACGGGCAGCAGACCCACGAGTCCCTCGTGCGCTACCTCGTGGAGGAGGCCTACGAGGTCGTCGAGGCCGTGGAGGCCGAGGGCGGGCCGGCGGCCCACGCCGGGCTGCTCGTCGAGGAGCTCGGGGACGTCCTGCTGCAGGTGGTCTTCCACTCCCGGGTCGCCCAGGAGCGCCCGCGCGCCGAGGGCGGCTTCGACGTGGCCGACGTGCTCGAGGCCATCACCGCCAAGCTGGTCCGCCGCCACCCCCACGTCTTCGGCGCCGGCGCCACCGGGGACGTCGCGGGGGAGCAGACCCTCGAGCAGCTGCACTCCCGCTGGGAGGACCTCAAGCGGGCCGAGAAGCCCGAGCGGACCGGGCCCTTCGACGGCATCCCGCCGCACCTGCCGGCCCTGGCCCTCGCGGAGAAGACCCTCGCGCGGGCCCGCAAGCACGACCTCGAGCCCGCGGTCCCCGCCGCGGAGGAGCCCGGCGGCCCGCGCACCGAGGAGGAGCTGGGCGAGGCGCTGTTCGCGCTCGTGCGCTCCGCCTCCGCCCGCGGGCTCGACGCCGAGCGGGCCCTGCGCGGGGCCGCCCGCGCGTACGCCGCCGCCCGGAACGGGGACTGATCCCGTCACGGGCCGCACCCGCGGCCGGCCACCGGCGCCGAGTCGCTAGGCTGGAGCCGCCGGGGGCGCCCGGCCCCGCCGGTGCGGACCTTCGGCCGGTGCCCCGCACGGGGGCCCCGACCGCCCCACCACGCACGTTCCACCCACGTCAGCGACAAGCTCAGCACCAACGTCAGGAGCAACCCATGGCCATGATCACCGCAGTGCACGCCCGCCAGATCCTCGACTCCCGCGGCAACCCGACCGTGGAGGTCGAGGTGCTGCTGGAGGACGGCAGCTACGGCCGGGCGGCGGTGCCCTCGGGCGCCTCCACCGGTGCCTTCGAGGCCGTCGAGCGCCGTGACGGCGACCAGAAGGTCTACCTCGGCAAGGGCGTCCTCGACGCCGTGAAGGCCGTCGACGAGGAGATCGCCGAGGCCGTGATCGGTCTCGACGCGACCGACCAGCGGCTGGTCGACCGCACCATGCTCGACCTCGACGGCACGGACAACAAGGGCAGCCTCGGCGCCAACGCCATCCTGGGCGTCTCCCTGGCCGTGGCCCGCGCCGCCGCCAACGCCTCCGACCTCGAGCTCTACAAGTACCTGGGCGGGCCCAACGCCCACGTCCTCCCGGTGCCCATGATGAACATCCTCAACGGCGGCTCCCACGCCGACTCGAACGTGGACATCCAGGAGTTCATGATCGCCCCGATCGGCGCCGCGACCTTCTCCGAGGCCCTGCGCACCGGCGTGGAGGTCTACCACTCCCTCAAGGGCGTGCTCAAGGAGCGCGGCCTCGCCACCGGGCTGGGCGACGAGGGCGGCTTCGCCCCGAACCTGGAGTCCAACCGTGCCGCCCTCGACCTCATCTCCGAGGCGATCGAGAAGGCCGGGTACACCGTGGGCACCGACGTGGCGCTCGCCCTGGACGTGGCCTCCTCCGAGTTCTTCGAGAACGGCAAGTACAGCTTCGAGGGCAAGCAGCTCAGCGCCGCGGAGATGACCTCCTACTACGAGGAGCTCGTGCGCGACTACCCGATCGTGTCCATCGAGGACCCGCTGGACGAGGACGACTGGGCGGGCTGGCAGGCCCTCACCGCGTCCGTGGGCACCCAGGTCCAGATCGTGGGCGACGACCTGTTCGTCACCAACCCGGAGCGGCTGGCCCGCGGCATCGACGAGGGCGCCGGCAACGCCCTGCTGGTGAAGGTCAACCAGATCGGCTCCCTCACGGAGACCTTCGACGCCATCTCCCTGGCCCAGCGGCACATGTTCCACTGCATGATCTCCCACCGCTCGGGCGAGACCGAGGACACCACGATCGCGGACATCGCGGTGGCCACCAACGCCGGTCAGATCAAGACCGGGGCGCCGGCCCGCTCCGAGCGCGTGGCCAAGTACAACCAGCTGCTGCGCATCGAGGAGGAGCTCGGGGACGCCGCGCGCTACGCGGGGGCCTCCGCGTTCCCGCGCTACACCGCGAAGTGACCACCGGCGGCTGACCGGCCCCGCCGGTCCGTCGTCGTGCGGGGGGAGCGGCCGTTCCCGGCGGCCGCTCCCCCCGTGAGCGCTACACTGGTCCCCGTCCCCGCCCTTCCCCCGTGAGGTCGCCATGCCCGCTCCCCGCCCGCGCACCACCCGCCTGCTCGGCGGGCGCGACGCCGCGCCGGGCACCCGCGGGCGCGACGGCGGGACGGGCGGCGGCCCGGGCCACGGGCCGGGCGGCGGGTCCAGCGCCGTGGGGTCGCCGGTCCCCGCCCGCACCTTCAGCGGGCGGTTCCTGATCCTCACCCTCGTGGCCGTGCTCATCGTGTTCCTGGCGGCGCCGACCACCAAGATCTTCCTCGAGCAGCGGGCGGAGATCGCCCAGCTCGAGCGCGCCATCGCCGCCATGGAGGCCCAGCAGGCCTCCCTGGAGGACCAGGTGGACCAGTGGTCGGACGAGACCTACGTCAAGCAGCAGGCCCGGGACCGGCTCCTCTACGTGATGCCGGGGGAGCGGTCCTACCTCGTGGTGGGCGCCGAGGAGATGGACGGCGCCGTGGTGGACTCCTCGGCGGCGCAGGTCGAGGCCGAGAAGCCCGCCTGGGTGGACGCCCTCTGGCAGTCCGTGGTGGCCTCCGCCTACGAGGACGCCCGTCCCGCGGCGGGCACGGGAGCCGCCGGGGACACGGACGCCGCCGGGGACGCGGACGCCGACGGGGAACCGGCCGGCAGCGAGGACGCGGACACCGCCGAGGACGCGGACACCGCCGCCGAGCCGGGCGGCACCGACGAGCCCGCGGCCCCCGGACAGCCGGGCAGCACGGACGAGCCCGGCGCGGGCCAGGACCCCGGCACCACCGAGCAGGCAGAGCAGACAGAGCAGAGCGTCCCGGCCGCCCCGGCGGACGGGGCCGGCGCGCCGCAGGACGCGGCGACGGACAGCCGCGGCAGCGCCGCGGAGTGAGGAACGGCGTGAACCCCCAGCACGGACACGAGCCCGGCGACCGGCCGGCCCCCGCACCCCGGGGACTCGGCGTGACGGCCGCGACGGTCGAGCCCACGGCCCTGGACCTCCAGGTGCTCTCCCGGCAGCTCGGGCGTCCCGTGCGCGACGTCGTCGAGATCCCGGCCCGGTGCACGTGCGGGAACCCGCTCGTGGCGGCCACCGCGCCGCGGCTGGCCAACGGCACCCCGTTCCCCACGGTGTTCTACCTGGCCCACCCCGTGATCACCGCGGCGGTGTCCCGGCTCGAGGCGGCCGGCCTGATGTACACGATGACGGACCGCATCGCCGAGGACGAGGCGCTGGCCGCAGCCCACCGGGCCGCGCACGAGGACTACCTCGCCGAGCGTGCCCGGATCGGTGCCGCGGCCGGCACCGGACCCGTGCCCGAGATCGAGGGCATCTCCGCCGGCGGCATGCCCGTGCGGGTCAAGTGCCTGCACGTGCTCGCCGGCCACGCGCTCGCGGCCGGGCCCGGCGTGAACCCGCTCGGCGACGAGACCCTCACCGCCATCGCCGAGTGGTGGACCCCCGACGCCTGCCACTGCGACCCCGCCTGGCGCGAGGCCTGAGACCCACCCGCCCCCGACACCCCCGAGGACTCCCCATGCGCACAGGCGCCATCGACTGCGGCACGAACTCCATCCGACTGCTCATCGCCGACACCCGGGAGGAGCAGGGCCGCACGGTGCTCGACGACGTGGTGCGCGAGATGCGCGTGGTCCGGCTCGGCCAGGGCGTGGACGCCACCGGGTGGCTGGCAGAGGCGGCGCTCGAGCGCACGTTCGCGGCCACGGACGAGTACGCCCGGCTGCTGGCGGAGCACGGGGTGGAGCAGCTGCGCTTCGTGGCCACGAGCGCCACCCGCGACGCCGGCAACCGGGACGTCTTCCTCGCCGGGATCCGCGAGCGCCTCGGCGTGACCCCCGAGGTCATCAGCGGCGACGAGGAGGCCGAGCTGTCCTTCCGCGGCGCCGCGGCCGCCGTGGGCGGCGCGGATCCGGAGGACCGGGTCCTGGTGATCGACCTCGGCGGCGGGTCGACCGAGTTCGTGCTGGGCAATGCCCAGGGGGTGCGCGCGGAGCGCAGCGTGGACATCGGCTGCGTCCGCCTGACCGAGCGCCACCTCGGCTCCAACCCGCCCACCGCCGCCCAGCAGGAGGCCGTGCTGCGCGACGTCGACCACGCCGTGGACGTGGTCCTGCAGACCGTGCCCCTCGCGGAGGCCACCCACCTCGTGGGCGTCGCGGGCACCATCACGACCGTCACGGCCCACGCCCTCGGGCTGTCCGCCTACGACCCCGCGGCCATCGACGGCGCCGAGCTGCCCGCCGAGCGGATCGCGCAGGCGTGCCGAGAGCTCACGGCCATGACCCGCGCGGAGCGCGCCGCGCTGCCCTACATGCACGAGGGCCGTGTCGACGTCATCGGCGGCGGCGCCCTCGTGTGGCGGCGGATCGTCGAGCGGGTGGGCGCCGCCACCGGTGGACGGGTGGACTCGGCGATCGCGAGCGAGCACGATATTTTGGACGGGATCGCCCTGTCCCAGGTCGGCTGACCCGCCCGGACCCCCCGACCCGGAAGGACACATGTCTCCCAGCGCACCCCGCCCCCGCCCCCCGCGCCACCGCGCCCTCACCCGGTGGGGCGCGGTGGGGGCGGCCTCGGCCGTGGTCGGCGCCGGCGCGCTGGTCCTGCCCGGGGCGGGGCCGGCGCAGGCCCGGCCCCCGGAGCCCGGCCCCGCCCCCAGCATCCCGCTCGAGGACCCCGTCAGCGTGGCACCCCCACCCGGTGACGGCGCCACCCCCGCCCCGGACACCTCCCGCATCGCCGAGGACGGGATCCGTCCGCTGCAGTACTGGCTGGACGAGTACGGCGTGCGGGAGGCCTGGGCGGAGTCCACGGGGGAGGGCGTGCGCATCGCCGTCATCGACACCGGGGTGGACGGCTCGCACCAGGACCTGGAGGGCGCCGTGGTGGCCGGCACCGACGTCTCGGGCGGCGGCTCCGCCGACGGCCAGGAGGGTCTCGGCACCGAGCCCGAGCACGGGACCCTCGTGGCGTCCGTGGCCGCGGGCCGCGGCCACGTGCCCCCGGGCGGTCGGGACGACGACGCCCCGGGCCGGCCCGCCGGCATCGTGGGCGTGGCCCCGGACGCCGAGGTGCTCGCCGTGTCCACCTGGCTGGGCGACGAGAGCCCGGAGGTCCGCAGCGTCGACGAGCAGCTCCCGGACGCCGTCCGGTGGGCCGTGGACAACGGGGCGGACGTCATCAACATGTCGGTGGGCTCCAACGCCACCTCGTGGCCCGAGAGCTGGGACGAGGCCTTCCTCTACGCCGAGGAGAAGGACGTGCTCGTCGTCGCCTCCGCGGGCAACCGGGGGTCGGGGCTCGTCCAGGTCGGCGCCCCCGCCACCATCCCCGGCGTGCTGACGGTGGGCGGCGTGGGCCGCACGGGAGAGGCGAGCTGGGAGTCCTCCTCGCAGGGGATCTCGATCGCCGTGGCCGGCCCGTCCGAGGACATGGTGGGCGCCATCCCCGGCGACCGCTACGCCTCGTGGGCCGGGACGTCCGCGTCCGCCCCGGTGGTGGCCGGCACCGCCGCGCTGATCAAGGCGAAGTGGCCGGAGATGAGCTCCGCCCAGATCGCCAACCGCATCGTCTCCACCGCCCGGGACACCGGCTCGCCGGGCAAGGACCCGCTCTACGGGTACGGGGTGCTGGACGTCGAGGCCGCGCTCACGGAGGACGTCCCCGAGGTCGACCGCAGTCCCCTCGGCAGCATGGAGCAGTGGGTGCGGGTGCACCGCCGCAGCGCCGCGGCGACCCCCACGGCGGGCCCGGCCGAGAGCTCGGCGCCCGTCACGGAGGAGGTCGAGGCGGAGGTCGCCCCGCCCGAGCCCGTCGCCCCGATCGACGAGACCGGGCTGCTGCCCGTCGTGGTGCTCGCCGGGTTCGGGCTGCTCGTGCTGGGCCTCACGGCGGGTGCCGTGGTGCACATCCGCCGCATCGTGGCCGCCGACCCGGACGGGGACCCGGGCGGCCGTTCCTGAGGCGTGCGCCGGAACACGGCGCGGAGGCCCCGGACGAGAACCGATATCGACAGCGTTCTGAGTAGACTCGGGGGCATGTCTTTCACTCAACTGGCCAAGGACCGTCCGCGCCTTCTGATCGTCGGCGGCGGCTACGTCGGCTTCACCGTGGCGCAGGAACTGCAGAAGCGGATCAAGGACTCCGGCGGAGTCGTGACCGTGGTGGATCCCAACCCGTACATGATGTACCTCCCCTTCCTGCCCGAGGTGGCCGGCGGCAACGTCTCCGCCCGCAGCGCGGTGGTGCCCCACCGGCAGCACCTCAAGGACTGCGAGATCGTCACCGGGCACGTGCTCGGCGTCGACCACGCGAACCGCACCGCGACCGTCAAGGGCATCGACGAGGGCGAGACCTTCGAGCTGACCTACGACGAGGTCGTCATCGCCGGCGGCTCCGTGACCCGCGCCTTCCCGATCGAGGGCCTCGCCGAGAACGGCATCGGCCTCAAGACCATCGAGGAGGCCGTGGCGGTGCGCAACTGGGTGCTCGAGCGCATCGAGGTCGCCTCCCTCACCACCGACGAGGAGGCCAAGCGCCGGGCGCTGACCTTCGTGGTGGTCGGCGGCGGCTACGCCGGCACCGAGACGATCGCCGAGATCGAGGACATGGCCCGCAGCGCCGTCGAGCGCAACGAGCGGCTCACGGTCTCCGACCTGCGCTTCGTGCTCATCGAGGCCATGGGCCGGATCATGCCCGAGGTCTCCGAGGAGCGCGCGGAGAAGGTCGTGGCGCACCTGCGCAGCCGCGGCATCGAGGTGCTGCTCAACACGTCGCTCGCCTCCGCGGTGGACAAGCACCTGAAGCTCGTCAACATGCAGGACAAGTCCCCGGCCGGCGAGTTCGGCACCGACACCCTGATCTGGACCGCCGGGGTGCAGGCGAACCCGCTCGTCAAGAGCACGGACTTCCCGCTCGACGAGCGCGGCCGCGTCCGTGCCGGGGCCGACCTGCGGATCACCGGCGACGACGGGCCCCTCGAGGGCGCCTGGGCCGCCGGCGACGTCTCCGCCGTCCCGGACCTCACCGGTGGGGGAGTCGGCGGGTTCTGCGTCCCCAACGCCCAGCACGCGGTGCGCCAGGCGCACACGATGGCCAAGAACATCATGGCCGCCCGCGCAGGCAAGCCGCTCGAGGACTACTACCACGAGAACCTCGGCGCGGTCGCCGGGCTCGGCCTCTACAAGGGCGTGGCCAGCATCAAGGGCCTCCCCGGTCTGCCGGCGAAGGGCCTGGAGTTCTCCGGCGTCGCCGCGTGGGCGATGCACCGGCTCTACCACGGCTACGCGATCCCCACCGTGGACCGCAAGGCCCGCGTCTTCACCGAGTGGGCCCTGAACTTCGTGTTCGGCCGGGACACCACCACGCTGCGCCACGAGCGGGACCCGCGCACGCGGTTCCAGACCGCTGCCGGCAAGGCCCCCGCCCCGCGCAAGGCCAACCTCTGATCCGATCCGTCCACCGCTCGACCCCGTCCCGGCCACGTGCCGCGGCGGGGTCGAGCTGTTCCACGGGGCCGTGACGCCCCCGGCCCGGCCCCCGTGGCGCCTGCCCCGGGGGCCGGCAGGCCGCCCGTCCGTCAGTGGGTGTTCCGGGGGTGGGCGATCTCGCGGGCGTCCAGTTCCACGCTCAGCTCCTGGTGGCGCTCGAGCGTGACCGGGTGGGCGCCGGACGCGCTGCCGAGGTACTCGAGGTCGAGCTGCCGGCCGACCCTGCTGTGCAGGACGTGCAGCTCGGCCAGGGACAGCTCGGTCAGGTCGGCGGGGAACGCGTCCTCCGGCGCCAGGTAGGTCCTGCCGGTGGGCCGGGCGACGACCTCGCTCATGCCGCGGTCGTCCGGAACGGCATCGGGGTGCACCCGTACGGGGCGGGGACGGGGGGACGTCCGGATCCCGGCAGGAACCGGTGGGACGGGAGAGCGGGGTGGTGCACGGGAGCAGCCTCCTGCGGATGCGACGACATCGCGGCCGGCTGCTCGACCACCGTGCCAGCGTACTGGATCCTGCGCCCGGCCGACAGGCGCGGTTCCCGGCCGCGGCCCCGGCCCGTCCTGGTGGTGAGAGCGGGACGAGGCGATAGGGTGGGCGGCGTCCCGGTGACGCGTCCGGGACCGGCCCCCATAGCCCAATCGGCAGAGGCAGCGGACTTAAAATCCGCTCAGTGTCAGTTCGAGTCTGACTGGGGGCACGAAGAATCGTTGGCAATCCGCCCAGACTGGCGGAGTTGCTCACCGTCACTTGGGGCCGATTCGACATTTGGCCTCCATTTCCGACATGGAATCTGCACCGGAGGCGGCCCGAGGTCCGGTGGGAGCGCGTTCTGCGGTCGCCATCCGACTGGCAGTCCAAAAAGCACTCCACCAGGCTCGACGCGAGGCTCGACGCCGACGATTTCCACCATGAGGTCATTCTGGCCGAGCATTGCTACCCGGTGCTGCTCGCCGTCTCGGCCGCGCTGTTCCTGGCCGCCGGCGGCTTCCTGATGTCCGGGGACTGATCGCCTTCGCCACGGGCGGCGCGCGCCGACAGGGGCGTTGCGTGCTGCGCGGCCACGCCCCCCGACGTGGCCTGCGCTGTGTCGGGCCGCTCGTGAGCTGCTCACCGACAGCTTCAGCTTAGAGAGCCTGACCGCACCCCGGCAGCCCCACTTCCGTGCACAAGCATGTGGTGCTGCGACGCCGATTGCCTGGACTACTTCGGCGCCTCGACGATCCGCAGGCCCGGAACATCCTCGGCGACTTGGTAGGCGACGGCCCGCCACCACCTGGCCGTGAGCGGCAACGGTGCGCCCGGCAGATCGAGGGCCGGCATGTCGGCGTCGCGGTCGTAGACCTCGAAGACCGGGTCGGGCCCGGTGTGCTCGAGCAGGTGGGCGGCCAGGTGATCTGCGACCTCGGCGGTGTACGCCTCGATCCGTTCCACGTCCTCGCGCACGACCTTCAGCTCGATCGGCGTCATCCGCCCGTCGGCCGGCGACTGCACCGCGGGCACCGACTGCGGGCGGGACTGCGCCCAGGCGGCCAGGTCCTCGCTCACGAGCCCTCCACCGTCTGCCCGGTGTCGTCCTCGGGGTGGGCGGCGCCGAAGGCCCAGTTCCACGGGGTGGTCAGGAAGTCGTAGGCGTCCTGCGGGAAGCCGTCGGCGTCGATCAGGTCCCGGGCGGCGAGGGCGATCAGGGCGTGGGCCACGGGCATCTGAAAGCTGGTGGCGGTGGCTTCGGCGGCGCGCTCCAGGGCGTCTCCGGACGGGGGAGCGGAGTCGGGGCGGGTGTGCCGGTGCATCAGGAGGAACAAGTCGGTGGCGATCGCCTGCGACAGGCTCCGCCACGACCCGAGGATCTGGTCCAGGGCGTCCTGGCGCCCGGCGGCGGCCGCGGCGCCGACCGCCAGCTTCACGGCAGCCTGACCGAGCGCGTCGTAGTCCACCTCGACGGGGGTGTTGTCGGTGACGAACTTCTGGTGGAGCTCGGCGGCCTTGCGCAGCGCCTGCGACTGCTCGAGGCCGATGTCCGCAGCCTTCTCGAAGACGGCCTGGACCTGCGGGCCCTGGGGACCGGCCGCGGCGGCGAGGACCTCGGGGTTCTGCCAGGTGGGGGTGCTCATCGCGCGGTGCTCCTCGGGGGGTCGGAGGCGGTGAGCGACGTGTTCGCCCGGTGCCTGCTGGTCGCACCGTAGCAGTCGTCCCGACGGCGACAACGAGCCTTCAAGAGCCGGTAAGCGTCTGGCCGCGTTCGCCGCTCGAGCCGAAGGATTGCTCGAGAGATGTCCTCGAAACGCTTCCGGCCCCCTAGGAGGCGCGTACCTTCAGCGCGTCCTCGGCGTTGAAGTCATCAGGGCCCACCGGCCAACGGCAAACCTCGCTGTCCAGGTCGGAACCGAGCCGGCCCAGCGGCAGCGGGTCCATCACGGAGAGCATCTTCGCCTCGGCGGCGAAGCGGGTGGGACCGGGGACGTTCACCGCGACGCGGCCCGTGGCCCGGATCTCCAGCACCAGCAACCTTCCGGTCTCGAAGCAGTACTCCCCATCCACCTCGACACCCGTCACACCTCCGCTACCGCGGCCGACCCGCACGACCTGAGGGCCGCGAGCAGGCGAGCATTTCGTGCTCGAACACCGGGGCGGAGACACCTGCCCTACCGGGCGTGGCCTCAGCCCCTCGACGCGCCCTCCGTGAGACGGTCGAAGGCATCGGAGGCTTGTGTCGGTGAAGCGAAGGAGCAGCAGATGATGACCCGGTGCACGCGCGCGATGCTGGCGGTGACGATCGCTCTCGTCGTCGCTGGTTGCTCGCAGGACTCGGTCGACCTGTACGCCGGCGAGCAGACCGAGGACGACACGCTTCCCGCGGAGATCGATGCCGCGGAGTACGGCTGGGATGCCGACAGCTCTCGGTTGCTGGCCATCCACGAGGGCGCCGAGTTCTACCTCGTGGCCGGGGAGGAAGGCGACTGCCTGCTCACCTACGACCCGACGGGAGCCGGGGACTGGGTCGCTGGTTGCACTCCCGGCGGGCGCGTGGGCACCAGCGGGCAGTTGGGCATCAAGGCGGACTTCGCTCCGGCCGGCCTTCCGGGGGAGGAACCAGAGGGATGGGTGCGGCTCACCCCACAGCTGCAGATCGAGACCGGCTGATCCAGTCGCGTCGCGGCGACAGACTGCGTGCCGCCGGCGGCCGTGAGGGATGTCGGCCGTTGTTCCGGGGATCGGGTCTACCCCCGGCCGGTGTGGTCGGCGATCATGAGGCATGGCCGAGCACGCAGACCCGGAGGAGACACCGCGGTTCGTCACGTTCCAGCCGTGGCGGATCCGGATCGCGATCGCCGTCGTGTTCCTCGGACTGATCGTGGTCGCGGCCGAGCTCGTGCCGGAGGGACCGGATCTGCTGACGACCGGACCTGTCTTCGTAGTCGGCTACACAGCGCTCTCGTTCGCTGTGCATCGATCGGTCGTCCTCAGTCTGGGGGACCACGCCGTGGAGATCCGGCAGGGCTGGCGCAAGCAGCAGCAGATCCCGTACGAGCAGATCACCGAAGCAGCCGTCGGGCCGCGCACCGAGTGGTGGCGCATCGGCCGGCGCCGAATGGACGACGGGGCTACCGGCTACCTGATGGGCGGGCCCAGCGTTCGCATCAGCACCGGGTTGGAGTCGGTGGTGGTCTCGGCCCAGGAGTCCTACCGGGTGGTCGGGGCGATCCAGCGGAAGCGCGAGCACGTCATCGCCGAGCGAGCATCAGGCACGGAACCGACCGGGCGCTGAGACAACCGCGCCGGCGCCACAGCAAGGGAGAACAACGAGATGAGACCACTTCGATACTCGATCAACGTCACGCTCGACGGCTGCTGCCATCACGAGGCCGGGCTTCCCCCGGACGAGGAGTCGATGCGCTACTGGACCGCTGAGATGGAGCGAGCCGATGCCCTGCTGTTCGGCCGGGTGACCTACGAGATGATGGAGTCGGCGTGGCGGAGGCCGGCCACGGGCCCGTGGCCGGACTGGATGGAGGAGTGGGAGATCCCGTTCGCCGAGACCATCGACCGGGCGAAGAAGTACGTCGTGTCGAGCACGCTCAGCGAGGTCGATTGGAACGCCGAGCTGGTGCGAGGCGACGTGGGGCAAGCGGTCGAGCGGCTCAAGCAGGAGCCGGGCGAGAGCCTGTGGGTGGGTGGCGTGACGCTCCCGACGGCGTTGGCGGACCTGGGGCTGATCGACGAGTACGAGTTCGTGGTGCAGCCGGTTCTTGCCGGACACGGGCCGACGCTGCTCGCCGGTCTGCGCGAGCGCATCCAGCTCGAGCTCGTGGACCGCCATGAGTTCCGGTCGGGGGCGGTCGCCCAACGATACCGGCCCGCGCGAGTGACGGCCTGACGACCCGAGCCAGGACAGCGGCCGGCCGATGCCCGGGTACTGGGAGGAGCACCACGACCGGACACCCGAGCACGTGCCGCACCTGCCGGTCACCGGCGTCGTGCGCTCCGTCCAGGCGCTGCACTACGCCTTCGACGAGGGCGCGGACCCCGGCGAGCTGATCATCCGCCCCGACAGCGAAGTGGCCGTGGAGCTCGACGCCGTTCCCGGCGCCGGGACGCAGCTCCCGGGGCGCACGCGGGAGCACGAGGTGCTGGCCTACCGGGTGCAGCTGGAGGTCGCCGACGACGCGGAGCTGCCGGCCTACGTGCCCGACGAGTAGGCCTTGCTCGTTCCGGTCATCGGATCGTCGACCGGTGCGGCAGGTGCGCTATTCGGGAGCAGTCGTTGGTGCGGCGGACACGCCCCAGAAGGCCTCGTAGCCCTCGGCTTCAGCTGCCACCGTGACCGTCTCCGGCGTCGTGTCGTCGGGGGCGCCGAGCTGCACGGTCGTGGTCACCGGTGAGCCCGCGCAGTCCCCTTCGCCGTAGGACCCGTGTTCCCCGCTCAGACTGATCCGTCCGGAGGATAGACCGGCGTCAGCCCCCCGGCCAGCCGGTGCGCACGCCATCGTGACCGCGTACCACCCGGGCTCCACATCGGTCGTCGAACCGGTGGCGCGACTGCCGTCGGTGCCGGTGCTGCCGGCGATGGAGAATCCTCCCTCGGCGACAGCAGGAAGGGTGTTGGCCGCCCACGTTTCGAGGTCGACCGAGGGAGCCGATGAGGACTCCGTTGACGGGCCGCAGGCTGTGATCATCAGCAGCACAGCGGCGGCAGCCAGGGCTGCGGACGTACGGCTTGTCATGTCCGTCACCCTAGTGCCCCGCCGGGGCAGCAGGCCGTCAGCCGGTGCGCTCGGCGGCGTGCAGGGCGTCCAGGTAGGCCCAGCCGCGGCGGGCGCGGAGGACCGGGACCACTGCGATCAGCATCATCAGGACGGCGGTCACCGCCCACCACGTCTCGGTGCGCAGGATCCAGACGGCGACGACGCCGGCGATCCCGGCCACGATCGTGGTCGCCGACTCCAGCTGAGTGCAAGCCAGCACCCCGGCGGCGACGCGGGTGCCCGGATCGTCCGGGACCAGACCGGAGGAGGCGGTGATCCCGATCGATCGGCGCAGCGCTCCCTTGTCCTGGTGGACGTCGAGGCGGGCACGGGGCGCCTGGACGAGGCGCTGCACGATGAGCGCCAGTCCCAGGAGCAGAGCCGGTCCGAAGGTGACCCAGGGGCTGCGTGCGGTACCGCTGTCGTCCAGTCCCCAGTGGACCAGGGCTGGGAACCCGACCGTGAGCACGGCGGCCGCCGGCACGGCGCGGGCGAGGACCTGGCCGCCGGTCGGCACGGGCACCTCGGCGGTCTGCTGGGCGGACTCGTTCATGGTGCCGAGGCTACCGGCCCCGTCCGGGCGCCGGCGCGCACGGCCACGAGGCCGGCGGCGGAGATCGTGACGCCGGCGGGTCATCGCAGGAGGTTCCGCTGCAGCCACAGGGTGCACCACATCTTCAGGCGCAGCTCGTCCCAGCCGGGGACGTCGACGATCAGGGCGGCGGGTCCGTACCGGTGGACCGATACGACGCCGTCGCGATCGCACAGCTCGGAGATCAGCAGGGGCACGATCTCCGGGCGCTCGGCCGGGATGTCTTCGCGCAGGCCCAGGTCGAAGCAGTCGAGCTCGGCGACGACCGTCACCAGCGGCTCGTCGACGGCAGCGGCCTCCGGTCCTCGCCCGTTCAGAGCGTCGACGGTCCGCTGGACGTGGGTGCGCATCTCGGTGCCGGACATCGGATCGCGGCCGTGGGCCGACTGGTAGACGCTGTAGAGCGGCAGGGCCGGCAGGAAGATCTGGTGGTGGTCCGAGGCGAGCACCGGGTAGTTCAGCAGCGGGTGGTCACTGATGCGGTGCTCACCGACCTGCCAGGACGCAGCGGGGACCGCGGCGGTCAGGAGCTGGCCGAGGTAGGTGGCGAAGCCGTCGACGAGTGCGATCGTGGCGGCCGGTGGGTGCGGGTCCACGAGTCGTCCGTGGCGTGCCCAGGACGGCCAGGAGGGGCGGGTGGCATCGTCTTCCAGTGACCGCGGGTCGACGCCGAGCCGCGCGGCTCGAGCGGTGAGCCATGCCCACAGCGGGGAGACGGAGTAGAGGGACCCGTCGAGCGTCTCGCGCGTGTCCAAGCCGGCGCCGGTCAGTGCTGCGCGAAGCCTCTCCAGGGCCGGTTCGCGTTCGGCGAGGTAGACGTCGAGGGCGTCGGCGGTCTGGCGCGCGTCCATCGATTCGTACGGCTGGTCTCCCATGGGCGTGACCCTACTGCCGGGTTCGCAAGCTGCGGAACCTCTGGTGCGCTTCGCGGCCAGCCGACCCGGCGGATCGTGCTGAAGGCCTCCCGGCTGCCACCCTCCGTGTGCGTGACAGCCCGGGGGTGCGGGGACAACGGCGGGTGGGAGGATAGCTTGAGACCATGGCCGACCCCCGACGAGCCCTCTGCTGCGCTCCCTGCGTCCTCGACTCCGGTCAGGCATCGACGATGCCCGCCGCCCCGCTGGTGCGCGGCGGTTCTGGGATGCCCGGGTGAGCACCGTGCTGTACGCGGTCTGGGCGCTGTTCGTCGCCGGGGCCGCCGGCTCCGTCGTCCACACGGTCCGGAAGAACAGGCGGCACGAGCGGCTGACCGCCCACTGGCCGAGGGCGGAGGCCACCGTGACCGGCAGCCGGGCCGGCTGGACCAGCGGCGTCGGCAGCACCAGCCGGTCACGCCGCTTCTGGCCCACGTACCGGTTCGCCGACCTGCACGGCACGGCGTTCACCGGGGCGTCGGAGATCTCCTGCGGCGCACGGCCTGTGCCGGGGACGGTCGTGGAGGTGGCCTACAACCCGGAGGACCCGATGGAGTCCTTCCAGGTCTCGAACCAGACGAGGGTCGCGTTGGGCTGCCTCATCCCGTTCTTCGTCGTCTTCGCCGCCGTCCTGTTCTGGTTCATCACCGTCCTCCCGCTGCCATGACCGCAACCTGTCCCTCGTGGAGGGGGCCGCTCTCCAGTCGATGGCGGCCCCGGCCGCCGAACCGATGAGCAGACGCGGGCGTCATGCCCGGGCAGCGGCGACCGGGGGAGAAGTAGCCGCTGCGCTTGCGCGCCCCACCGTTCATCCCACCCATCAGCGAGGACAGGCCATGATGCAGGACCGCCAGCGGCGTGATGACGTCACCCGGGCAGAGCACCAGCAGGCGCTGGCGAATGGTGAGAAGCGGGTGCTCCGCACGACGGCCACCGGCGCGCTGCACAGCTACGCCGGTGACGAGATCGGGTTCACTCCGGGCCGCGGCCATGTGCAGGTCAGCACCTGGTGGGGCATGGGCATCGTGACGACGGTGCTCTGGTTCGGCTTCGTCTTCTCCTGGGTGCTGCTCTTCGCCCCCGTGGCGCAGGGCGAGCCGCCGATGTGGAGCGCCCTGTTCCTCACCGGGATCGGAGGGCTCATCGGCTGGTACACCTTCAGGATGGCCAGGGACGAGTACCGCGCGTCCAGGGTGCGCAAGCAACGCGGCGTCCCCGAGCCCGGCACCAGCGGGAGCCTGCCCTCGTAGCGGATGACCGCAGGCCGCGGCCTCTGCCGGCGCCGTCGAAGCTGTCGGGACCCGAGCGGACCACCTCGAGCACACGAGGAGCGGGCGCTCTAGTTGTGACGTCCAGGGAGGTTGGTCAGGCGGGTGACCGGTGGCTGGCCTCCAAGTGCGGAGTGGGCTCGATGATGATTGTAGAAGTGCAGCCAGCCCGGTAGGGCATCGTCGCGCTCTGCCGTGGAGGGGTAGAACCGGGCGTAGGCCCAGCCATCGGCCAGGGTGCGGTGGAAGCGTTCGATCTTGCCGTTGGTCTGGGGCCGGTAGGGGCGGGTGCGTTTGGTCTTGATGCTCAGCTCGGCGCAGGCCTGGGCCCAGGCATGGGAGCGGTAGCAGGATCCGTTGTCCGAGAGCACCCGCTCCACGGTGACGCCCTGGTCGGCGAACCACGCCCTGGCTCGGCGCAGCACCCCGATCGCGGTGGCAGCCTTCTCATCGGTGCAGATCTCCGCGTACGCCATCCGGGAGTGGTCATCGATCACGGTATGCACGAAGGCGGTCCCGATCAGGGGGCCACGTACTGGGCCTTTGCGGCGTTGAGTATCGGTGGTGGCGCGGTTGCGGTCGCCTTGCTGCTTACCGAGGTAGCGCCAGCCACCTCCGTCGGGGATGTTGCCGAACTTGGTGACGTCGACGTGGATCAGTGATCCGGGATGGTCGTGTTCGTAGCGGCGCAGGGGTTCGCCGGTGACCCGGTCGATGCGGGAGAGCCGGTTGATCCGGCAGCGCACCAGCACCGCATGCACGGTCGAGGCCGGCATTCCGAGTCGGCCGGCGATCTGCACTGGGCCCAGCCGGTGTCGCCACCGCAGGGCCACGATCCTCCGGACCACCCCGGGGGCGGTCTTGGTCGGGCTGGTGCGCGGGCGAGAGCTGCGATCAGCCATCCCGGCTTGGCCTTCGGCCCGGTAGCGGTCGGCCCATTTCTTGGCCGTGCGGGCAGAGACCATGAACATCTTGGCCGCCGCGGCGTAGGTCCACTGATCCTCGACGATCAGCCGGGCCAGGCGTAGGCGTGTACGAGGGGTCAGGACGGCGTTAACGTGGGACATGAAGGCCTCCGGTGGGTGAAGCGGTGAACTAGACAGCTCCACTTCACTACCGGAGGCCTTCCCGTGTCAGCCCGACTCACCGCCTTGCGGCGGGACAACCTCCCTGGACATCACATCTAGTGGATCGACAGACGCCGGCCGGCCGGCACGCGCAGGGGCGGGCCGTGGCCCGGTGCCAGGACGTCGAAGTCCGTGTCGGAGAGCAGCCGGACCGCGGTCCGCGATGCGGTCGGCAGATCGTGGTGGAACGGGTCGGCGAGAAGCTGCGGGACACCGTGCTTCTCGGCGACCATGTGGTCGGTGATCACCGCGTCGCCGGAGGCGAGCACCCCGGTGCCACCGATGAGGTAGGAGGTGTGCCCGGAGGTGTGTCCGGTGGTCGCCACCGGGCGCGGGCTCCCGGGGACGTCCAGGGCGGTCGTGTCGGGGGTGAAAGGAGTGAGCGCCTCGGGGTCCACGGTGACGTCCTTGAGGCCGCCGACCCGGATGGCGTGGATGCTCCAGGTGAGCCACTTCCACGAGCGGGCAGCGCGGGGGAGGGACTCCTTGGGCCCGATCTGCTCGCGGGCGGTGCCGGCCATGTTCGGCACCTCGGCGGCCGAGCAGTGCACCGGGACGCCGGCGGCGACGAAGCGGCCCAGGGTGCCGATGTGGTCGGCGTGGGCGTGGGTGATGACCACGGCGTCGGGCAGGCCGGGCACCCCGGCCGCCCGCAGGGAGGCGTCGACGAGCGTGCGGTCACCGGGGTAGCCGCAGTCGATCAGGGTGCAGCTGCTGCCTTCGCGCAGGATCAGCCAGTTGGCGGCGGGGCCGGTCACCAGGGTGGTGCCGGAGCCCAGGTCGTGCAGGTTCTCCGCGGTGGTCCATCGGGTCATGCGGCTCGAAGCTCCTGGGGGAAGGCGGTGGCGGCGCTGTGCAACGAGCCTACCTGGATGGTTGCCCGCGGTCGGTGGGCCACCATGGCCGTGCCCGGACGGCGTACCCGGGCCGCCGGCTGCTCTGCCGGCCGGCACCGACCGGAACTGAGCGCCTGCTCGTGCGAGCACAGGACGATCATGGCGACCCCCAGTGGGCCGACCACGGGCAGCCGCCGCACCATGCGCCGGAAACACTCCGCCGCGACGACCTCGCCGGTCCTGCGTCATCGGGACGCCTCCATCCCCGGGTCGCGGCGGGGACGGGCGTCCCAGGCCATCCGGGCCCCCAGGAACACGGCGCCGATGCCCGTGATGAGCCAGTCCCACTCGCCGAGAATCAGACGGATCCCGATGACCCAGGCGATGAGGACGACGACGTCCAGCGTCAGCAGCCTGGCCCGTCTCGACAAGGTGGACCTCCCGGATCGCCGTCGTGGTCCTCGCATCGTGCCACGCAGCAACCAGGACGGTCTGACCCCTCATTCGGGGGCGGCCGGCGCCGGCGGGATCCCGCGGAGGAGTCCATCGTCCTGGCGTGAGCGGACTCCGTCCGAGCACCCAGGATGAACGCCGTCCCGATGATGGGTCCGGTCACCCAGGCCGAGTCGGTGACCGCGGTGTGCAGCGTCAGCGGGTCCAATTCCTCCCCGGTGGGGGAACGGGCGGTCCAGGCGGCCGAGTCCCTGCTCGGAGGTGTGTCTCAGCGCGGCAGGTGGCGCTGCAGCCACAGCGTGCACCACAGCTTCAGCCGCAGCTCGTCCCAGCCGGAGACGTCCACGACCAGCGCGGCGGGCCCGTACCGGTGCACCGACTCGACGCCGTCGCGGTCGCACAGCTCGTCGATCAGCTGCTCCACGACCTGCGGGTGCAGGGTCGGGATGTCCTCGCGCAGCCCCACGTCGAAGCAGTCGACCTCGGCGACCACCGTCACCAGCGGCTCTTCGACGGCGGCGGCCTCCGGGCCCCCGCCGTGGAGGGCGTCCACGGTCCGGCGGATGTGGGCGAGCATCTCCGTCCCGGTCATCGGGGCGCGCCCGTGGGCGGACTGGTAGGCGCTGTAGAGCGGGATGCCGGGGAGGAAGACCTGGTGGTGGTCCGAGCCCAGCACCGGGTAGTTGAGCAGCGGGTGGTCGGCGATCAGGTGCTCGCCGACCTGCCAGGTCGCGTTCGGTGCCGCGTCGTCGACGAGCTGCCCGAGGTAGGAGACGAAGCCGTCCAGCAGCGCGATGGTGGCGGCCGGCGGGTGCGGGTCCACGAGCTTGCCGTGCCGGGCCCAGCTCGGCCACGCGGGGCGGGTGGGGTCCTCGGCGAGCGGACGCGGGTCCACGCCGAGCTCGGAGGCCCGGGCGCTGATCCAGGCCCACAGCGGGGACAAGGAGTAGAGGGAGCCGTCGAGCATCTCGTCGGGCTCCAGGCCGTGCTCGGCCAGTGCCGCGCGCAGGCGCTCGAGTGCCGGACCGCGCTCGGCGAGGTACGCGTCGAGCGCGTCCGCGGCCTGGCGCGCCGTCATCCACTCGTACAGCAGAGTCCCCATGGGCGTGACTCTACTGCGGGGACGCCGGTGGCGGGACCGGTGGGGCGGCCGGCGCGTGGACTCCAGGACCTCGGCGCGTACGGTGCCCAGCAGGGCGCCGGACGCGCCGCGGCCCCGCTCCGACAGGACGGAGCGGGGCCGCGGCGGGACCGGTGCCGGGTCAGCGGTAGTCGATCCGGATGGATCCTCCCGGGCGCCAGGTGATGGAACCGCCCTGGTAGTACTGCACCACGGAGCGGTCGGCGCGGGTGATCTCACCCGTCCGGGGGAAGCCCAGGCGGCTCTTCGTGCCGCCGAGCGCCACGTAGGCGTTGCCGATCGAGCCCTTGGTCTCCTGGGCGTAGGTCCTGGGGCTCCAGTAGATCCGGCCCTTCTGGAACACCTGGTAGACGCCGCCCGTGCCGGTGGACGCCTCGTCGGTGGTGGGGTAGCCCAGGGCACCGGCCGTGCCGCCGGAGCGGTTGTGCTGGGCGCCGATCGAGCCCTTGAGGGCGTGCGCCCCGCCGGCGGCGCTCCAGACGATCCGGCCCTTCTGGAAGGACTGGGAGGTGCCACCCCGTCCGTCGGCGACGGCCCCGGACGTGGGGTAGCCCAGCGACCCGCGCTCGCTGCCGGCCCGTGAGTAGGCCGCGCTGGTGGCGCCGGTGATCGGGTGGGCGCCGTGGGCGGAGCTCCAGAGGATGCGGCCCTTCTGGAAGGTCTGGTAGAACCCGCCGATGCCGTTGCTCCGCCGGTCCGCGGTGGGGTAGCCCAGGGCGCCCTTCTCGTTGCCCGCCGCGGCGAAGACCGTCTCGATGTCCCCGGTCAAAGCGTGGGCCCCGGTGCGGGAGGACCAGAGGATCCGGCCGTTCTGGAACAGCTGGTAGGCCCCGCCGATGCCGTTGGACTTCTCGTCCGAACGGGGGAAGCGCAGGACGCCGGCGGCGGTGCCGTTGCGCTTGTAGGCGGTCTCGACGCCGCCCCGCACCCAGTAGGCGCCGGTGGCCGAGGACCAGTAGATGGTGCCCTTGGCGAAGCTCTGGCGGACCCCGCCGGCGACGGCCTGCTCGTGGGAGGTCGGGGCCCCGGTCTGGCTCTTGATCCGCTGGTACAGGGCCCCGATCGCGCCCTTGGTGGTGTAGGTCGGGGTGGGCGCGGCCGGTGCGGCGGTGTCGGCGGCCTTCGTGATCCACAGCGCGTCGTGGGAGTTCAGCGTCTTGCCCCCGGGGAGGCTGTCCCAGGCGTCCCCGGAGTCGAGGATCAGCTGCTTGTACTGGTCGGAGCTCAGCGTCGGGTTCTTCTGCTTGAGCAGGGCCAGGGTCCCGGCCACGTGCGGGGTGGCCATCGACGTGCCGTAGTCGAAGCGGCTGTTGGGCGCGACTGGTCCCCGGGTGCCCGTGTTGCCCGCGGACAGGATGTGGTGGCCCGGGGCGTAGATGTCCACGGCGCCGCCGTGGTTGGAGTAGCTGGCCCGCACCCGGTCCGAGCCGATGGCCCCGACCGTGATGACGTTGTAGCAGTTGCCCGGGGCGTACTCGATCGCCGGGCGGCCGCTGTTGCCCGCGGCCACGGCCACCGGGATGTTCCGGAACCAGGCGGTGTTGATGGCGTTCTGCAGCGTGGCCGGGCACCCCCCGCCCATGGACAGGGACATGTTGATCACGTCGGCGCGCTTGCGCGGGGCGGGGGCCCCGGCCACGGCGTCGCCGGCCAGCCAGCGCACGGCGTCGGCCATGTCCGAGACGTAGCCGAAGCCGCACGCGCCCAGGGCCCGGGCGTTGAGCAGGGTGGCGTCGGGGGCGATGCCCACGGTGCCGTAGCTGTCCCGCTTGGCGGCGACGGTGCCGGCCACGTGCGTGCCGTGCCAGATGGAGTTGGTGGCCGCGGAGCCGGCGTAGCACTGGCCGGCCGTGGAGTAGGTGCCCGGGTCCCGCGGGTCCGAGTCCCGGCCGTTGCCGTCGTTGCCGAGGGCGGCCGTGGAGACGAAGTCGTAGCCGCCGATGGTCTGGGAGTCCAGGTCGGGGTGGTTGGCGAAGCCGGTGTCGACGACCCCGACGGTCACGCCCTTGCCGGTGGCGGTGTCCCACGCCTCGAAGGCGCGCAGGTTGGTGAGGGCCCACAGGGACGGGACGTCCGGGTCCGCGGCGGTCGCGGCGACGGAGCCCATGTCCTCCGGCTCCGCCTCGTCCGAGCCCGGGATCCGGGCGGTCGAGACGAGCCGGTCGGGCTCGGCGTAGGCCACGGCCGGGTCCTTGGTGAGCTCCTCGGCCAGCTTCTCGGCCTGGTCGGTCGAGACCTCGCCGGCCAGCTCGACGACGGCCGCACCGTCGCCGGTGGTCCGGACCTCGGTGGTGTCCTCGGCCTCCGGGACGTGGGCCTCGGCGGCGGCGTCCTCGACGACCTGCTCCGACTCGGCGTCGGTCACGGGGGTGCGGTACTTGACGATCATCCGGTCGGTGATCTCGGGCGGGGCCTCGGCGCTGACCTGCTGGGCGGACAGGGTCGTGGCGTTCTCGGCGGGGGCGGCGGTCGCGGGCGTGAGAGGAGCCAGCACGAGGGCCAGGGAGAGGGCGGACAGGGTGGGGGCGAGCATGGATCGTTGCATGGGCGAACTCCTGGGGGCTGGGGGGATCCCGGAAAAGGTTCTCACATGCAAATCAATGCGAACAGATCTAAAACAAGATCACGGCTTCATCACGAAGTGTGACGCCAGTCCCGTCGGCCCACGGCCCGTCGGGGCGGTTCAGGCCGTCCCCACCAGCACGGCGAGCCACTCGAGATGGCGCAGCAGCGAGGGGACGCCCGCGGTCAGCAGGGCCACGGCGGTCGCGGACGTCGCGCGGCCCAGGTGCCTCCGCGCGGAGGCACGGGCGCCGCGGGACCGGCGGCGGGCGGCCGGGGCCAGGTCGAGCGCGACCTGGACGAGGCTCCACAGGGCAGTGGCGCCCGCCCCGGCGACGACGAGGCAGCCGTAGAGGAGGACGGCTCCGGGCAGCGGGACCACGGGGCGTGCCGCCGCTCAGCCCGCGAGGACGGCGGCGGTCAGGCCCACGGCGAGCACCGCGGCCACCGCCCAGGTGAGCCGGTAGGCCCTGCGGTAGTGCTCCTCGCTGCGGAGCTCGAGCCAGGCGGCGGTCGCCGGGGCGGCGTCCGGAGAGGTCCGCGCGCGCTCCAGCCGGCCGATCGCCCCGAGGTAGCGGCTCCAGTGCAGGACGGCCAGGGCCCCGACGGCGAGCAGCACCGGGATCGCCGCCAGCGGCACCCAGTGGGCGGGGGACTCGGGCATGAGGGGCCTCCGGATCGGGACAGCGGTCGTTCTCCCCAGCATGTGTGCACCAGCAAAGGCCTGTCTGTCCGCTCTCCTGGGGGCCGGGGCCCGCGCCGGCCGGGCCGCCCGCACGCCCTCGGCTTAAGCACAGCAGTTCTCATGCTTTCGTCAGGCAGGCCTTGCTACGCTGGTCGCACATCTCGCACATCAGTGCCACGGAAGGACCCCTCAATGGCCGGCGGTAACCCGCTTCTCCGCGATCTCTCGAAGCCGGGCGCAGGCAGCGCCCAGTCCCACGGGAACCAGTACGGACAGACCTCCTACGGAACCCCCTACCAGCAGCAGCCCGGCTACGGACGGACCGGCTACCAGCAGGGCGCCCCGTACTCGGCCGAGCGCCTGGACTCGATGTACAACGCCCCGGCCGCCGGGACGAACCAGACCGGCCGGATGACCTACGACGACGTCATCATGCGCACCGCCACGGTGCTCGGTGCCGTGGTCGTCGGCGCGCTCGCCGGCTGGATCATGCCGATCCTCACCATCCCCGGCGCCCTCGTCGGTCTCGTCCTCGGCCTGGTCAACGCCTTCAAGCGCGAGCCCTCGCCCGCGCTGATCCTCGCCTACGGCCTGTTCCAGGGCATGTTCCTGGGCGGCATCTCGGGGATGTTCGAGGCCATGTACCCGGGCATCGTGGTGCAGGCCGTCATCGGCACCATCGCCGTGTTCGTCTCGGTGCTCGTGCTCTTCCGCTCCGGCAAGGTCCGGGCCTCCCCGCGCGCCACCAAGATCTTCATGGTCGCGCTCATGGCCTACGCCGTCTTCGCGCTGGTCAACCTGGGCGCGGTGCTGCTGTTCGGCTTCAACATCCGCACGGACAGCCCGCTCGGCCCCTGGCTGGGCCTGCTCATCGGCGCCGTGGCCATCCTGCTCGCGGCCTACAGCTTCGTGCTGGACTTCGACAACATCAAGCGCGGTGTCGAGGTCGGCGTCCCCGAGAAGATGGCCTGGTCCGCGGCCTTCGGCCTGACGGTCACGCTGATCTGGACCTACGTCGAGATCCTGCGCATCCTGGCGATCATCCGGGAGATGACCTCGAACTAGGTCCAGGCCCCGGCTGCACCACCCACGACGGCCCGGCACCCGCGCACCGCGGGTCCCGGGCCGTCGTCGTGCCGCGACCCGCGGGCGGACGCGGAGGAGGGGCTCAGTGGTACGAGATCCGGGGCCCGGGCGTGGGGCGGGTGGCCGTGTGCTCGACGGCCACGGCGCGGGGCGGGCGGCCCACGAACAGCCAGCCGAGCAGCTTCTCCTCCTCCGTCAGCCCGTAGAACGCGCGGACCGCGTCCTCGCCCTCGCCGTCCCGGTGGGCCCACACGGTGCCCCAGCCGGCGGCCCAGAACGCGGCCTCGAGCAGGGGGCGGGCCCCGTGCGCCGCGTTCAGCTGCTCCTTCCGCGGGACGCCCAGGGTGCCGTCGGGGCTGAAGACGAGCGCGCACCCCAGGCCGCCCGTGCTCGCCCACTTCAGGGCGCCCCGGAAGGCCGCGAGCCGGCGCAGCTGCTTGCCCTTGAGCCGGGGGAAGGGCGCCGACATGTTGGGCACCCGGGTCAGCCCCGCCAGCGCGGCCGCGAGCTCCGGCGCGGAGCGGCGGGTGGTCACGGCCACCCGCCAGCTCAGGCCCGGATCGGCCGCCGCGGTCCCCGCGGCGGCGCGGAGCACGGCCTCCAGCTCCTCCCGCGGCGGAGCGTCCGGGGTCAGGCCGGGAGCCGGCCGGCGCTGGGCGAGAACGCGGAGGAAAGTGCGTGACATCCCGCCAGTCTTCCACCGCGCGCGCCCCGCGTGCCGGACCGGCCCGCGGAATCGTCGTCCGGCCCCGGCCGGGGGGCGCCCGGCGGTCGGACCGCCGTGCCAAGATGGCTCCATGCCTTCGACATCGCACGACGCCGAGCGGCCGCTGCGGCCGGGACCCGGCACCGAGCTCCCCCCGCTGCACGGCAACGCCGCGGGTGGCGTCGCGGTCTCGGTGCGGGTGGCCGCGGCGTGGTCGTGGCGGCTCATCATCATCCTCGCGGCCGTGGGGCTGCTCGGGTACATGCTGTCGACGATCACGGTGGTCATCATCCCCGTGCTCATCGCCGGCCTGCTCGCCGGGCTCCTGTTCCCGCTGGTGAAGTGGTTGCGCGGACAGCACGTGCCGGCGGGCCTGGCCTCGGGCACGGCGGTGCTCGTGCTCATCGGCCTCGTGACGGGTCTGCTCGTGCTCGCCGGCCGGCAGATCGTGCTGGGCTTCGCGCAGCTGTCCGAGAACGTGGTGGTCGGCACCCAGCAGCTGCTGGGCTGGCTCGAGGACGGGCCGCTGAACCTCAGCGCCGACAGCGTGAACGACTGGATCGACGACCTCGGCACCACGATCCAGGACAACAGCGAGGCCATCCTCTCGGGCGCCATGTCCTTCGGCTCGACGGCGGGCAACGTGCTGACCGGCATCATCATCATGCTCTTCACCCTGCTGTTCTTCCTCATGGACGGCGAGCGGATCTGGCTCTTCCTCGTCCGGCTGTTCCCGGTCAGCGCGCGGCGGGCCGTCAACGGCGCCGGCCGCCGGGGTTGGACCTCGCTCGTGCAGTACGCCCGCATCCAGGGCTTCGTGGCGTTCGTGGACGCCGTGGGCATCGGGCTCGGCGCGGCGCTGCTCGGCGTCCCCCTCGCCCTGCCCATCGGCATCCTCGTGTTCCTGGGCTCCTTCATCCCGATCGTGGGCGCCGTGCTCACCGGCGCGGTCGCCGTGCTCGTCGCCCTCGTGGCCAACGGCTTCGGCACCGCCCTGGCCATGCTCGCCGTGGTGCTGCTGGTGCAGCAGATCGAGTCCAACGTCCTGCAGCCGCTCGTGATGGGCCGGGCCGTGTCCCTGCACCCCCTCGCGGTCTTCCTCGCCGTCGCGTCCGGCACCATCCTCTTCGGCATCGCGGGCGCCCTGTTCGCGGTGCCCGTGATGGCCTTCCTCAACACGGTGGTGCGCTACCTCGTGGGCGGGACGTGGAAGGCGGACGACGAGATCCCGTGGGAGCCGTACTACTTCCCGTGGGAGATCAAGAAGCACGCGCGCAGGAACGATCTCACCCGCGACCAGGTCATGGCCCAGCTCCAGCGCTTCCGCCGGACCCGCGCGAAGGAACGGCTGCAGGCCGCGCTCAAGCGCGGCCGACGGGACGACCGCGCCCGGGCCGCCGCCGGCACGGGTCAGGGCCGCGGCCGCAGCGACGAACAGGGGGTCGGCCAGGGGGCGGGTTCCGGTGCTCCCGCCTCGCCGGAGCGCACACCGGGCAGCGACTAGGATGAGGACCGCGCCCGCCGCCGGCGGGCGCTCACCGTGGCACGACCCAGCGGGTCCCGCCCGGCCCCGCACCGACGCACCGACCGGGAAAGAAGACGCACCGTGAGCCTGGCCGAACTGCCCGTCCGTCTCGCCGACATCCAGGACGCCGCCGCGCTCCTCGAGGGCGTGATCGACCGGACCCCGGTGACCCACTCCCGGGCGCTCTCGCGGCTCATCGGCTCCGAGGTCAATCTCAAGGCCGAGAACCTGCAGCGCGCGGGCTCCTTCAAGGTCCGCGGCGCCTACGTGCGGATGGCCAAGCTCACCGACGAGGAGAAGGCCCGCGGTGTCGTGGCGGCCTCCGCCGGCAACCACGCGCAGGGGGTCGCCCTCGCCGCCGCCAAGCTGGGCATCACCGCCCGCATCTACATGCCGCTGGGCGCGGCCCTGCCCAAGATCGCCGCGACCCAGGACCACGGCGCCGAGGTGATCCTGCACGGCACCAGCGTGGACGAGGCCCTCGCCGAGGCCCAGCGCCACGCCACCGCGACCGGGGCGGTGTTCGTCCACCCCTTCGACCACCCGGACATCGTGGCCGGGCAGGGCACGCTCGGCCTCGAGGTGCTCGAGCAGGTGCCCGACGTCGACACCGTCATCACCGGGGTGGGCGGCGGGGGGCTGCTCGCCGGCATGGCCGTGGCGGTCAAGGCCCGCGCCGAGCAGCTCGGCCGGCCGATCCGGCTCATCGGCGTGCAGGCGGAGAACGCCGCCGCCTACCCGCCGTCCCTCGCGGGGGACGCGCTCGTGACCCTCGACCGGGTCTCGACCATTGCCGACGGCATCGCCGTGGGCAAACCCGGGCAGCTGCCGTTCAGCATCATCAAGGAGCTCACCGACGACGTCGTGACGGTCTCGGAGGACTCCCTCGCCCAGGCGCTGATCTTCCTGCTCGAGCGCAACAAGCTCGTGGTGGAGCCCGCCGGCGCCGTCGGCGTCGCGGCCCTTCTGGATGGCCGCCTGCAGGCCGCGTACCCGGACCTCGGCAACACCGTGGTGGTGCTCTCGGGCGGCAACGTGGACCCCATGCTCATGCTCAAGGTCATCCAGCGGGGGCTCTCCGCCGCCGGCCGGTACATGACCATCAAGATGATGCTCACCGACCGCCCGGGCGAGCTCGCCCGCATCTCCGAGCTCATCGCCGTCCAGGACGCCAACGTCACCGGCGTGGACCACACCCGGATCGGCGGCTCGCTCAGCCTGGGCGACGTGTCCATCACCATCGACATGGAGACCAAGGGGCACGAGCACTGCCGCCAGATCCTCCGGGCGCTCGAGGCGGAGGGCTACCACCCCGTCGTCGTGCACTGACCGCCGCCGGGCACCGGTCCCGGCCCCCGACGACGACGGCGCCGGTCCCCGCGGGGACCGGCGCCGGTGTCGTCCGGGGGCGGCGTCAGGTGCGGCGCCGGCCGGTGAGGTAGGTGACGAACGCGCTGACGAACGTCGCGAAGACGAAGACGTTGCGCAGGCTGCCGGGGGCGCTCGCGGCGGGGTCGCCCTGACCCGCGAAGTGCAGCACCACGGCCACGACCCCGAGCACCGCCGTCAGGACCATCAGCGCCTTGGTGCCGGGGCCGGGGCTGCGCAACCAGTGGGTCGTCACGGGAGCCTCAGACCTTGAACGGCTTGGCGTCCAGGATCTTGACCGGGATCTCCTTGCCGTTGGGGGCGGTGTAGGACAGCTCGTCACCGACCCGGTGGCCGGAGATCGCGGAGCCCATCGGGGACTTCTCGGAGAAGACCTCCAGCTCACTGCCGGCGGCCAGGTCCTCGGCCACCTCGCGGGAGCCGATGAGGAAGGTCATCGCCTCGCCCGCGATCTCCGCGGTGACGACCATGCCGGCCTCCACGACCCCGTCGTCGGCAGGGGCCTCGCCGACCTGGGCGTTCTCGAGCAGGTTCTTGAGGTGGACGATGCGCCCCTCGTTCTTGCTCTGCTCCTCGCGGGCGGCGTGGTAGCCGCCGTTCTCCTTGAGGTCGCCCTCCGAGCGCGCCTGGTCGATGCGCTCCACGATCTCGTGCCGGTACGGGCCGGAGATGTGGTCGAGCTCCTTCTTCAGGCGGTCGTAGGCCTCCTGGGTCAGCCAGGCGCCGGTCTTGTTCGTGGTGGTCACAATCTCTCCTCGGTGAACGGTCGGTCGGGCCGCGGCAGTCCTCCCGGGGTCCGGGCGGGTCCGCGGCGGACCGGGACGACGGCGTGGGGGCCGCCGGCGGTGCGGGGGTCCGCTACGCAAAGACCCCGCCCCGGTGCGGGTCGTCCGTTTCGGACGGTGTCCGGCTGCCGGGGACGGGGAGTCATGCTGCCCAGTCTAGGCGGGGCGGGCGGACAAGCCCAAAGGCCCGACGGCGGCGGCGACACACGGGCGGGACGACCGCCGGGGGCTCAGTCCTCGAGCCAGCAGGAGTCCACGACCGCGGTGGTCGCCAGGTTGGTGGTGCGCACGGCCGCGCGGTGGGAGCTCGTCCCGCCGTCGCCCAGGCGGTCCTCGGGCACGGCCCCGATGGTCACCTCGGACCAGCCCACCACGGCGTACTCCTGGTTGAGGGCCTGCACCGCGCACGTGACGACGTCCTCGGGACGCTTGGTGAGCTCGAAGTCCGCCGTGGCCCGCGCCTCCGAGACCACCTCGAAGCCGATGTCCTTGAACGTGGGGGCGCTCTGCCGCGCCGTGACCACCCAGACGACGAAGACGGCGGTGACCAGGGTGGCCGCCAGGGCGAGACCGATCCAGCCGCGCGTCCCGATCCGGCGCTCGCGGCGGGGGGCTCCGTAGCGGTCGCGGAGCAGGTCTGGGGAGTCGGTGGACACGGCGGCCTCGGGTCTCGGGGGCAAGGGGGCGGCGCCGGGCCCGGCGACCGCCCGACCACTGTAGCCGAGGCCCCTGGGAGCACCCCGGGCGCAGGACCGCCCGGCGAACGCGTAAAATGGGCCGCGGCCCGTGCCCGCACCGGCCGCTTCCCCGACTCCCCGACCGTTCCCGAGAGGACCCCCCGAGTGACCTCCCTGTCAGAGATGCGCCTGCTGGCCGTCCACGCCCACCCCGACGACGAGTCGAGCAAGGGCGCCGCGACCATGGCCCACTACGTCCGGCAGGGGGTCGAGGTCATGGTGGCCACGTGCACCGGTGGGGAGCGGGGCTCGATCCTCAACGCCGAGATGGAGGGCCACCCGCACGCCGAGCGGGACCTGACCGGTCTGCGGCGGCACGAGATGGCGCAGGCGGCCGCCGCGCTGGACGTCGACCACCGCTGGCTCGGCTTCATGGACTCGGGGCTGCCCGAGGGGGACCCCCTGCCGCCGCTGCCGTGGGGCTGCTTCGCCCTGCAGCCGCTCGAGCGCGCCGCCGCGCCCCTGGTCCGGCTCGTGCGCCGGTTCCGCCCGCACGTGATCCTGACCTACGACGAGAACGGCGGCTACCCGCACCCGGACCACATCCAGACGCACAACGTCTCCGTCGAGGCGTTCCGCGCCGCCGGCGACCCCGAGCGGTACCCCGGCCTCGGCGAGCCGTGGACCCCGCAGAAGCTCTACTACGACCGGGCCTTCAACCTGGAGCGCTTCGTGGCCCTGCACGAGGCCCTCGAGGAGCGCGGCCTGCAGTCCCCGTACGCGGCCCGGATCGCGATGCTGCAGGAGAGCGACCCGGAGGGCCACCGCCCGCCGGCCCCCCGGCACGAGACCACCACCAAGGTGCGCTGCCCGGACACGTTCGCGCTGCGGGACGAGGCGCTGCGCAGCCACCGGACCCAGGTGGCGCCGGACGGGATGTTCTTCGCCGTCTCCGCCGAGCTGCAGTCCCAGGTGTGGCCGTGGGAGGACTACGTCCTGGCGGAGTCCCGGGTGCCGACCGACCTGCCGGAGCACGACCTGTTCGCCGGGATCGTGGGCTGAGCGCCGGGATGACCACCGTGCTGAACGTGCTCGCCCTGCTGCCGGCGATGGCGCCCAACCCGATCGACGAGGGCACGCTGCGCCCCGGCCTGGACCCGAGCCAGGTGACCCCCGGGATGCTGGGGTTCCTCATGACGCTGCTGCTGGCCGTGGCGGTCATCTTCCTGGTGCGCGACTTCAACCGCCGCAACCGGCGGCTGCGCTACCGCGCGGAGTACGCCGAGCGCCGCGCCGCGGAGGAGCGGGCCGGCGGCCACACCGGGACCGACAGCGCCGGGACGGACGGCGCCGACGCCAGGACCGGCGCCGACGGCGACCGGGCCGGGGGAGGGCCGGCGGCGCGGGCCGAGGAGCCGGAGGGGCCCGACCCGCGCGGCTGAGGCAAGAGCCCGGCCTCGCGGGCGCGGCCCCCGGGGCCCGCGGAGCCCGGTGAGCGGGTGGGCGGGGCGGAGCCGCTCAGCGGAGCATCGCGAGCATGATCGCCACGTAGTGCAGCACGAAGCCCAGCACCGTGAAGGCGTGGAAGACCTCGTGGAAGCTGAACACCTCGGGGAGCAGGCGCGGCCGCCGGGTGCCGTAGACCACGGCGCCGGTGATGTAGGCGATGCCGCCGGCGGCGGTCAGCGCGGCCGCCGGGGGGCTGGTCTGCCAGAACTGCGGCAGGTAGAAGAGGGCCAGGCAGCCCATCACCACGTACAGCGGGGTGTACAGCCAGCGGGGCGCCAGGGTCCACAGCAGCCGGAAGAGCACCAGACCGGCGGCGCAGGACCAGATCACAACCAGCAGCAGCCGGGACTGCGGCGGGTCCAGCAGCGCGACCGCCAGCGGGGTGTAGGTGCCGGCGATCAGCAGCGCGATGTTCGAGTGGTCCATCCGGCGCAGGACCATGTGCAGCCGCCGGGGCCAGTAGGCGCGGTGGTAGATCGCCGACACGCCGAACAGCAGGATGCCCGTCACGCCGTACACGGCGCACGCGATCCGCAGCTCGGTGCTGGGCGCCAGCAGGATCGCCACGAGACCCAGGGCGACGACGACGGGCGTGAAACTCGCGTGGATCCAGCCCCGCCACGCGGGCTTGCGCTCCACGAGTCCCTCGATCCCGTGCTCGACCGCCTCCTCGACGCGGCCGGCGGCCCGGCGGGCGGCGCTGTGCGTGTGCTCCATCATGTTCCTCCCGGCGTGCTGTGCGTGAGTCCGTCCGGTCTCCCACCGGGTAGTTTAGGAGGCGTCGCCGAGAGCCGGCCGGGTCCGTGATCACCACCACGCCCGGCACCGTGGCCCCCACCACGTCCGGCCCGACCCCCGACACCGTGCGCGAGAACCCGGGAGGAAGCACAGATGCCCAAGCCACGGCCGCTCTACCGGTTCTACGAGCGCCGGCTCTCCGCCGAGCTCGACCCGCGGCGGTTGCCCAAGCACGTCGGCGTCCTCGTGGACGGCAACCGGCGGTGGGCCAAGCAGTTCGGCGCCTCGACCGCGGACGGGCACAAGGCGGGCGCGCAGAAGATCGTCGAGTTCCTCGGCTGGTGCCGGGAGCTGGACATCGAGGTGGTCACCCTCTACATCCTCTCGACCGAGAACCTCAAGCGCCCGGCCGCGGAGCTGGAACCCCTGCTCGAGATCATCTCCGACCTCATGGACACGCTCACCGAGACGGGCATCTGCCGGGTCCAGCCCGTCGGCGCCCTCGAGATGCTGCCGCCGCGGCTCGCGGCGTGCCTGGCCGACCTCACGGAGCGCACCGCGGGCAATGCCGGCCCGCACCTGAACATCGCGGTCGGCTACGGGGGCCGGCAGGAGATCGTGGACGCCGTGCGGGAGGTCCTCACCGATGCCCTCGACGCCGGCGCGGACGTCCGGGAGCTCGCGCAGAGCCTGTCCGTGGAGGACATCTCCCAGCACCTCTACACGCGCGGGCAGCCGGACCCGGACCTGCTGATCCGCACCTCGGGCGAGCAGCGGCTGTCCGGGTTCCTCATGTGGCAGTCCGCCTACAGCGAGTACTACTTCTGCGAGGCGCTGTGGCCGGACTTCCGGCGCGTCGACTTCCTGCGGGCGCTGCGGGACTACGCCTCGCGGCAGCGGCGCTTCGGCGGCTGAGCCCACCGGACCCCGCCCGTCGTCGTCCCGGACGCCGTCCCCGGGCGCGGCGCCGGGCACGTCCGGGGCGGTCGCTGGCAATTTGCGCGCCGTTCATCGTTTCTGCTCGCGCGGCGGGTCCGGTCCGCATACGTTGTCCTCAGGTGGACGGCGCTGACGCCGCCCGCCGGACCGAGGAGGAAGGGCCACCATGAGCATCTCCAAGAAGCAGGAGCGCATCACCGACATCTCCGCCCCCCTGGGCGCCGGGGTGCGCTCCTACGTGATCGACACCTCGGTGCTGCTGTCGGACCCCCGGGCGATCCTGCGCTTCGCCGAGCACCAGGTGGTGTTGCCCGTCATCGTCATCACCGAGCTGGAGGGCAAGCGGCACGACCCGGAGCTGGGCTACTTCGCCCGGCAGGCCCTGCGGCTGCTCGACGACCTGCGCGTGGAGCACGGCGGGCTCAACCGGCCCGTGCCCCTCGGGGACCAGGGCGGGAGCCTGGTGGTGGAGCTCAACCACGTCTCGGACACCGTCCTGCCGGTGAGCTTCCGGCTCAAGGACAACGACTCCCTGATCCTGGCGGTGGCGCTGAGCCTCGCCAACGAGGGCAAGGACGTGTGCATCGTCTCCAAGGACCTGCCCATGCGGGTCAAGGCCTCCGCCCTGGGCCTGGAGGCCGAGGAGTACCGGGCCGAGTGGGTCGGCTCCGACGTCGAGTGGTCCGGGACCGCGGCCCTCGAGGTCCCCGACGACGTGGTGGACCGGCTCTACGGCGGCGAGGCCGTCGTGGTCCCGGGCGCCGAGGGGCTGCCGGCCAACACGGGCCTGACCCTGCACTCCGTGCGCGGCAGCGCCCTGGCCCGGGTCCGCGCCGACGGCTCCGCCCGGGTGGTGCGCGGGGACCGGGACGTCTTCGGCGTGCACGGGCGCTCCGCCGAGCAGCGGCTCGCGATCGACCTCCTGCTGGACCCCGAGGTGGGCATCGTGTCGCTGGGCGGGCGCGCCGGCACCGGCAAGTCCGCCCTGGCCCTGTGCGCGGGCCTGGAGACGGTGATGGAGCGCCGGGAGCACCGCAAGGTCATGGTCTTCCGTCCCCTCTACGCCGTGGGCGGCCAGGAGCTCGGCTACCTGCCCGGCTCCGAGGAGGAGAAGATGAACCCGTGGGGCCAGGCCGTGTTCGACACCCTCGGGGCGCTGGTCTCGCAGGAGGTCGTCGAGGAGGTGCTCGACCGGGGCATGCTCGAGGTGCTGCCCCTGACGCACATCCGCGGCCGGTCCCTGCACGACGCCTTCGTGATCGTGGACGAGGCGCAGTCCCTCGAGAAGAACGTGCTGCTCACCGTGCTGTCGCGGATCGGGCAGAACTCCAAGGTGGTCATGACCCACGACGTCGCCCAGCGCGACAACCTCCGGGTCGGCCGCCACGACGGCGTGACCGCCGTGGTCGAGGCGCTCAAGGGCCACCCGCTCTTCGGCCACGTCACGCTGACCCGTTCGGAGCGCTCACCGATCGCCGCCCTGGTCACGGAGGTCCTGGGCGACCTGGACAGCTGAGCCGGGGGCCTCAGGGGCCGACGGGCCAGGGCAGGTGCCTGCTCACGTCCGTGAGGTCCAGGGGCACCGACCGGAAGAGGTCGTCGATGAAGTACTCGTCCACGGCCTCGATCCGCAGGTCGTGGCCCGTGCCGGCCAGCGGGCCCTCGAGCACCTCGGAGCGGACGCAGACGGCCGTCCGCTCGTCCAGGAGCACCCGGGTGCGGGCCGGGGCCAGGGGGTGCCCCGGCGTCGTCGGGGTGTAGGCGTGGCCGGGGACCACCACGGCGCCGCGCACGGGCCGCCCGTGGTGGGTGCCGGTGCGGACGTCCTCGACCGTGCAGGGCCGCCGCTCCGGCAGGTAGGGCGGCACGGGGGCGTCCCCGGCCAGCTCGACGGGGTCGAGGATGGCCTGCCAGCGGCCGCCGCCGAAGACGGGGTCCCCGTAGGCCGCCTCGGGCCTGCGCTCGACGAGCCCGGAGTCCGTGAACACCGGGGCCACCAGCTGCGGCGCGAGCAGCCACGAGGCCGAGGTCGAGGCGACGTAGAAGTCGTCGCGCGACTGCTCCCGCGTGGTGGCCGTGTAGAGGGGGGTGCCGTCCAGGGCCTCGACGCGCAGGCCGTCCGGGCGGCGGACCCAGGCCCGGACGGGCCGGCGGGGCGCGGCGTCCGCGGGTGCCGGCCAGGACAGCACGAACCGCAGGGTGTCCCAGCGCCACGGGGAGGAGCGGCTGAGCGCGCAGAACTCGTTCTGGTCGGTGGGCGCGGGGACGGGGGAGCGGTGCATGACCCCAGTCTAGGGAGGGCCCCGCGCGTCCACAGGCGCCCCGTCCCGGCCGGGGCCGGGGCTACGATGCCCGGTGTGGGCACCTTCCTGACCGAGCAGTTCACCCGCGGGGACGCCGCCGGGTGGGCCGCCGGGGCGCTCGCACTGCTCGGCACCGCCGTGCTCGTGGTCGCGTGCGCGTGGCTGTGGCGCACCGACGTGCGGGAGCACCGGCTGCCCGGCCGCGTGGTGCGCCCGCTGTACCCCGGGTGCGGGGTGCTGCTGGGCGGGGCGGCGGTGGTGGCCGGCGAGCCGGTCCGGCTGCTGTGGATGCTGTGGGGCCTGGTGGTCGTGGGCGGGCTCTACGTCCTGCTCCGCATGCTCCACCCGGCCGGGATGGGCATGGGCGACGTCCGGCTCTCCGGTCTGCTCGGCATGTGCCTGGGCTTCGTCTCCGTCTGGCACGCCGTGCTGGGGGCGGCGGCCGGGTTCGTGCTCGGCGGTCTGGCCGGGGCGGTGCTCGTGGTGCTCGGTCGGGTCGACGCCCGCTCCCGGGTGGCGTTCGGTCCCGCCATGATCACCGGGGCCCTCGGGGTCCTCCTGCTGCTGTGACCCGCGCCGGCCTGCCAGAATGGGCCGGACCCCACCCCAAGACACTGCACGAGGAGCCCGCATGCCCACCCCCGAGTTCGTCCTGTCCCTGCGGGAGAAGATCGGCCACGATCTCCTGTGGCTGCCTGCCGTCACCGCCGTGGTGCTGCGCGAGGACGGCCGGGTGCTGCTGGCCCGGCGCAGCGACAACGGCAACTGGGGACTGGTGAGCGGGATCGTGGAGCCCGGCGAGGAGCCGGCGGTCACGGCGGTGCGCGAGTGCCTGGAGGAGACCGGCGTCGTCGCCGTCGTGGAGGAGCTCGTGGCGGTCAGGGCGGGGGAGCCCGTGCAGTACCCCAACGGGGACCGCTGCCAGTTCCTGGACCACACCTTCCGCTGCCGCTGGGTCTCCGGCGAGGCCCGCGTCAACGACGACGAGTCGCTCGAGGTCGGCTGGTACTCCATGGACGAGCTCCCGCCGATGCCGACCCACCAGCTCGAGCGCCTGCGGGCCGCGCGGGCGCACAGCGGCCCGCCCCGCTTCGTGGTCTGAGCCCCCGGATGCCGCGAGGGGTCGCGAACTGAGCCCGGACACAGCGAGGGGTCGCGTCCGGAGGGAATGCCGCAGCATTTCCGTCCGGACGCGACCCCTCGGTGCGCCGGGAGCGCAGGGTCAGGTGTTGGGGCCCGTCATGGTGGTGACGTCCAGCGCCCGGTCCAGCTGCTCCTCGGTGAGCTGGCCGTTCTCGACGTAGCCGAGGGCGATGGTCGCCTCGCGCACCGTCATCTTGTTCGCCACGGAGTGCTTGGCGATCTTCGCGGCGGCCTCGTAGCCGATGGCCTTGTTCAGCGGGGTCACGATGGACGGGGACGCCTCGGCGAGGAAGCGGCAGCGCTCCGTGTTCGCCTCGAGCCCGTCGATCATCTTCTCCGCCATCACGCGCGAGGAGTTCGCGAGCAGCCGGATGGACTCCAGCAGGGCCGAGGCCATGACCGGGATGCCCACGTTGAGCTCGAACGCCCCGTTGGTGGAGGACAGCGAGACGGTGGTGTCGTTGCCGATCACCTGCGCGCAGACCTGGATCGTGGACTCGCAGATCACCGGGTTGACCTTGCCGGGCATGATCGAGGAGCCGGGCTGGAGGTCGGGGATGAGGATCTCGCCGAGGCCGGTGTTGGGGCCGGAGCCCATCCAGCGCAGGTCGTTGTTGATCTTCATGTAGCTGTAGGCGACGTTGCGCAGCTGCCCGGAGGCCTCGACCAGGCCGTCCCGGTTGGCCTGGGCCTCGAAGTGGTTGCGGGCCTCGGTGATCGGCAGCCCGGTCTCCTCGGCGAGCAGCTCGATGACGCGGGCGGAGAAGCCGGCGGGGGTGTTGATGCCGGTGCCCACGGCGGTGCCGCCCAGCGGGACCTCGGCCACCCGCGGCAGCGAGGACTCGACCCGCTCGATGCCGTAGCGGACCTGCGCGGCGTAGCCGCCGAACTCCTGGCCCAGGGTCACCGGCGTGGCGTCCATGAGGTGGGTGCGCCCGGACTTCACGACGTCCTGGAACTCCGCGGCCTTCCGCTCGAGCGACTCGGCGAGCTGCGTCATGGCCGGGACCAGGTCGTTGATCAGCGCGCCCGTGACGGCGACGTGCACGGAGGTCGGGAAGACGTCGTTGGAGGACTGGGAGGCGTTGACGTGGTCGTTGGGGTGGACCTCGACGTCCGTGCCCTCGAGCGCCTGGTTGGCGAGGGTCGCCAGCACCTCGTTGGTGTTCATGTTGGAGGACGTCCCGGAGCCGGTCTGGAAGACGTCGATCGGGAAGTGCTCGTCGTACTGCCCCGTGGCGACCTTGTCCGCGGCGTCCGCGATGGCGCGGGCGCGCTCGTCGTCGAGCACCCCCAGCTCCGCGTTCGCCTTGGCGGCGGCCTTCTTGATCTGTGCCAGCGCGACGATGTGCTGGGGCTCGAGGGGCTTGCCCGAGATGGGGAAGTTCTCGACCGCACGCTGGGTCTGAGCGCGGTACAGGGCGTTCGCGGGAACGCGGACCTCGCCCATGGTGTCGTGCTCGATGCGGTACTCGGTGGTCTCTGCGGTGGTATCAGCCATGGCGCCAGTCTAGGACAGCGCCGGGTGACGCCCGGCACGGCGACCCGGGGTGACGGCCGCCGCGCCGGGCACCCGGTTCAGCGGCCCGGAAGCCAGGTGCCGTGCCCGTGGACGAGCTCCGCCTGGCCGTCCTCGAGGTGGTAGAAGACGCCGACCACGGCGACCTCGCCGTTGGAGACCGCGTCCGCGATCACCCGGGACTGCTCCATGAGGCGGGACGCCGTCTGCTTGGTGTGCTCCACGACCGCCGCGTTGACGTCCTCGTGGCCGTGGCGCTGGGTCTCGAGCACGGAGGGCATGATCCGCTCGATGAGGTCCCGCTGGAAGCCGCGGGGCATCTGCCCGGAGCCGGCGACGTCGTGCGCGGCGGTCACGGCCCCGCACGAGTCGTGGCCGAGGACCATGATCAGCGGCGTGCCGAGGTTCGCGACCGAGTACTCGATCGAGCCGAGCACGGCGTCGTCGATGACCTGCCCGGCGGTGCGCACCACGAACGCGTCGCCCAGGCCGAGGTCGAAGATGATCTCGGCGGCCAGCCGCGAGTCCGAGCAGCCGAAGATCACGGCGAACGGGTTCTGCCCGCCGGCCACGGACTGCCGCCGGGAGGCGTCCTGGTTGGGGTGCATGGACTCGCCCGCCACGAAGCGGGCGTTGCCCTCGCGCAGGCGCTGCCAGGCGGCGGCCGGGGTGCGGGGCGAGGTGTCGTCGGGGCGGGTGTCCGGGGTCATGGCATCTCCGTGGTTCTCGGGGCAGGGGCGTCGGTGAGGTCCTCGGCGACGGCGGCGGCCAGCTGGTCCAGCTCGGCGCCGGGCGCGTCGCCCTTGAGCACCACGGTGGAGCCGTTGACCTCACCGGTGTACACGGTCAGGGCGTCCTGGTTCCGGGACTCCTCCCGGATGTGGACGTCCCACGGCACGCCGCCCACGTCGACCGTCGCGGTGGCGGGGACGGCCTCGGCCTGCTGGGCCAGCCACGTGGGGTTGGCCATGGACGTCTGCACCAGGCCGATGAAGCTGCCCTGCGGGGTGGCCCAGCCGATCTCCCAGAAGGGCACCCCCTCGGCGGCGCCGCCGTTCCACCGGGCGTAGTTGGCGGTCCAGTCCTCGCCCGGCTCCGGCACGACCGGGGTGAAGGGCGCCTCGTCCGCGACGTAGTCCGCCTCCTGGGCGACGTCGACGTCGGGGCGGTACGGCTGGGCGTCGGGGCGGGGCTGGAGCCACACGAACGGCAGGACCAGCAGGAGGAGGACCGCCATGGAGATGATCATCCCCTGCACCGGGGCGTTGAGCCGCCGGGCCTGCTTCTCCGTGATCTGCGGGAGCGGCTGCTCCGGGGTCTCGGCGGCCTCGGGGCCGGACGCGGTGCCGGGGCCGGCGGCCGCGGGGTGCTCTGCCGAGGGGTGCTCTGCGGGACGGTCGGGGGTCGAGGAGCTCACCCGTCCATTGTGCCCTGTCCGCCGGCCCCTGTCCGCCGCGCCCGCCGCCCTGTCCGCCGCCCCCGCTCCCTCCGCCCCGGACCCGCCCGGACGCACCCGGCCGCAATGTGGCCCAGGTCGCGGTCCGCGGGGGCGCGGGCGATATGCTGGGCGGGACGTGGACCGCACCCGCGGCCGAGCCCGGCCCGGGGGTCCCGAAGAACGTGAACTCGAAGGTGAGGAACAACGTGGCCGAAGAATCCACCGGAACGATCCAGGCGCGCTCCAACAATGTGGCCGACCGCAACCTGGCGATGGAGCTGGTGCGGACCACCGAGGCCGCGGCGATCGCCGGGGGCCAGTGGGTGGGCGCCGGCGACAAGCTCGCCGCCGACGGGGCCGCGGTCGACGCCATGCGCGCCCTGCTCTCCACCGTGCACTTCAACGGCACCGTGGTCATCGGCGAGGGCGAGAAGGACGAGGCCCCGATGCTCTTCAACGGCGAGCAGGTGGGTGACGGCTCCGGGCCGGCCTCCGACGTCGCCGTGGACCCGATCGACGGCACCCGCCTCACCGCGCTGGGCATGAACAACGCCCTGGCCGTCATCGCGGTGGCCGACGGAGGGTCGATGTTCGATCCCTCCGCCGTGTTCTACATGGACAAGCTCGTGGTGGGGCCGGAGGCCGCGGACTTCGTGGACCTGCGCCTGCCCGTCAAGCAGAACCTGCACCTCGTGGCCAAGGCCAAGGGCATCAAGATCAACCAGCTCACCGTGTGCGTGCTGGACCGCCCGCGCCACCAGAAGCTCGTCGACGAGATCCGCGCCACCGGCGCCCGCACCCGGATGATCCTCGACGGGGACGTGGCCGGGGCGATCGCGGCGTGCCGCGAGGGCACCGGCGTGGACGTCATGATGGGCATCGGCGGCACCCCGGAGGGCATCGTCACCGCGTGCGCCGTCAAGGCCACCGGCGGCATCATCCAGGGCCGGCTGGCGCCCACGGACGACGACGAGAAGCAGAAGGCCCTCGACGCCGGGCTGGACCTCGACGCCGTGCTGACCACCGACGACCTCGTCACCTCGGACAACTGCTTCTTCTCCGCCACGGGCATCACGGACGGGGACCTGCTGCGCGGTGTGCGCTACCGCGGCAGCCGCATCACCACCCAGTCCATCGTGATGCGCTCCCGCTCCGGGACCGTGCGGATGGTCGAGGCCGAGCACCTGGCCTCCAAGTGGGAGAAGTACGCGCGCCACTGAGCCTGACACCGGGCCGTCGCCGGGCCCGGCCGGCACGGCCGTGACAGGACCCCCGCACCGACCTCCGGTGCGGGGGTCCTGCCGTCCCGGTCGGACCGTGTCCGGCACCGGTCGCGAGCCCTCCCGGCCATAGACTGGAGGCCGAACTGCGGGCGCCGACCGCGGTCCCCCAGCCGGGGCGGAGCGCCCGGGTGACGAGGAGGATCCCCACGTGAGCACCACGGTCAGCCCCTGTCCCAACCGCAAGACCTGGGACGCCACCGTCCGGGTGACCGGCGGGCACCCGCAGCAGCTGTGGGGCATCGGCGAGGCCCAGGTCTCCGCCGAGGGCCCCGGTCTGCGGGTCGACCGCGTCATGGTCCACGACGCCGAGCAGCGCACCGTGGGCTACGCGCAGCTCTACCTGCGCTCCGAGGCCGAGCGCGTGGTCGCCGGGACCGTGCACTGCCACGTCCACCGGCCCGAGGACCTGCCCGTGGTCGCCGCCGCCCTCGCCGACTGGTCCCGGGAGGAGCACTCGGCCGTCCTGCTGCGCTTCCAGGCCGACACCCTGCGCGCGCCCGGCACCCCGGAGGCGCTGGAGGCCGCCGGGTTCACCCGGCCCGCCGCGGGCGCCGGGCCGGAGGAGCCCCGGCGGCTGGAGGTGGTGCTGGGGGAGACCGAGCGGGACCTCTCGCGGCGGCTCTCGGAGGCCACCCTGGACCGCTGCCGCACGGCACTGCGCACCCCGGGCGTGACGGTGCGGGAGGTCACGGCGGGCAGCCGGGTCCTCGCGAACATCGGGCTGCGGACCCGGCTCATCACCCAGCTGCTGGAGGACCTGGGCGAGGACTCGCTGCTGCTCGTGGCCACCGAGGCCGCCGAGGACGGCCGCGAGGCCGCCCTGGGCTACCTGTGGTTCGTGCACACGCGCGGTCTGGCGATGATCTACCGGCTCGGCTTCACCCGCCGGGGCCGGGACCTGGGCGTGGACGACGCCCTGCTGCTGACCGGGATCGTCGAGCTGCAGAAGCGGCGCGTGCAGCGACTCGACGGCGGCGACCCGGACGAGACGGAGGTGCCGCTCGTGGTCCGCGAGCTGGCGGCGACGGAGCGCCCGGTGCTGGGCCCCTGGGAGAAGGCCCTGGGCCGTGGCCCGGCGGGGGAGTTCTCGGAGGACGTCGCCGAGGCCGCCGCCGAGGCCTCGGGGACCGCGGTCGCCGCGGAGCTGGGCCTGGGCGAACCGGCCCCGGCGTGGTCCCCCGACCTCGGGGAGCCGGACGACGTGCCCGAGGACGACGACGGCGCGTCCCGTCCCGCCCGGGGGCGTGCCCGGCGGGCCCGGGACCTCACCCGCCGCGTGGTCGGCGAGAGCATCTCCGCCCTCCGGGACGCGGCGGGGCGCTGAGACCGGGCGCTCAGGACTCCCGGCGGCGCAGCCCGGCGACGGACTCCCGGAGCCGGCCGGTCAGGCCCGGAAGGCTCTTGCGGGCCGATACGGCGGCCTCCCTGGCGGCGCGCACACCGGTGTACGCGGCGTACGTCCCGCGGCTCAGCGGCAGGTCCCAGGTCCCGGGATAGGACTCCGGGCGGCCGCCGAAGGACTTCTTGAACTTCGTGAAGCCGTGCCACGCGTGGTCCGGGCCGGCGTCCTCGGGCGCCGTGCCGAAGAGGTCGAAACGGCTCAGGCCCTTCTGCTTGGCGTCCAGGACCATCCGCACGACCAGGGGGATCCCCGCCGAGAGCCTGCGGTGCTCGAAGTCCATCGCGGCGTGGGCGTAGGTGCGGGTGTCGTCGGAGTCGTAGACGAGGGAGGCGCCGATGGGCTCCCCGTCCAGCCGGGCCACGTAGAGGGCCGCCGCGCCCACGGGCATGAGGCTGCGGGCGGCCTCGCGCAGATAGGCGTCCTGCTGCCGGGCGAAGTCCTTGCGCTCGGCCGTGGCCTCGAGGAAGCCCAGCAGCACGTCGACGTCCTCGGGGTCGGTCGAGGTCGTGAAGGTCACGCCCTTCTTGGCGATGTTGCGGTGCAGGTTGCGGTTGGTGGACTTCATGTCCTTGAGGATCGCGTCCTCGTCCTGGGTGAGGTCGATGACCTGGGTGTGCCCCGGCTGCACCTGCCGGGGGGCCGGGCGCATTCCGCGCCGGCGCAGCGAGGCCTCCGGCGTCTCGAGCCCGTCCGTCACCGCGGCGTCGACGGGCTCCACCCGCACGAACCAGCAGCGCTCGGACCGGGCCGTGCGGGCGAGGTCCTCGAGCGCGGCCTCGAAGGCCTGCGGGGTCAGCGCCTCGGGGCCGTACGGGCAGTAGAGGTAGCGGCCCGTCCGGCCGCCCTCGAGGATCGCGAGGTAGCGCCATCCGTCCCCAGAGGCCTGGAACACCTTGTGCCCCAGGTTCCGCTGGAATCCGGCCCATGCGTTCGACTGCAGTATGTTCGCCACGCCCCCACTGTACCGGGGCGTCAGGGCGCCGCCGGTGCCCCGCGGTCCGGGCCGGTCAGGGCACCGAGCAGGTGCCGTTGGGCGTGAGCTCCTGCGTCCCCACGAGAGGCTTCGCCGCCGCGAGGGGGGCGGCCATCGCGATCCCGGAGCCCACCGGGGTGCCGGCCGGCAGGGCCTCCGCGTCCCGCGCGCCGCGGTCCGTGGCCTCTTCGAGCACCCGGTCGAGGTCCTCGTGCAGCAGGTCGAAGTCCGGGTAGGTGGGGAAGGACGGGTCGTAGTACGGCGGGCCGGCGGCGTACTGCACGAGCTCGTGCTCCTTGGCCTTCAGCGCCACGTCCACGAACGAGCCGATCTGGCTCTGCGGGATGTCGGTCTCGACGACCTGTGTGCCCGAGTTCGCGAGGTCCTCGAACCGGGTCAGCACGTTGACGGGGTTGAGCTGCTTGAGCATCGCGGCCTGCACGCAGCGCTGGCGCGCCTGGCGGTCGTAGTCCGTGGCCCCCTCGCGGGACCGGGCGTACCAGAGGGCGTGGTAGCCGTCCAGGCGCTGCACGCCAGGCTCGATGTACCCGAAGATCTCGTTCGGCAGGCCCGTCACCAGGTCGGTGCCGCCGCCGATCGGGACGCGCCCGCCGACGTCGATGGTGATCCCGCCGAGGGCGTCGACGAGCTGCTCGAAACCGTTCATCTCGACGATCGCGTAGGCCTGGACCTCGATGCCGAGGACGCCCGAGGCGGCGTCCTTCATGGCCTCGGCGCCGGGGTCCGCGGCGTCCGGGTAGAGCTCGGCGTGGTTGTTCGTGACGTCGGTGTAGAGGGCGTTGAGGATGCACTCGTCGCCGCAGTCGAAGCCCTCCGGATAGACGTCGGCCAGCGGCGAGTCCGAAGGGAAGGGCGCGTTCTGCAGGTTGCGCGGCAGGGAGACGGTCACGGTCCGCCCGGAGTCGGCGTCCACGCTGAGCACCGTCATCGAGTCGGGGCGGCGGCCCGAGCGGTCCTCCCCGGAGTCGGTGCCCATGAGCAGGATGTTGTACCGCCCGTCCGCGGGCCGGAAGGGAAGCCCGCCCCCGAAGACGTCCGAGACCGCACCGCGCGTCACGGACAGCAGGTAGGCGGACCAGGCCAGTCCGCCGGAGGTGACGAGCATGAGCGCCACGGTGGCCGCGGCCACCGCGCGGCGGGTCCGCTGCACGAGGAGGCCGGGCCGGATGAGCCGGAGGGTGTCGAAGAAGAGCAGCGCCCATCCCACCGCCAGGGCCACGAGCCCGGCGATCAGGAGCAGGGACGTGAACGAGTTCGTCAGGAACCAGACCAGGGGAGTGCGCCACAGCACCAGGGACAGGAGCGCCAGCGCCGCCGCGGCCCAGACCACCACGTCGACCTTGAGGACCGCCCGACCGACGGCCCGCCGGCCCGCGACGAGCTGCGCGCTGCCGGGGACCACGAGCGTGGACAGCAGCAGCGTCCACGCGCGTCGGGCCCGGGTGCCGTCCCCGGCGTGCTGCGGGTGGCGCAGCGGATCCGTGAGCCGGGGCGGGCTCGCCGCGTCGTCGTCGACGCCCCGCACGGCCGTCACGGCGTCGGGCGGGAGGTCCCGGGACCGGGAGCCCTCGGCGGACGGGTCGTGGGGCGGGCGGGGATCGTGCTCAGCGCGGGGGGTGTGGCTGTTCACGGGCAGCTCCGGCGGGGAAGGGCGGGCAGGGGGAAGGACGGGAGGGCGGGAGCGCGGGCGCCCGGGTCAGCCGTCGAGGCGGGTGCGCAGGGCGGCGCCCTTGGCGTGGGCGGTCTCCCGGAGCTCGTCGGCGAAGCGCAGGAGCTGCCGGCGCAGGGCCTCGGCCTGCGGGCCCGCGCCGGCGGCGAGGATCCGGGCGGCCAGCAGCCCGGCGTTGCGCGCCCCGCCGATGGACACGGTGGCCACCGGGACGCCGGCGGGCATCTGCACGATCGACAGCAGCGAGTCCATGCCGTCGAGGGTCTTCAGGGGGACGGGGACGCCGATCACGGGCAGGGGCGTCACCGAGGCGAGCATCCCCGGCAGGTGGGCGGCGCCGCCGGCCCCGGCGATGATCACCCGCAGCCCCCGCTCGTGCGCCCGCCGACCGTACTCGATCATCTCGGTGGGCATCCGGTGGGCGGAGACGACGTCGGCCTCGTACGCGATCCCGAACTCCTCGAGGGCGGTGGCGGCGGCCTCCATCACGGGCCAGTCGGAGTCCGAGCCCATCACGACGCCGACGACGGGCTGCTGCTTCTCGTTCACTGGTGCTCCTGGGCTGCTCGGCGGGTGGGGGCCGCCATCGCGGTCCGGTCTGGGGCTACGCTATCCGTCCCGGCTGGACGGGCCGTGGGAGGCACGCGGGTCAGGCCTGCCCGTCGCGCAGCACAGCGGCCACGCGGGTGGCCCGCCGGCGCAGCTCCGGGATCTCGTCCGCGGTGCCGGTGAGGTTGACGTGGCCGATCTTGCGCCCGGGCCGCACGGCCTTGCCGTAGTTGTGGATCTTGGCGCGGGGCTCTGCGCCCATGGCCGCCCGGTAGGCGCCGAAGAGGTCCTGGTTCGCCCCGCCCAGGTAGTTCTTCATCACCGCGGACCCGCCGATCAGCCCGGTGTCCCCGAGCGGGAGGTCCAGCACGGCGCGCAGGTGCTGCTCGAACTGGCTGGTCACGGATCCGTCCATGGTCCAGTGCCCGGAGTTGTGCGGGCGCATGGCGAGCTCGTTGACCAGGAACCCGGTACCGCGGCCGGGGGTCTCGAAGAGCTCCACGGCCATCACGCCGGTCACGCCTAGCTCGGTGGCCAGTGTCCGGGCGGCGTCCGCGGCCGCGGCCGCGACCTCGGGGCGCAGCTGCGGGGCGGGCGCGAGCACCTCGTCGCAGACGCCGTCCACCTGGATGGACTCCACCACCGGCCACGCCCGCACCTCGCCGGAGGGGGTCCGGGCCACGAGCGCGGAGAGCTCGCGGGAGAACCCGACCTTCTCCTCCGCCAGCAGGGGCCCGTCCGTGCGGGCGAACCACTGCGCCGGCTCGGCGCCGCGGGCGTCCTCGGCGGTGCCGAGCACCATGACGCCCTTGCCGTCGTAGCCGCCGCGCGGGGTCTTGAGCACCACCGGCCAGCCCGTGCGCTCCCCGAAGGCGATCAGCTCCTCGACGTCGGCGACCGCCTCCCACCGCGGGTTCGGCAGCCCGAGGCGCTCCACGGCCGCGCGCATCCACAGCTTGTCCTGGGCGTGCACCAGCGCGTCCGGGCCCGGGCGGACGTCCACGCCCTCGGCGAGCAGGGTCTGCAGGTGCTCGGTGGGCACGTGCTCGTGGTCGAAGGTCAGCACGTCGACGCCCGCGGCGAACCGGCGCAGCACGTCGAGGTCGGTGTAGTCGCCCACGGGGGCGGTGGGCACGGCGGCGACCGCCGAGACGTCGGGGCCCTCGGCGAGCACGCGCAGCTCGATCCCCAGGGCGGTGGCGGAGGGCGCCATCATGCGGGCGAGCTGCCCGCCTCCGACGACGCCGACGACAGGGGCGGTCACAGAAGAATTCACCCGACCAGGGTATCCCGGTACGCCGGGACCGCTCGGCGGGCCGGGATGCCCTGCCTCCGGGGCCGCCCGCCGCCCGGTCTCCGGCGTCGTGCTCCCGCCTCGGCCCCGGCACCTGCCCGGCACGGGCCCCGCGACGGCCAGGGGACTGTGCTGTAACTCTCCGGTGCCGTGCAGGAGGGGCGGGGTAGGATGTGCCGAGGTCCGCCGCGGGTGCTCGTCCGTGGGCGTCGACCGCCGCGCCGGCCGGCGCCCACCGCCTCACCACCTGGGAGACCTGAAGCCGCGTGAACCGCCTCGTCGACCGTTTCGATGCCCTGTGGCACCTCTTCGTCAAGGAACTCATGAAGTTCGGCGTCGTGGGCGCCCTCGCGTTCGTGATCAACGCGTCGCTCACCTGGATCCTGATGCACACGGTGTTCGAGGACGGCCACCTCAAGGCGAAGTTCGTGGCGACGGCCGTGGCCATCGTCTTCGCGTGGGTCGCCAACCGGCTGTGGACCTTCCGGCACAAGCGCCAGTCGGACAAGCGCCGCGAGCTGGTCCAGTTCCTCGTGGCCAACGGCATCGGCATGGCCATCGAGCTCGGCTGCCTCGGCTTCAGCTACTACGTGCTGGGTCTTACCAGCGCCTACGCGTCCTTCGTGTCCGGCACGATCATCGGGACCATCCTCGGCACCGTCTTCCGGTACTTCGCCTACCGCTTCTGGGTGTTCACCGAGGAGCTCGACGAGGACCCCAACTTCGCGGACACCGCGGCCCTCGAGATCGCCCTGATCACGGGTCACCAGCCCGCGGAAGGCGCCGAGCACCCCCACCGCGCGCACCAGCACCCCCACCGGGAGGGCGCCCGCCACCGCGCGGGGAGCGCGGCGGCCCCCGGCTCGGACACCCACGAGAGCCACGAGAGCCACGGGAGCACGGAGCCGGCGGAGGGGCGCTGAGCCGTTCCGCTCAGAACGCGACGGCGTTCTCGGCCGCCAGCACTGACCGCCAGCCGTCGTCGGCCGCGTCCGCCGGACGGTCCGTGACGACCGCGGCCCGGCCCCCGGCCAGCACGGCCAGCACGCGCAGCAGGAACTCGGCGTCCATCCGCCGGCCCGGCACGTGCACGGCCGACGCCGTCCCCCACACGTCCTCCCGCCCGGCCGCGAGCTCGCCCGCGGCCGGCATCAGCCGGTCGTGCGGCAGGAAGCCGTCGTCGGAGCCCGCGGCCCGGAGCGCGGCACCGTCCGGCGCCGGCTCCTCGAGGCCGTCGTAGACGTCCGCGTGGGAGCGGACCTCGGCGCAGTAGTCGAGGACGTCCCCGTCCGGCAGCTCGCCGCGGTGGCCGAGCGAGAGCGCCGGCCGGTCCAGGACCACGGCCCGCGCCCCGGCGGGCACCCGGTCCAGCAGCGGGGGAGTCGCCCCCTGCGGGTCGACGAGGCCCACCACGGCCCGGTCCCCGGGCTCCGCCGCGTCCTCGCGGGGATCGACCACCCGCACCGCGGCCCCCATGGTCCACGACCCGAGGACGGCCGCGAGACTGCGCCAGTGCACCTCGTCGCCGACGGCCACGACGTCGCCCGCCTCGAGGTCGAGCTCGTCCACCCACAGGTTCGCGGTCTTGGCCACCCAGTTGTCGAGGACCCGCCCCGAGAGCTCCACGCGCTCGCCGTCCCGGCCGTACCAGATCAGGGCCGGGCGGCTGCTGCTGCGCAGCTTGTCCACCAAGCGGGGGACAGATCGGGGGGTCGGGGTGTCCATGGTTCCTCCTCGTGGCTGCCGTGCCCGCGGCGGCGGTTCGGCATATGCGTAGAGCCGCATTCTTCGCCCTCTGCGGCATTCCTGTCGAAAATCGGGCCGTGACGTGGAAAAACGTCTACTCCCAAAGACATTCTTCCCGGATATCGTGGCATGGGCGGTCACCCGGGACGGGTTGACTCCGTACTAGTTACACACGTGTAATTGGGAAGTCCGGCAGACGATCAGCAAGGATACGTTCTCCGGGATGCACAGGGTCGGCGACCCCCGTACTGCGCCGCACCCGAGCAATCGTGTCGGATGGAAGGAAAGTCATGGGAGAGGCCGCACGACAGCAGGTCGTGGAATCCAGCCCCCTCGAGGCCCGTCGGCTGAGCATGCGCTCGGTGCCAGAGGACTGGTTCGTCGATCCCGTCGACCCCCGGGCCGCCGAGCGGCACGTCCGCCGGGCGGCCGGGAGCATGGAGGACCAGGCCACGGCCTACCTCCGGGCCCACGAGGCCGTCCAGAACCTCTCCGGCGCCGGCGCGGCACCCGCTCTCGACCTGCTCGAGGCACCGGCGGCCGACGAGGGCTCCGACTGGAGCGCCGTGGCCGGGCTGTACGCCGTGGACGAGGACGAGGGCGAGCTCGCGTGGCAGACCGACGCACTGTGCGCCCAGACCGACCCGGAGGCCTTCTTCCCCGAGAAGGGCGGGTCCACGCGTGACGCCAAGCGCGTGTGCGAGGCCTGCCCCGTGCAGGCGGAGTGCCTCGACTACGCGATGAGCAAGGACGAGAAGTTCGGCATCTGGGGCGGGCTCTCCGAGCGCGAGCGCCGCCGCCTGCGCCGTCTCGCCCGCTGAGGTAGTTTCGGGCCATGAGCTCCTCCGGCAGTCCCACCCGCCTCTGCTCCCGCCAGACCTGCAGGCGGGACGCCGTCACGACCCTGACCTACGTGTACTCGGACTCGACCGCCGTCGTCGGCCCGCTCGCCGGACACGCGGAGCCCCACGCCTACGACCTGTGCGCCGTGCACGCCGACCGGCTCACGGTGCCCCGGGGCTGGCGCGTGGTCCGGCTGGAGCCGCCGGAGGCGCGGGCCCGGCGCGAGGACATCGGCGCCGTGGCGGAGGCGGTCCGGGAGGGCGAGCCCCCGGCGCCCGTCCGCGACCGCCCGCGGACGGTGCTGCGCGACGTCTCCCTGCCGCGACCCTCCTCCCCGGCATCCCCGGCATCCCCGGCACCGCACGCGCCGCGTCCTGAGAGCCCCCGCACGACCCCCCGGACCGGTGGCCGGGCGGGTGCCCCGGAGCGTGCCGCACCGGGCGGCCCGACGACGGCCCCGCAGCGCCCCTCGGTGCCCGCCCCGGAGAACCCCCGGGCTGCCGGCGCGGAGGACCCCCGGGGCCCCGCCACCGGCATCTCCCGCCCGGCCGTGCCCGAGCGCGCTCCGCGGCCGGCCCCCGAGCCGGCCCCCGAGATGCCGTGGAACGACGTCCCGGTGCCCGCGGCCCTGCACCGGGCGCACCTGCGCCGGCCCGCCGTGCCCGGGGGCTCCGCCCGGCCCGAGGCCTGAACCGCGCGTCCCCGGCCGGTTCCGCACCGTGCCCGTGCTCCGCCCCTAGGATGAGCCGCAGACCGCACCTGTCCGGTGCGGAAGGCTCTTCCCCCCGGAGCACCAGGAGTCCCCCCATGACTGTCCCTGCAACGACGCAGCCGGCTCACGAACTCCACACCGAGTTCCACACCGGTCTCCGCACCGAGACCCGCCACGAGAGCCGGCCGGCGCGGCACCACGAGGCACCGGCCGACCGCCGCCCCGCCCCCTGGGCGATGCCGGTGCCCGAGCCGGAGCCGGTGCCCCCCGTGGCGGTCGCCCTGGCGCCCGGTCTGCTCGAGCTCCTGCGGTGCCCCCTCACGGGCGGGACGCTGATCCCCGTGGACGCCGACCGGCTGATGAGCGACCGCCCGTTCCGGGACGGCGTGCACCCGGTCTATCCGATCGCCCACGGCATCGCCTGCCTGACCCCCGGGTGATGACGCACCGGCCACGTCGCCGGGGGTCACGAAGGCGTTAACATTCGTGACCGAGGGGCGGCGGGTGCGGTCCTGCGCGGCCGGCGGACCTATCGTGGGAAGCAGTTCCCCAGCGTTCCCCCCACCCCCCAGACGCCCGAGGTGCCGCTTCCCATGCCCCTGTCCTCCTGCCCGGTTCCCGCGCCCCCCTCCCCGCGAGCGCTGCCGGCCCCCCGGCGCCTGGTCGCACTGGGGGCCGTGACGGTCCTGCTCGCCACCGGCTGCGCCCAGGCCTCCGGGGCCCCCGCGGCAGAGCAGGCCGCCACCGCCCCGACGGCCACTGCCCCGGCCACGCCGTCCCCGAGCGGGCCGGCCACGGCCGCACCGGCCGAGGTCACCGTCGCCCCCGCGGACGCGGCGGTCGAGCACAACCCCGTGGAACCGGTCGTGGTGCGCGCCGACGGGGGCGAGCTGACCGACGTCGTGCTGGTGCCCGCCGCCGGCGGGGATCCGGTGCCCGGGGAGCTCTCCGCCGACGGCCGCACCTGGACCAGCACCGCGGTCCTGGCCTTCGACACCCCCTACGTCGTGCACTGGAGCGCCGCGTCCGGGACGGAGCCGACCACGGGCACCAGCACGTTCACGACCGTCCTCGCGGCGAACGAGGTCGACGCGCGCCTCAACGTGGCCGAGGGCGGGGTCTACGGCACCGGTCAGGTCCTGGAGTTCACCTTCTCCGAGCCCGTCGTGCACAAGGAGCAGGTCGAGGAGGCCGTCACCGTGGACGGCGGCGGCGACCGGGCGGGCGCCTTCCGGTGGTACTCGGACACGATGCTGCGCTACCGCCCCGCCGAGAAGTGGGCGCCGCGCTCGGAGATCACGGTCTCCCTGGACCTCCTCGGACTCGACGTGGGCCACGGCATGGTGGGCAACCACGACCTGCGCCGGAGCTTCTCGACCGGCGCCGAGCACTACGCCCGGGTGGACAACGAGACCAAGACGCTGACCGCCTGGGTGGACGGCGAGGTCGCGGGGACGTTCCCCGTGACCCTGGGCAATCCGGACTGGCCCTCGACCACCGGGCAGAAGGTCATCATGGAGCAGGCCCCGACGTACCTGTTCAAGGCCTCCTCGCTGGAACTGGAGCCGGGGGACCCGCACTGGTACGACACGTTCTGGGCCTCCAACGTGTCCCGGCTGACCGCCAGCGGCGAGTTCGTGCACCAGGCGCTGCCCTCCGCGCTGCCCGTCCTGGGGATCGCCAACGTCTCCCACGGATGCGTGGGCATGCCGCCCGAGGGCGCGAAGTTCATCCACGACGTGTTCCGGCCCGGGGACGTCGTGGAGGTCGTGGGCACCGGCTACCCGCAGGCCGATCCCGACGACGGGTACGGCGACTGGAACATCCCGCTCGAGCACTACGCGGACGAGGAGTGGAAGGGCGACTGGTGAGCCCCCGCCGGTGAGCCCCCGCTGGTGAGGGAGGGGGCCGGCGGTGGGTAGGATCGGGACCGGCCGGAGCGGACCCGCCCGCCCCGGACCACCGACCCCCTCCGACCGAAGGACCCGCCCGTGGCCACCCCCAGCAACGACAAGGCGCCCTGGCAGCAGGCAGACCCGCCCGCGGACGACCGGCAGCGCGAGGAGCCCGTGTGGACGGGCCTGCTCCCCGCCGTCGTCCCCGCGGAGAGCGCGTCCGAGGACGCGCACGACGACGACCGCCCCGGTGGGCGCGGCGGGAGCCGCGGCGCCGGGACGGGCCGCACGGGGGGCGGCGCCCGCGCCGTCGGGGCCGACGAGGCCGCGGGGGACGAGGACCCGGACGCGGAGGCGCGCCGCCGGTCCGCGCTGCGCCGGGACGCGCTGGCGGACGAGCCGCGGCTGCCGCGGCTGCAGCAGGTCCTCCTGGCGCTCGTGCTCCCGCTCGCGCTGCTCGCCGCGGCCGTGCGAGTGGTGGCCACGCCGCTGTTCCTGTGGGCGGAGTACCACCGCCCGGGCTTCCCGGCGGACTCCTACGGCTTCTCCACCGAGGAGCGGATGGTCTTCGGCTCCTACGGGCTGGACTACGTCATGAACTGGGCCCCGGCCGGGTTCCTCGGCGGGCTGCAGGACGCGGACGGCGCCCCGCTGTTCCTGGGCTCCGAGGTCGCGCACATGACCGACGTGAAGATCGTGCTGCAGGCCGCGCTCGCGGTGGTCGCGGTCCTCGCGTTGCTCGGCCTCGTCTCGTGCCTGTACCTGCGGGCGAAGGCCCCGGGGGCCGCCTCCGGCGCCCTGTTCTTCGGCTCGTGGTTGACCGTGGCGCTGCTGGTGGCGCTGGCCGTCGCCGCGGTGCTCGGCTGGCAGCAGTTCTTCGCGCTGTTCCACTCCCTGTTCTTCGCGGACGGGTCCTGGACCTTCCGGGCCTCGGACACCCTCATCCGGCTGTACCCCACCCAGTTCTGGATGGACGCCGCGATCGCTGTGGCCGGCCTCGCCCTCCTGGGGGCGCTCGCGGTCATGGCCGCCACCTGGCCCACGGCCTTCCGCCGGCACCGGGCCCTCGACCGGGTGCGCCGGCGGCAGGAGCTCAAGCGGCGGCTGGCCGGTCGCTGAGCCGGCGGGTCAGATCCAGGCGGTGAACCACATCCGCTCTCGCCACTGGGCGTACTCGACGGTCTCCGCGTACCAGACGGGGGCGAAGTGCGCGCTGAGCAGGAGCACCGCGGCCGTGAACACCCCCACCACCGCGAGACCCGCGCGCCGGCGCCGCACGGTGTCCCCGGGACGGCCCAGGACCAGGCCGAGCATGCCGGCGAGCATGAGCATCAGGGCCGGCTGCACGGGCAGCGCGTAGAAGTAGTACATGGTGCGCTCGGGGTACAGGAACCAGGGCAGGTACCCGGCGGCGAACACACCGGTCAGCGCCCCGAAGCGCCAGTCCCGCCGCACGGCCCACAGCCACGCGGCCACGAGCACGGCGGCGATCGCCGTCCACCACAGGAGCGGGTTGCCGATGTTGAGGATCGCCTGCGAGCAGTGCTCCACCGCGCACCCGGACCTGCCCCGCTCCGGGTCCTCGTAGAAGTAGGAGGTGGGCCGGCCCAGGGTCAGCCACAGCCACGGCAGCGCCTCGTAGGCGTGCTCGGTGCCCAGGCCGCTGTGGAAGCCGTAGGCGGAGGAGTGGTAGGCCCACAGCGAGCGCAGGGGCGCGGGCAGCCACTGGGGGCCCTCGCCCGGGTGCTGCTGCGCCCAGGTGCGGTCGTAGGCGTCCGTCGAGGCGAACCAGCCCGCCCAAGTGGACACGTAGACCACCAGGCCCGTCCCGACGACCGCGAAGAACGCGGGCACGCCGTCCTTGAGCACCCCGGCGGGCAGCCAGCGCCGCACCCCGGCCACCCGGCGGGCGTTGAGGTCCCACAGCACCGTGAGCACGCCCAGCCCGGCCACCAGGAACAGGGCGCTCCACTTCACGCCCACCGCGAGACCGCAGGCCGCGCCCGCCGCGATCCGCCACCAGCGCACGCCCAGCCACGGCCCCCACTCCAGGCGGCGCCGCAGCTCCGCCTCCGGGACGTCGCGGCCCGGGGCCACCCCCAGCCGGGCGACCAGGCGGCGGCGCCCGTGCTCCCGGTCCAGCAGGAGCAGGACGAACGCGAGCAGCACGAAGAACATCAGGAACACGTCCAGCATCGCGAGCCGGGACTGCACCAGGTGCAGCCCGTCCACCGCGGTGAACAGCCCCGCGAGCGTGGCCACCGTGACCGAGCGGAAGAGCAGCCACCCGGCGGCGCACACCAGTGCGATGGACAGCGTCCCGACCAGGGCCGCGGAGAAGCGCCAGCCCAGCGGGTCCTCGGCGCCGAAGAGCCACATGCCGAACGCGATGAGCCACTTCCCGGCCGGCGGGTGCACCACGTAGGAGGGGGTGGCCAGGGCCTCCGGCGGGGTGCCGGCCACGAACAGCTCGTCTGCGCCCTCCGGCCACTGCCGCTCGTAGCCGTGCAGCAGCAGCGAGTAGGAGTCCTTCACGTAGTAGGTCTCGTCGAAGACGATCGCGTCCGGGTGGGAGAGCCGGTGGAAGCGCAGCAGCCCGCCGAGCAGGACCACCAGCAGCGGCCCCAGCCACGCGAACCGGGCCACCGCCGGGGGGGCCGGCAGCAGCCGCTCCCGCAGGGCGGCGGGGGCCAGGGACCGGCGCAGGGTGCCCACCGGTGCCGCCGGCCGAGGCTCCGGCGCCAGGACTGGGGCGCGCACCGAGGAACTCACGGTGTCATCGTAGGGGACGCGTCCCGGCGCCCGCTGAGCCGCGGAGGAGGCCCGCGGGGCGCGCCGTAGAGTGGACCCGTGCACACGGAACCCCACGACGACACTCCTGCCGACGCCCCCACCGACGCCGCCGACGCCCGGAACGGCGCCCCCACCGACGCCGCCGACGCCCGGAACGGCGCCTCCGACGGCGCCGCCGCGGGCCCCGGGCAGGTGGTCCTGGCGGGCACCCCGATCGGCAACCTCGGGGACGCGCCGCCCCGGCTGCGGGCGGCCCTCGAGACCGCGGACGTGCTCGCCGTGGAGGACACCCGGCGGCTGCGCCGGCTCACCGCCGGGCTCGGGGTCACCACGCGCGGCCGGGTGCTCACCCACCACGAGCACAACGAGGCCGGACGGGTCGCCGAGCTGCTCGACGCCGTCCGGTCGGGAAGCACCGTGCTGGTCCTCTCCGACGCCGGGATGCCCACCGTCTCCGACCCCGGCTACCGGCTCGCGGAGGCCGCGGCCGCCGAGGGCCTGACCGTGACCGCGATCCCCGGCCCCTCGGCGGTGCTCATGGCACTGGCCGTGTCCGGCCTGCCCACGGACCGGTTCACGTTCGAGGGCTTCCTCCCGCGGAAGTCCTCGGAGCGTGCCGCCCGGCTGGCGGAGCTCGACGGCGAGCGGCGCACCATGGTCTTCTACGAGGCCCCGCACCGGCTCGAGGTCATGCTCGCCGCGCTGCGGGACGCGTTCGGCCCGGGCCGCCGGGCGGTCGTCGCCCGGGAGCTCACCAAGCTGCACGAGGAGGTCGTGCGGGGCTCGCTCACCGAGCTCGTGGACTGGTGCGGGCAGGGGCAGGTGCGCGGGGAGATCGCCGTCGTCGTCGCCGGTGCCCCCGCCCCCGAGGCCGCGCGACCCGAGGACCTCGTGGCCGAGGTCGAGGCGCTCGTGGCCGCCGGGACCCGGCTCAAGGACGCCGCCGGCCGCGTGGCCGAGCGCACGGGCGTGGGCAAGCGGGAGCTCTACGAGACGGTGCTGGCCGCCCGCAAGGCATAGGGGCGGCCCGGCCCGGGCGTCGCCTCACAGGCTCGCCGCGCCCCGGTGAGGCCGAGTTGACCCCCGGGAGCGGACGGGGACACGGTGCGGAAACACGGCCCGTCCAGACTGGGACGTGCCGGGAGCGGGGCACGTGCCGCGCGGGACCCGGCATCCTCCTGTCCGTCCAGCAACGGAGCCATGCCATGTCCTATGTGATGCCCGCCGACTTCGTCACGAAGATGATCGACGCCGGAGCGGCGAAGGTCGCCATGTCCACCCGCGACACTCTGATCCGTGCGTTCATGGCCGGAGCGATCCTCGCGCTCGCCGCGGCCTTCGCCGTCACCGTCACCGTGCGGACGGGCGAGCCGCTGCTCGGGGCCGTGCTCTTCCCGGTCGGGTTCTGCCTGCTGTACCTGCTGGGCTTCGACCTCCTGACCGGCGTGTTCACCCTCGTGCCGCTCGCGCTCATCGACAAGCGGCCCGGCGTCACCGTCCGCTCGATGCTGCGCAACTGGGGCCTGGTGTTCGCCGGCAACTTCGCCGGGGCGTTCGTCGTGGCCGTGCTGATGGCGATCATCTTCACCTACGGCTTCTCCCTGCCCCCGGACGAGGTCGGCCGCCAGATCGGCGAGATCGGCGAGGGCCGGACCGTCGGCTACGCCGAGTTCGGCGCCGCCGGGATGCTGACGCTGTTCGTCCGCGCCGTCCTGTGCAACTGGATGGTCTCCACCGGGGTGGTCGCCGCGATGATGTCCACCAGCGTCTCCGGCAAGGTGATCGCGATGTGGATGCCCATCATGCTGTTCTTCTACATGGGCTTCGAGCACTCGATCGTCAACATGTTCCTGTTCCCCTCCGGTCTGCTCCTCGGCGGCGGATTCTCGGTCATGGACTACCTCGTGTGGAACGAGATCCCCACCGTGCTCGGCAACCTGGTGGGCGGGCTGACCTTCGTGGGGCTCACCCTCTACGCCACCCACGCCCGCACCGGGGCGCCCCGCATCCGGCCGGCGGCGCAGGAGGACCGCGTCCCGGTCGCGTGAGCGCCGGACCCGCCCGCCCCACCAGCTCGCCGACTCCCGAGGAGCCCCGCATGACCCCGATCCTGACCAAGTCCGACGCCGCCGACCTCGTGGTCGCCGCCCGGGTGCGCCGCGGCCTGTCCTGGCGCGAGATCGCCGACGAGATCCGCGCCCCGCACGTCTGGACGACCGCCGCGCTGCTGGGCCAGCACCCGATGACCCCGGAGCAGGCCCGGCAGGTCTGCGACCTGCTGGGCCTGGACGGGACGGTCGCCGAGAGCCTGCAGCAGCAGCCGTCCCGCGGCAGCGACCCGGCGCGGATGACGGACCCCACGGTCTACCGCTTCGTCGAGGCGCTCTCCGTGTACGGGCCGGCCCTGAAGGAGCTCATCCACGAGGAGTTCGGCGACGGGATCATGAGCGCCATCAACTTCCGGGTCGACGTCTCCCGCCGGCCCGACCCGGACGGCGACCGCGTGGTGGTCACCTTCGACGGGAAGTTCCTCGACTACAAGTGGTGACGCCCCGCCCCTGACCCCGTTGCCCGCCGAGTCCCCCCGGTGCTCGCAGTTCCCCCCGATCGATCCGGGGGAACTGCGAGCACCGGGGGGACTCGGCGTTCGGGGCCGCTCGCTCAGCCGCGGGGCGGCACCGAGCGGGTCGTCACCGAGCGGGGGAGCCACCGGGCGCGCCGTGCGCCGGGGCCGCCGCGCTCGGCGAGACCCGTCCGCAGCGCGGCGACGTCCTCCGGGCCGGCCTCGGGGGTCCATTCCGCGGTGCCCGGCGCGTAGAGGGCCCGCTCCACGTCCCGGCCGAGCCGCCCCAGCGCCGGCGCGGCGGCCGGGACCACGGCGCCGAGCCGGTCCACGTAGGCCCGGGGCGTCTCCGCGGCGGCGCGGCCCAGCCCATGGTCGACACCCAGGTCCTCGACCTCCGCCCACCCCGCCAGGGCCCGATCGGCCGCCGGCGCCTGCGCATCGCCCAGCACCCGCATCCGGCGCCGGCGCCGGCGGGACCGGAGGAGCCGGGGGAGGGCGGCCAGCAGGGCGAGCAGCGCGGCGGTCAGGATCCCGGCCAGCCACGGCAGCCACCCGGCCGGTCCGGCGTCGTCGTCGGGCTCCGGCGCGGCGGGGGACTCCGGGGTCGGCACGGCGGTCGGCTCGGCGGAGGGGGCGTCCTCGTCGGGGCTGTCCGCCGTGCTCGCCGGGGTGGGGGCGTCGCTCGGCGCGCCGGTGGGCTCCGCGGTGCCCTCGCCCTCCTGCGACTGCCCGTCCCCGTCCTGCGGCCCCTCGGCGGCGTAGCCGGGGAGGTCGCCGGTGCCGGGGGTCGGCTCGAAGCGCACCCACCCGGAGCCCTCGAACCACAGCTCCGGCCACGCGTGCGCGTCGCGGGGCAGGACCGTGAAGGCGCCCGCCTCCGCCGCGTCCCCGAACGGCTCGTCGGGGTCCGCCGACTGGTCCGGGGCGGCGCCGGTGGCCGGAAGGTAGCCGACCGCCACGCGGGCGGGGATGCCGAGCTCCCGGGCCATGACGGCCATCGCAGGGGCGAAGTGACCGGCGTAGCCCGTGCGCACGGCCAGGAACTCCTCGAGGGAGGCCATGCCGCCGGCGTCGTAGCCCTGCGCGAGCGGGGCGTCCACGTCGTAGCGGAACTCGTCCGAGCGCAGCCACTCCTGCAGGGCCAGGGCCTGGTCGAAGGCGGTGGGGGCGTCCCCCGCCCGCTCCCGGGCCGCGTCCCGGAGGGCGGCCGGGGTCTCGCCCGGCAGTTCGCGGAACGGGGCGAGCTCCGGGGAGTCCGGCGCGGCGGGGGCCTCGCGCAGCCGCGCGGACGTGGGCTCGGGCACGATCGAGCGGACCTCGTAGGCGGTGCCTTCCGGCGGGACCTGCTCCCCGTGCACGGTGAGGTCGAGCGGGCTCCAGGCCCAGCCGCCGTCCTCGAGCCCCGCCACGTCCACGGGCGCCCACGGCAGCGGCAGCCAGCGCTCGGACCAGTCCCGCAGCTCCACGGCGGTGCTGCGCTCGGGGCCCCCGCCCACGGGGCGCAGCGGGGTGGGGCCGAGGTCGTCGAGCTCGGGGTCCAGCCCGGTGGTGTCCGGGAACCACTCCGCCCCGGAGAAGTCGGAGAGCGTGAGGACCCGCAGCAGCTCCGGCTCGTCCGTGCTCGTCGTGTACTCGAGGCGCGGCAGCTGCTGCGCGGAGCGCAGGTCCTGTCCCACGGCCCGCAGCGGGCCCACCCCGGAGGCGCGCTCGCCGGCGAGACCGCTGCCCTGGGGGAACGCGCCGTTGACGAAGCCGGGGACCAGGCCCGGGACCAGCAGGGTCACCGCGAGCACACCGGCGCCCACCACGAGGGCCCGCGGCCAGCTGCCCGGCGCCGCGGCGGTGCGGGGCTCGCGGACCGCGCCGAAGCGCCGTCCGCCGCCGAGCAGGACCAGGGCCGCGAGCACGGCGGCCGCCGTCCCGGCCGCGCCCACGCTCCCGGGCAGCACCAGGGCGGGCACCACCAGCAGCGCCAGCACGCCGAGCGCGCTGAGCCCCGGCGCCCGCAGCGCCACGAGCACCGTGTCCACGAACAGGGTCACGAGACCCGTGGCGAGGGCGGCGACGAACGCGAGCGCCGCGCCCCCCGGATACGGGGCCGGCCGCTCCGCGACGATCCCGGCCGCCTCCCGCCACAGCTCCGCGCCGAGGGACAGGCTCCCGGGGGTGGGCACGAGGCCGAGCAGCGCGGGCTCGCGCAGGAACAGCAGCGTGAGCACGAGCGTCAGGGCGCCGGCGCCGAACAGGGGCGCCAGCAGGCCCGGCAGCCGCAGCAGGCGGGACGTCGTGGTCGCCACGACCACGGCGAGGGCCGCGAGCAGCGCGCCGGGGACCCAGCCCGCGCCGTCGAGGACCCCGGTCAGCGCCACGAGGGACAGCCCGACCGCCACGAGGACCGTGCCGGCCAGGCCCAGCACGGCGCGCACCGGGCGGCGGCCCGTCCTGGCGTCCTCCGGCGGTCCGGCGGTCTCCGGCGGGCGGGTGGGCGCAGGGGTGCGGACGGCGGCGCTCACCGGACGGCCCCGGCCGCGCGGGTCCCGGAGCCCAGCTGCGCCCACGCGTCCTCGGGCGCGGCGGACGCCGGCACGACGACGACGGACCAGCCCGCCGCCTCGAGCACCCCCGCCCCGTCCGGGACGTGGTCGGCGGAGGAGGTCACCAGCACCGCGCTGCCGGCGGCCGCCCGCCGCGTGCCGCCCAGGACCCGCTCGGCGGCCGCGGCGGAGAGGTCCCCCGAGACCAGCAGCACGGGGTGGACCAGGCCGTCGCGGTCGAACCGCTCGGCCAGCGCGTCCTCCGCGGTCCCGCCGGGCCCCGTCTCCCGGGGTGCGGGCTCGGGGCGGACGCGCGCCAGCCCGTGCCGGGCGTCCTCGGCGCCGTCGTCGGTGACGGCGGTGGCGCGGGTGCGGGCGGGAGCGTCGTCGTCGTCCTCGCCACCGCGGGGGAGCGGGCGGCCGAAGGTGTCGAGGGCGTGCAGGGCGGTCTCGCGCTGGGTGAGGTGCTCGAGCACGGCGGCCGTGAAGGACACGGCCCACTCGAACTCGGCGGTGCTGGGGAGCACGCCGGCCCACAGGCGCTCCCCGGGCCAGGAGGTCTCGTCGCGGTCCAGGACCAGGGTGAGGCGGCGGGTGCTGCGGGGGTCCTCCTGGCGGACCATCAGCTGGCCGTGCTTCGCGGAGGCGGCCCAGTGCACCCGGCGCATCGGGTCGCCGTGCCGGTACTCGCGGGTGGTGACGTTGTCCGGGCCCGGCTGCGGCTGCGCGGTCCGGGACGGGTCGGTGCCGGACTCCCGCAGCCGGTCGGCGCTGATCTCCGGCAGCTCCACGGGGTCCGGGGCCACGTGCAGGGACGTGCGCTCGGAGGCGTCGAGCAGCTCGGCGGCGAGGCCGAACGGGTCGGCCACCCGCACGGTGGCCGGCCCCAGGGCGTACACGCCCCGGCGGCGGGGGCGCACGGTGTAGGCGGCGGGCTCCCCGCCGGCCTCCACGACCAGCTCGCGGTCCCCGCCCAGCGGCTCCGGGACCGTCTCGTGCACGGCGACCGCCCCGGTGACCGTCCCGCCGCGCCGGGTCCGGTGCCGCACGCGCAGCCGGACCACCGCGGAGTCCCCGGCCGTCACCAGCGCCGGGTCCACGCCGCGCTTGAGCAGCACCCTGGGCTTCACCACGTACAGGGACATGGCCGCGAACAGGGGGGCGCCGCCGAGGAACAGGGCCAGCGCCAGCACGTCCTTGCGGCCCAGCCAGGTGGCCAGCAGCAGGCACAGGGCGCCGGCCCCCAGGAAGGCCCAGCCGCGCCCCGTGAACCGGGCGCGGGAGTCCACGGGCTGCTCCGCCCGCTCGCCCTCCGCCGTGCGCCCCGGCGCCGGCCGGCGCCTCATCGGGTCCGGGGGGTGTGCTCGGCCGGGACCCGCACCTCGTCCAGCACCGCCCGCACCAGCTCCTCCGCGGAGTCGGTGCCGGCGCGCCGGTCCAGGATCAGGCGGTGGGCGAGCACCGGCACCGCGACCGCCCGCACGTCGTCGGGCAGCACGTACTCGCGCCCGCTCAGGGCGGCCTCCGCGCGGGCCGCGGCCTGCAGCTGGAGCAGCGCCCGCGGGCTGGCGCCCAGCCGGATCTGCGGGTGCGAGCGCGTGGCCTGGCCCAGCGCCACGATGTAGGCGCGCACCGCGTCCGAGACGTGGATGCCGCGCACGTGCGCCACCAGGCGGGCCGCGTCCTCGAGGGAGACCACCGGCTGCAGGCCCTCCAGCGGGGAGCCGCCGCCGTGGTCGGTGAGCATCGTCATCTCCGCCGCGGTGTCCGGGTAGCCCATCGAGATCCGGGCCGTGAACCGGTCCCGCTGCGCCTCCGGCAGCGGGAACGTGCCGTCCATCTCCACAGGGTTCTGCGTGGCCACCACCATGAACGGGGTCGACAGCCGGTAGGTCGTGCCGTCCGCCGTGACCTGTCCCTCCGCCATGCACTCGAGCAGCGCGGACTGCGTCTTGGCCGAGGCCCGGTTGATCTCGTCCCCGATCACCACGTTGGCGAACACCGGACCGGGCTTGAACTCGAACTCGCGCCGGGCCTGGTCGTACACCGACACGCCCGTGATGTCCGTGGGCAGCAGGTCCGGGGTGAACTGCACGCGCGAGACCGTCCCGCCGATCGCGGTGGCCAGCGTGCGCGCCAGCATGGTCTTGCCCACGCCCGGCACGTCCTCGACCAGCAGGTGCCCGCCGGCCAGCAGCACGCTCAGGGCCGTGCGCGCCGCCTCCGGCTTGCCGTCGATCACCGCGTTGATCCGGTCCAGGATCGCCTGCGTGTACTGGGGGAAGGACTCCATGGGCTCCTCGGCTTCCTGCTCGCGTCTGCAGCTCCCAGTATGTCTGCCCGGGCCCAGCTCGTAGATTGGTCGGTGCCCGCGTGTTTCCCGCCCGCTGACCTGTCCGCTGTCCCGTCCCCATTTCCCGATCCGCTCCCCCGAGACCTCCTGAGGTGCCGCCCGTGACCGACCCCAACGCCACCCTCCTCGCCGCCTCCCTGTGGCCCGACCCCGCCGCCCGGCCCGCTCCCGCCCCGGGCGCGGCCCCCGCCGCCTACGAGCCCGAGCACTACGCCGTGCCCGAGGACGTCCCCGCGGGGGAGGGCACCCGGCGCCGTTCCGCCCAGGCCGACGACGGGCGCCGCCGCAACCTCTCCTACCCGCCCGCCCCGGAGCCGCTGCCGCACCCGGTGGCCGACAACCACACCCACCTCGACCTGCAGGACGGCCGGGTCCAGGTCTCGGTCCGGGACGCCGCGGACGCCGCCGCCCTCGCCGGGGTGGGCGGGCTCGTCCAGGTCGGCTGCGACGTCCCCTCCTCCCGCTTCGCCGTGGCCGCCGCCGAGGCCGACCCCCGGGTGCTGGCCGCCGTGGCGCTGCACCCCAACGAGGCGCCGAAGCTCGCGGCCGCCGGGACCCTCGACGAGGCGCTCGCCGCGATCCGTTCCCTGGGGGAGCACGAGCGGGTCCGGGCCTTCGGCGAGACCGGTCTCGACTACTACCGCACCGAGGGAGAGGGACGGGAGCACCAGAAGCGGTCCTTCCGGGAGCACATCCGCTTCGCCCAGGAGACCGGCAAGGCGCTGCAGATCCACGACCGGGACGCCCACGCCGACGTCGTCGCCGTCCTGCTGGAGGAGGGCGCCCCCGAGCGCACCGTGTTCCACTGCTTCTCCGGGGACGAGGAGCTCGCGCGCACCTGCAACGAGCACGGCTGGTACATGTCCTTCTCCGGGACCGTCACCTTCAAGAACAGCCACGACCTCAAGGCCGCGCTGCGCACCGCCCGCCCCGAGCTCGTGCTCACCGAGACCGACGCGCCGTTCCTCACCCCCCACCCGTACCGGGGCCGGCCCAACGCCAGCTACGTGGTCAACTACACCGTGCGCGGCATGGCGGACATCCTCGAGCAGGAACTCGAGCCGCTGTGCGAGCGCCTCTGGGCGAACACCTTGGAGGTGTACGGCCCCTTCTGACCCGCGGCGCCCCCGTTTCCCCTCCCCGCCCCGCCGAGTCCCCACACCTTGGCCCCTTCACGCGGCGAGTCCCCAAAGTGCTCGCATTTCCCCAGAAACTCTCTGGGGAAATGCGAGCACTTTGGGGACTCGGCGGGCCAGTGGCGGGTACGCGGCGGGCCGGGAGGGATGGAGCCTGGGTCAGCGGGGCGTTGCCGTGCGGCGCAGTGCGGCCGAGATCCGGTCGACGGTCGCGGCCGGGGTACGGACGACGTCGTGCCAACCGACCCGGATGACGGTCCACCCGAGCTCTTGGATCTCGACCTCGCGCCGCCGTTCGTTGCGGATCACCGTGGCCGCGGAGTCGCTGTACTTGCTCTCGCCGTCGAACTCGAGCACCAGCCACTGCTCGGGCCACGCGAAGTCGGCCCGGTAGGTCCCCGTCCGGCCCACGATCACCCACTGCAGCTCCGGCGCCGGCAGGACGGACTCCGCCAGCATGAGGCGGGTAAGGGTCTCACCCACGGATTCAGAGCGCGTGTCCATGGCGGCGAGCACGCGCCGAGCTCTGCGCACGCCGCGTCGGCCGGCCCACTCCGGTAGTCGTTGCTCCAACCGGGCCCGCGTGAGACCGAAACAGTGCGCCTGGTCTGCCAGGACCACGGCGTCCGTGAAAGGCAGCAGGCGGGCGCAGTCCAGCAGAGTTCGTTCACCTGTGGTCGCGCGCAGCCCGCCGACAGTGACGATGTCGGACGCCGGCAGGGGCTCCTGGTGCCTCACGATGCCGGCGTATCCGTTGTGGGTTCCCTGCCCCGGCCGGGTGAGCGTGTGCAGACGGGCCGGGACGCGCCGAAGATCCAGGCCGTGCACCAGGGCCGCCGAGGCGAGACAGAAGATCGGCGGCACGGAGGCAGCCCGGCTGAGCGCCCGGTGCCGGAGCAGCGCCTGCTCCTCGGGTCTAAGTCGCAGATAGGCGTCCGACGCCGTGAAGTAGCCAGGGTGGACCCGGTGGAGATCTCCGTCGCGGAGGCGGCGCCGGATCCCTCGGCCGCTGAGGCCGGTGTCGTGCAGCTGGTGGAGGCTCATGGGCTCGGTCATGACTCCGTGATAGGTCCGGCGCCGGCCGGGCGGGCCGGTGCCGCCGCCACGGGGAACAACAATCCGGAGGGACCGCGCCGCAGGGAAATGGGGAGTGCGAATGCGGTGCTCGCCGAGCCCCCACTGCGGTCGCATGTCCCCAGCATTCCTCTGGGGATATGCGACCGCAGTGGGGGGCTCGGCGGCGAGGGAGGCCGGAATGTGGGGGCTCGGCGGCGAGGGGGGCGAGGGGTGCCAGGGCACCGGGCCGATACGATGGGGCGGTGACAGAATCCACCGCGCCAGAGCCCGCCGCCCGCGCCCTGCTGGGGCCCGCGGAGATCCGGGCGCTCGCCGAGCAGCTCGGGATCCGGCCGACCAAGACGCTGGGGCAGAACTTCGTGATCGACCCCAACACGATCCGGCGGATCATCGCCGCCGCGCGGCTGGGGGAGCACGAGACGGTGCTCGAGGTGGGACCTGGCCTCGGCTCGCTGACCCTGGGGCTGCTGGACGCCGCCGAGCAGGTCGTGGCGGTGGAGATCGACCCCCCGCTGGCGGCGCAGCTGCCGCACACCGTGGAGCGGCTGCGCCCCGAGCGGGCCGGACGGCTGACCGTGCTCGAGCAGGACGCCATGCGCGTGCAGGAGCTGCCCGCCGAGCCGACCGCCCTGGTGGCGAACCTGCCCTACAACGTGGCCGTCCCGGTGCTGCTGCACCTGCTGGCCCGCTTCCCCTCGATCCGCCGCGGGCTGGTCATGGTGCAGGAGGAGGTCGCGGACCGGCTGGCCGCGGCGCCGGGCTCCAAGGTGTACGGGGTGCCGTCGGTCAAGGCCTCCTGGTACGCGGAGGTCACCAAGGCCGGGACGATCGGGAAGAACGTGTTCTGGCCGGCGCCGAAGATCGCCTCGGGGCTGGTGCGCTTCGTCCGCCGCGAGCAGCCGGTGGCGGACGTGGACCGGGAGCTGGTCTTCGCCGCGGTGGACGCCGCCTTTGCCCAGCGGCGCAAGACCCTGCGGGCCGCCCTCGCCGGCTGGGCGGGCTCCGCCGCGGCGGCCGGCGAGATCCTCGAGGCCGCCGGGATCGACCCCGGGGAGCGCGGGGAGAAGCTGGACGTCCACGAGTTCGCCCGGATCGCGCGGGCCGGCGCCGCCGCGGGCCTGACCGCCGGGGTGCGCGGGGCATGACCGCGGTGCTGCTCACGGAGCGCGCCGGCGCGCCCGGCAAGGTCAACCTGTTCTTCGCTGCGGGCCCGCCGCGCCCGGACGGCTACCACGACGTCGCGAGCCTGTACTGCGCGGTGAGCACGGGGGAGACCGTGACGGCCACGCTGACCCGGGGTGCCGGCACCACCGTGGGCGTGGCGGCGGTCCCGGGCTCGCTCGTGGCCCAGCAGCTCGACCGCGGGACGTTCTCCCTGGACGCCGTGCCCACCGACGGGTCCAACCTGGCCGTCCGGGCCGCCGAGGCCGTGCTCGCCCGCTTCCCGCCCCTGGCGGGCGGGCTGCACCTGCAGCTCGACAAGGCCGTGCCCGTGGCCGGCGGCATGGGCGGGGGCTCCGCGGACGCCGCGGCGGCCCTGGTCGCCGTGAACCGGCTCGCCGCCCGCGTCTCGGGGGAGCCCGAGCTCGACGACGACGCGCTGCTGGAGCTCGCGGCCGGTCTCGGCGCCGACGTGCCGTTCGCGCTGACGGGCGGGGCCGCGGTCGGCACCGGGACGGGATCCCGGCTGCGCCCGGTGGCGGTCGGGGCGACGCTGCACCTGGTGCTGGTGGCGGCCGAGGCGGGCCTGTCGACGCCCGCCGTCTACGCGGAGCTGGACCGGCTGCGCGCGGATCAGGACGTCCCGGCGCCGCGGCTGCCGGGCGACCTCGAGGCGGTCCTGGGCGCCGGGGCGGCCGGTGAGCTGGCCCCGCTGCTGGCCAACGACCTGCAGGCCGCGGCCCTGTCCCTCGCGCCGCAGCTGGGGCCGGTGCTGGCCGCGGGCGCGGCCGCCGGCGCCCTGGCGAGCTTCGTGTCCGGGTCCGGGCCCACGGTGGCGCACCTGGTGGCGGACGCCGCCGCGGCCGAGGACCTCGCGGACGTGCTCAGGGGCCAGGGAGCGCCCGCTCTCGCGGTGCGGGCTCCCTGACCCCTGGCCTCCGGCCGCCGGCGCCTGGATCTGACCTGACCTCCCGGGTTCAGGCGGCGCCGGCGGACGATCAGCGGTGCTGCGGCGCGGCGTCCCGGGCCGGCGCGGCGTCCGTGCCCGGGCGCACCTGGCGCTGCACCACGAACGCGGGGACCACGGCGGCGCCGCGGCCGCTGAGCCGCTCGAAGCGCTCCTGGAACCGGCGCAGCCGGCCCCGGGGCTCCACGGCCAGAACCACGCCGTCCACCCGGTCGGTCAGGGCGGCGAGCTCGGCGGCACCCGCGCGGGGCGGGACCGTGGCCACGAGCAGCGAGGGCGTGGTGTCGTCCATGCCCAGCCAGTCGGTGTCGCCCAGCGGGCCCACGGCGTCCGTGAGGGTGCGGGTGTCCACGACCTCCACGGTGCCGCCCCACGAGGAGACGACGGCGTCCAGGGCCTGGACGACCACGGTGGCCTGTCCGGGCAGGGCCGAGTGCACGGCGATCCGGGAGCCGGGCCGCGGCACCGCGCGGTCCTCGTCCTGGGAGAGCCGGCGCAGCAGCTCGAGTGCGCCGTCCTCGTCGTCCACGGAGTTCAGCACCACGGCGGGCGAACCGGTCCCGTCGGCGAGCCGGTCGGGCCGGCGCACGCTGCGGTCGGCGCGCTCCCGGAACGCCCCGGCGAGGGCGCCGAGGACCAGGCCGCCCACCACGCCGCCGGCCACGAAGAGCGGGATGCCGGCCGAGGAGGGCTCCTGCGGCGGCGTGGCCTCGCTGATCACGCGGCCCGGCGTCGGGGCGATGAGGGCGAGGGCGGTGCGCTGCTCGCGCAGCTGCCGCAGGCTGGAGGAGTCGTCGTCGCTGCGCTCGAGGCCGGCGATGGACTCGTCGATGCGCTTCAGCGTGTCGTCGGCGGTGGTCTGCACGTCCTCCCCGCGGTCGGCGAGGTAGGCGGTGGCCAGGGCGTTGGCGCGCTCGGCGGCCTGGTTCGGGTCGTCGCCGGTCACTGTCACGCGGAGCACCTGGGTGTCGTCCGGGGCGGTGGTCGAGAGCCGCTCGAGCAGGTCCTCGGCCAGCGCGGGGTCGGCCTCCTCGACGGGGACGTCCTGCAGCAGGGCGGCGGCCCGCAGGGTGATGCGCTGCGAGGCCATCGTGGCCATCTCCGTCTGCATCTCGACCTCCTCGAAGCCGGAGTCGCCGGTGAGCGGGTTCACCGCGCTCGGCGTGACGGTCATCGAGGCGGTCGCCTGGTAGGTCGGCGGCCACAGCAGGCCCGCCACGAGGGCGGCGGCCAGCACGACGAGCCAGGTGCTGAGGATCGTGGGCCACCGGTGCAGGACGCGGCGCCACGCGGGCGTCGGGTCCGCCGGCTCCGGCCGGTTCGGCCGGGCCCGGACGGTGTCGTCCTGGGTTCGGCGCCGTTCGGCGCCGATGGTGTTCAGAGTCTCACTCATGTGGATTTCCCCCCTGGTGGATCGCGGGTCGTCTCGGATGGAGCAGCCGCGCCCGGCGTCCGCCCCCCGGCGGATCGCCGACCCCGGCCCCGGGAAGCGCTGCCGGGTCCAGCCCGGCCGGCCGCGTCCTGATTCCGATGTCGATCGATTGAAATGTTACAGATGCAAACTCATCGGGACCACAGCAGGACCCGGTGATCCCGTGGTCTCTTCGGACCACACGCCTCGGCGTCCGTCCCCCGGACGGCGGCGCGGCCGCGGAGCACGAGGACCGCCCCGGCGCCGGCCACGAGCAGGCCGGTCAGCGCGAGGTGGACGAGCAGGCCGGTGGTGGTGGTGCCGAGCAGGGCGCGGACGGCCAGCCCGCCCCCGCCCGTGAGCACGGCCGCGGCCGCGGCGATGGCGCCGACCACGGACCAGCGCGGGGCGATGCCGAGCAGCCGCACGGACTGGAACAGGGCCAGCCCCGTGTCGGTGAGCACCGACGCCGCCCACGCCGTGGCGGCTCCCACGAGGCCCCACTGCGGGATCAGCCACAGGTTCAGGGCCACGGCCACGGCCAGGGCCGCGGACTTGTTCATCAGCTGCCACCGGCTGCGCCCGGCCATCAGCAGCAGGGACTGCACGCCGCCGGCCGAGACGGCCAGGAGCATGGCGGTGGCGATGACGAGCATCGCGGGGTAGCCGGACTCGAAGCCCTCGCCGAAGAAGGACAGGACCACCGGCCCGAACAGCAGCAGGGTGAGGTAGAAGGGCCAGGCGCCGGCCACGAGCACGGCGGTGGTGCGGGTGAACACGGAGCGGGCGGTGGCGAGGTCGTCGACCGCCAGCGCGGCGCTGATGGACGGGCCGGTGACCATGCGCGCGGTGTGGTCGAGCATGGCGCCCACCCGGATGCACCGGTTGACCACGCCGTAGACGCCCGCCGCGGCGGGGCCCAGGAACGCGGCCACGAGCAGCACGTCGAGCCACTCGAGCAGCGCCTCGACGAAGGCGGTCACGCCGCGGGCGGAGGAGAAGGACCAGAACGCCCGCCGCTGCTGGTCCGGCTCCGGCGGGGGAGCGGCCCCGGGCCGGTCGCGCAGGTCCCGGAGACAGCGGCGCAGCAGCAGGAGGGCGAGCACGGCGACCACGGCGACCGGTGCCGTCCACGCCGCCGTGAGGGCGAGCAGCCCGCCGCCGGCGACGACGACGGCGAGGACGCCGAGCACCCGCAGCGAGGGCAGCACCACGTTCTGCAGGAAGGAGAAGGTCGGCACCCGGTGCAGCCCGCGCAGTGCGCCGAAGGCGAGGTTGAGCACGGCGCCCAGCACGAGGAAGGGTGCGGCGAGCAGCACGGCGGGGCCCACGCCGTCGGGCAGGGCCCCGGGCACGAGCGTGAGCACGGCCGCGGTGGCGGCGACGCCCGCGGCGAGCACGAGCACCGGCCGGGCCGCGATCCGCAGCACCCCGGCCACCGCGGCGCCCTGGCCCCGGGCGGTGAGGGCGGGGACCGCCCGCACCAGCCCGGTGTCGGCGCCGAAGGTGGACAGGGTGGTGGCGATCGCCAGCACGGCCACCACCTGGAAGAACTGACCGGCCGCCGCCGCGCCCGAGGCGTTGGAGACCACCAGCGTGGCGGCGAAGGCGAGGCCCGCGCCGGTGACCACGAAGGCGAAGGTCAGCGAGCCCGAGCGCGCCAGCGGCTGCGCGCTCACAGCCCCTCCCCGTAGCGCCGGGAGCGCAGCAGCACGGCCAGGCTCAGGCTGATCAGGATGAACTGCACCGCGTCGAGGCCGTAGTAGGTGAAGAACAGGCACGCGGCCACGGGCGCGGAGTGCACGAGCAGCCCGGTGGTGGTGCGGACCTTCAGCGTCAGCAGCGTGGTCCCGTGCAGGTAGGCCACGAACAGGCCCAGGCCCACGAGCCCGTAGCAGAACATGAGGGTCCAGACGTAGCCCTGGGTGCCCATCTCGATGCCGACGGTCTCGTCGTACAGCGGCGCCCCGTAGCCGAGCAGCGGGGAGTCCAGGGTGGCCAGGAACGTGTCCCGGTACAGGTCGGAGCGGGTGCCCGTGCTGTCGCTGTACTCCTGGCGGCCCAGGATCCGTTCGACGGCGCCGCTGGCCACGAGCCACCCGCCGACGGCGGCCGTGCCGGCGACCCCGGCCAGGGCCACCCCGATCCGGCCCCGCAGGACCATCCGGACCATGACGTAGCCCAGCGCCACCGCGATGCCGAGGAACATGCCCCGGTTGGTGGTCGCCACGGCCGGGGCGAGCGAGGCCACCAGCCCGGCCACGATCAGCAGGTGCCGGGCGCGGAAGCGGACGGTGGTGAGGTAGGCGAGGACCAGGGGCGTGAGGAGCACGAACCCGGAGCCCCACCCGTTGGTGTACGGGAACGGTGCGGCCGGCCGGTTGTACGGCTCGGGCGCGCCCCAGGGGAGCTGGACCTCCGCCAGGGGCGGGAAGAAGAAGTTCTGCACCAGCGCGTTGGAGGTGATGCCCTCCGGCAGCAGCAGGCCGATCGGCGTGGTCAGCCGCGCCTCGGGGATCACGAACGTCAGCAGGCCCAGTCCCACGAGCGTGGCCCACGCGACCACGGCGGCCCGCAGGAACCGCCGGTGGTCCAGGGTCTCCCGGGCGTTCCAGTAGTAGACGAAGTAGATCAGCGCGGCGCAGATGTTGACCCAGCGCAGCGCGAAGCCCATCCAGGAGCCGAACCCCTCGATCTGCACCGAGCTCGCCGCCATCCACAGCAGGAACACCACCAGCAGCCAGGCCGGCCACGGGACCGTCACCGAGCGGTGGAGCACGAGCAGGAAGAGCATGACCACGGCGAGCAGCGCCGGGGCGAACTGCAGGGCGCCGGAGGCCCAGATCAGCGGCAGCCCCCAGAACAGGACCAGCAGCGGCCAGGCGGGCAGGACGCCGGTGGTGCGGCGGACCGGGGCCGGCCGCACCACCGAGGGGCTCAGGAGCGCCACGGCCGCCTCACACCCCTCTGCCGAAGAAGGACACGGCGTTCTGCAGCCGCTCGGCGCTGACCGCGCCGGTCGCCACGGCCAGGGCGCCCCACGCCCGCAGCTGGCCGCGGTTCCGGCGCAGCGCCGCCCGCGCCCACCGGACCGCCTCCCGGCGGTCGCCGCGGGCGGCGTGGGCGAACGCGACCTGGCCGGCCATCAGGGCCGTGCCCTGGTCGGAGGTCTCGAACTCGGGGAACTTGCGCAGCATGTAGGTCAGGGCGTCCGCCATGTCCCCCCACTGCTGGCGGAAGAAGGAGGGCCGGTCCCAGCGCACGGTCAGCACGGTCTCGGGCACGGAGTGCACCGGGGCGTGCCGGGCCAGGCGCAGCAGCAGGTCGTAGTCCTCGCCGTAGGAGGACGGCAGGTCCTCGTCGACGAGGCCCACGGGCCCGTACAGGTCGGCGCGGCGGCAGATCAGCGCCGAGGGGTGGATCTCCATCATCCGGTCGGCCAGCAGCTCCGGGAAGGTGGCCACGGCCTGCGGGACGCGCCGGATGGTGCGCTCGTGGGAGACGATGTCGATCGCGCCGGCGATCGCGGAGGCCTCCGGGTGCCGGTGCCAGTGCGCCACCTGCCGGGTGAGCTTGCGCGGGACCCACACGTCGTCGTCGTCGCAGAAGGCGATGATCTCCCCGGTGGCCGCGTGGATGCCCGTGTTGCGGGCGCCCACCAGGCCCGGGGACCGGGTGTTGGGCACGGTGCGCAGCTCCACGCCGGCCGGGACCTCCACGTCCGTGAGCGGGTCGACCTCGATCCGGTCGAAGACCACGACGACCTGGAGCGGGCCGGCGTAGTCCTGCTCGACGATCGCGCGGACCGCCTCGCGGAGCATCTCGGGCCGCCCGGCGGTGGCGATCAGGACGGACACGGACGGGTGGGCGGTGCGGAAGCCTGCGGCGGTGGCGGCGGTCGTGGCCGGGGCCGGGGCGAGGACGTCAGCGGACATGGCGGGTGCTCCTGTCGGTCGGGAGGGCGCCGACGGCGTCGGCGTCCGGGTCGGTGGCGGCGGGCCGTGCGGTCAGCCCCAGGTACTTGCGCCGCATGGAGACCGCGCTGATCGCCGCGAGGGCGGCCAGCAGGATCGCGTAGGCGGGCAGGAAGAGCGCGGGGAGCCCCCAGAGGAGGAAGATCCAGCAGGTGACCCCCGCGTCGGTGGGCAGGTTGAGGAAGGAGCGCAGCGTCCCGCCCGCGGGCGGCCCGGCGATCCCGCCCTTGCGCCGCAGCTGCTCGGCGAGGATCTGGCTCATGAACTGGCCGACCTCCACGAGCACGAACAGCGCGGCGAGCACCGCGAGGGCCGCTGCCGGGAACGCCTCGGGCCGGGGTGCAGCAGGGCGGCGGCCGCCACGGCCAGGTGCAGCGCGGGGGTCCGGATCGAGTCGACCACGTGGTCGAGCCACTCCCCGGCCGGCGAGCCGGTGCCGGTGAGCCGGGCCACCTGCCCGTCGGCGGAGTCCAGGACGTAGCCGGCGGCGAGGAGCAGGGCGACGACGACGCCCGTGGCCGGGGTGGGCGGGGCCGCCACGAGCACGACCAGCCCCGCCGCGGAGAGGACCGCGCTGAGGGCGGTCACCCCGTTGGGGGTCAGCCCCGCCGCGGCGGCCCGCGCGGCGGCGTAGCGGGCCAGCGGGCGGTTCACCCACCGGGTGTACGCCGGGACCCCCTGGCCGGGCTTCTGCGCCGCGCGCAGCCCGGCCAGGGCCTCCTCGTAGCTCGGACGGTGCCGCGGGGCGGCGGTGTCGGTGGTGCTCATCAGGCGTTCGCCTCCGTGCTGGGCACGAGCTCGAGGTCGAAGGTCGTGTCGGTGGTGTTCGTCCAGTTGGAGTGCACCTCGGCGGCGATCACGTTCTTGCCGTTGCGCAGCGCCGACGCGGGGATCTCGACCACGACCGGGGCGGCCATCGCGGTGGCCGTCCGGCGCGGCGCCAGCGCGTAGGTCCCGGGGCCCAGGTCGCCGTCCGGCAGGTTGTCCCGGACGACCTCCTTGCCGTTGACGTAGACCGCCACGGCGTCGTCGGCCCGGGTGGTGAGCGTGAGCTTCCCGTACTTGGAGACGTCGGCCACGTCCAGGGACCGGCGGTAGTACGTGGTCAGCGGGCGGGTGCCGTCGGCCACGAGCGTGGTCCGCACCGAGGCGTCGCCCCAGCCGAGCACGGCCGAGCCCTGCTTCCACGCGGCGTCGTCGAACGCCGTGCCGGCCCAGTCGCCGGCCGGAGGGTTCGCCCGGTCGTGGTGGTACCGCCAGGTGGCGCCCTCGGCGACCAGCGCGTCCGGCTCCTCGGCCGGGGACTCCTCCGCCGGCGGCGCCGGCTGCGTGCCGGGGGTGACGACCGCGGAGAGCTCGAAGGTCGCGTCGGTGGTGTTCGTCCAGTTGGAGTGCACCTCGGCGGCGATCACGTTCTTGCCGGTCTTCAGCGCCGATCCGGGCACCTCGACCACGACCGGGTCGGCCACCGCGGTGGCCGTCCGGCGCGGGGCCGTCGCGTAGGTGCCGGGGCCGAGGTCGCCGTCGGGCAGGTTGTCCCGGGCGACCTCCTTGCCGTTGACGTAGACCGCCACGGCGTCGTCGGCGCGGGTGGTGAGGGTCAGCTTCGCCACCTCGGAGGCGTCCGCCACGTCCACCTCCTTGCGGTAGTAGGTGGTGAGCGGGCGGGTGCCGTCGGCCACGAGCGTGGTCTTCACCGAGGCGTCGCCCCAGCCGAGCACGGCCGAGCCCTGCTTCCACGCGGCGTCGTCGAAGCCGGTGCCGGCCCAGTCGCCGGCCGGCGGGTTGGCGCGGTCGTGGTGGTACTTCCACGTGGCGCCCTCGGCGACCAGCGTGTTGGGACCGGCCGGCTCGTCGGCCGGGGGCTCCTCCGCGGGCGGCTCCTCGGCCGGCGGCTCCTCCTCCGCCGGGGGCGCCGGCTGCGTGCCGGCGGTGACCACCGCGGAGAGGTCGAAGGTGGCGTCGGTAGTGTTCGTCCAGCTGGAGTGCATCTGGGCGGAGATCACGTTCTTGCCGGTCTTCAGCGCCGATCCGGGCACCTCGACCACGACCGGCTCGGCCACCGCGGTGGCAGTCCGGCGCGCGGACAGCGCCCACGGCGTGTCCTCGAGCGAGCCCTCGGCGACGTTGGAGCGGACCACTTCCTTGCCGTTGACGAAGACGACCACACCGTCGTCGGCGCGGGTGGTGAGGGTCAGCTTGGCCACCTTGGAGGCGTCGGCCACGTCCACGGTCTTGCGGAACTGGGTGACGATCGGGCGGGTGCCGTCGGCCACGAGCGTGGTCTTCACCGAGGCGTCGTTCCAGCCGAGCACGGCCGAGCCCTGCTTCCAGGAGGAGTCGTCGTAGTCGGCGGCCGTCCAGTTCGCCCCGGGCGAGACGTCGCGGTTGTGGTGGTACTTCCACGTGGCGCCCTCGGCGATCAGGGTGCTCGTGCCGGGCGCGGGCTCGGGCTGCGGCTCCGGGGCAGGCTGCGAGCCGGCCACCACCACCGGGGTGGAGGCGGAGACGTTGCCCGCGGCGTCCGCCGCGCGCACCGCGTACCGGGCGGCGTCCACGTGCGGGACCTTCAGGCTGGTGCCCGTGGCGGTGCCGATGGGCCGGTCGTTGCGCAGCACCTGGTAGGTCACGCCGGACTCGGGGGCCGCCGTCCAGGAGAGGGCGGCGGAGTCGCCGTCCCGGGCGACCTTCAGGCCCGTGGGCGCGGCCGGGGCCTTGGCGTCCCGCGGGGCGAAGCGGAGGAAGCCGCCCGACCACTGCGCGGAGCCGGAGGTGGAGACGCTGCGGTTGATGTCGCCGCCGGTCCACAGGACTCCGTTGCTGTCCACGAGGGTGGCCCACACGCCCCAGCCGCCGAAGCCCTTGATGTCCGGGTTGAAGCCGGGCAGGTACTTGCCGCCGGCGGCGTCCCACGCGCCGATCGCGTTGATTCGGTCGGCCACGGTCACGGGCTGGGTGTTGCCCCCGGCCTTGATCCACTTGGTGGCGCCGGCGTTGAACCAGTGGAAGCAGTGGCAGGCGCCGTAGACGGTGTCGTCGGTGGAGGTGATCGCCTGGATGTCACCGCCCAGGGAGGTGATGCCCCAGGAGGTGCGCTGGAAGGTGGAGCGGTCGTAGCCGAACATCGAGTGCTCGGCGCCGCCGGCCCAGACGGTGTTCCCCTGCTCGCGCACGGCGAGCTGGAAGGCCGTCTGGCCGGGGTTGGCGTAGTCCACGGGCACGGACGGCTCCCACGTCCAGGTGTCCAGCGGGGCGCCGGCGGTGGTGCGCACCGCTGCCAGGCGGAACGCCGAGGCGCCCTGGGACTGGTTGAAGTACCCGGCCGCGTAGAGCCGGTCGCCCTTCGCGGAGGCGTCCACGCTCGTCACGGTGCCGTTGAACTCCGGGTTCCAGCCGGCGTCCGGGGTGCGCGTGGAGATCTTCACGCGGGCGCCGGACCGGGCGTAGACACGCCCGGTCTCCTGCCCGCCGCTGAGGTGGGTGAAGGCCCCGCCGAGGTACAGGTGGTCGCCCTGCACGTCCAGCGTCCGGACCTGCAGGACGCCGCCGGTCAGCAGGTTCTCCACCTTGAGGTTCCAGGCGGTGTCGACCTTGCCGGTCGTGGAGTCGAGCACCACGAAGCCGGGGGCGCTCACGCCGTTGACCGTGCTGAAGCGCCCGCCCACGGCCAGCCGGTTGTTCGGCAGCTCGGCGAGGGCCTTCACCTGGCCGTTGAAGACCGGGCGGAAGTCGGTGCGCAGCTCGCCGGTGTTGACGTCGAAGGCCGCCAGGTAGGACTGGGCAACGCGCCCGGTGCCGGCCGCGTTGCGCTGCATCGCCTTGAAGTTGCCGCCGGCGAAGACCGTGCTCCCGATCTGCTCGAAGGCCTGCACCTCCGTGTTCATCTCCTCACCCTGTCCGTCGGCGCGCTCCACGGCACCCCACTTCGTGGGCTCGGCGCCGCTGTTGGGCAGGGCCCGCTGGGCGGCCGCGGCGGTGCCGGAGTCCGGGATCGCCTTGCCGGTGAAGGCCTGCTGGGTGACCTTGGGCCGCAGGTACATCTGGGTGAAGGGGATGGCACCCTTCCCGCCGGCGGTGGGCGTCCACAGGTAGGTGGTGCTGGTGTTGCTGCCGGTCACGCCGTCGCCGTAGCGGAAGCCGCGCTGCCAGCTGGTCTCGGTGACGTCCTGGAAGCGCACGCGGGCGGTGCCGGTGTTCGTGCCGAAGTCGTTGGTGGTGCCGGTGGTCCCGGAGGCCACCCCGGTGCCGTAGACCAGGGAGAAGGAGGTGACCGGGGTGCGGGAGCCGAACGTCCAGTTCCAGTACGGCTTGGCGGAGATCTTCATCCGCCCCTCCTGCCAGGTGGTGCCCCCGGCGTCACGGGCCCGGCGGATCCGGATGCCGTCCTCGAGGGAGTCGGGCCGCTGCCCGTTCAGGAGCTCGTCGACCGTCTCGGAGGGCAGCTGCTTGGGCGCGAAGGCCGCGGTGCCCGAGACCGTGGAGGAGACGTCCTTGGGCGTGCCCACGCCCTGGTAGTACTCCTTCCAGTCGTTGCGGCCGCGGCCCACGAGGACCCAGCCGCCGCCGTCGGTCACCTGGTCGCAGTAGAACTGCTCGGGCGCGGTCATGGCCGGGGTGACCAGCCAGTAGACGCCGGAGGCGGACTTCGGGTCCTTCTGCTTGATCTCCCAGCAGGACGCCGCGGCCGAGGCCGCGGACTTGCCGTCCACCGGCGGCGCCTCGGCTGCGCCCACCGGGACGGAGGTCAGCAGCGTCGCTGCGACGGCCAGCACGGTGCCGATGCCCAGGGACGCCTTGGTGCGGGCCGTGCGCGCACGGCGCCGGCTCCTGTCCGCCCGGGGCGGGGTGTTCGTGTTTCCCATGGTGTGGTTCCTCAACAGGTTCGTGCGGACGGATCAGCAGGTCGGGTCGTCGGGGAAGCCGTGCTGGACGACTTGCCAGGACTGGCCCGGTTGGCGGAAGAGGTCGTAGTTGTGCAGGACCCTGCGGTCCTTCTGCTTGCCGCTGACGACCACGCCGTCGCGGTCCACGACGGTGACCTCGGAGGAGTCCAGGCAGACGGTGACGCGCACGGCCTCGCCGTCGTCCGTGGGCAGCGGGGCGGAGACGGGATCGCCGACGACGACGGGCGCTCCGCGCTGCTCCCAGCCCTGGTGCTCGAACTCGGCCAGGGACGCGAGGACCTCCTGGAGGGCGGCGCCGGCGGCGTTCTCCTCGGCCGCCGCGACGGCGGCCGGGTCCAGCTCGGCGGGATCGTTCGCGCCGCCGAGCTCGGCGGAGGACTCCGGGTTGGCGGGGTCCGCCGGGGCCGGGCGGTCGGACGGGACGAAGGCCTCCTGGGCCTCGAGCACCGCCTCGATCTGCTCGACCTCGGGCGCGTCCGCGGCCACGGGCGCCGCCGAGGGCAGGTCCTTGGCGCGGACCTCCTGCGGCGTCTCCAGCTCCACCACGGTGGACGCCTCGAGGGCGTCGGCCGCCGGGTCGTCCGTGGCGCCGGCGGTGCCGCAGCCGGTCAGGACGCCGGCGAGCAGGAGCCCGCCCAGCACCGTGCGGGCTGTTCGGGCAGTGGGACCTCGAGTGCTCGATGTGCACGACAGGTCAAGGATCATGTCAGCTCCCCCCAGATCTGAACTTCCGGCGCCGAGTGGCCGGCGCCGCGGTGATCCGCCGCAGGTTGTGGGTCGAGGGACCCCCGCGGCGTTCCGGACGACCCCCCGCCCGGATTCATTGGATCGCATGGAGTCTAACCCCGGCGTTAACGATCGGGAACGGAATCCGATGTCCCCTTTTGTGACCCGGATTATCAGATGCAAACGCGGGTTTCTCCGCAGTAGGGTGAGGCGATCACCGGAATTCCCTCGAGCAAACGGGGGTCCGGACGCAGCACGGGACGGCCGCGGCTCGGGGGAGCGCGGCGTCCGGCGAACGCAGGGAGACGTTGTGGCGGGGGAGACATCAGGACCGGTTCCGGCAGGGGCGCGCCGGCGTCCGAGGGCGCAGCTGCCCGTGCGGCAGTTCGCGCACCTCGACGCGATGCGGGCCGCCGCGGTGATGCTCGTGGTGCTCGCGCACGCGGGGCTCGAGGTGGTGCCGGGGGGCAGCGGGGTGACGATCTTCTTCGTCATCTCCGGGTTCATCATCACGCACCTGGTGCTCAAGGAGCACCGGCGCACCGGGGGCTTCGACATCGCGGGGTTCTACCGCCGGCGGGCCCTGAAGCTGGCCCCGCCGCTGCTGGTGGCCCTGGTGCTGCCCACCGCCCTGTACGCGTGGCTGGTGCGGCCGGTGAGCCTCGGGGACTTCCTGGGGCAGGTCTTCTTCTTCTTCAACTGGCGCTACACCGACTCCCAGGTGGACGTCCTGCCCGGCTCGATCGTGGTGTGGAGCCTGTCCATCGAGGAGCAGTTCTACGTGGCGTTCGCGCTGATCTGGCTGCTGCTCGTGGGCCGGCGCCGCCCGGCCACCGCGCTGGCGGTGCTGGCGGGGACCGCCGCGCTCGCCTCGGCGGGCGCGCGGGTGGCCCTGCACCTGGGCGGGGCGAGTGCGGACCGGATCTACTTCGGCACGGACACCCGGCTCGAGGCCATCGCGATCGGGGTGCTCGCCGCCGTCTGGTACGCCCGTGCCACCGGGGAGCGTGCGCCCGGGGAGCCCGTTGCTAACGCCCCCGCGTGGTGGGGCCGGGACTGGGTCCTGGTGCTGGCGGTGCTGCTCTACCTGGCCTCGCTGCTGATCCGGGACGAGCTCTTCCGCGAGACTGTCCGCTACACGGCCCAGGCGGTGGCGGCCTGCCTGGTGGTGCTCTGGGGCCTGCACGGGCCCACCGGCCGGATCGGGATCCGGGTCCTGGCGGGGATGCGGTGGAAGCCGATCCAGCTGCTGGGGCTGGCAAGCTACAGCATCTATCTGCTCCACCTGGGCGCCGGGCACGCGCTGAGCGCGGTGTTCGGGGAGCTGCCGGGGCCGGCCGGGGTGGCCCTGCGCGTGCTGGTCGGCACGGCGGCCGGCATCGCCTGCTGGTGGTGCGTGGAGGAGCCCGTGGCCCGCTGGCACCACCGCCGCCGCGCCGCTCGCCGCCCCGCGGCGGCCGCCGCCCCGGTGCCCGCCGGGCAGACGTCCGGCTAGACCGACACCTGCCCGTCCGCTGCGGGCGGGCGGGCCCACAGATTTCCGCCGCGCACCCGAGGTGCTCGCGGCGAGCAGACCGAGAGGGACCTCCGGCGCAGTCCGGGCGGTCCACCGGGCCGGGGCTGAGGAGGCCCCGGCAGGATCCCGAGGGGGGAATGACTGACATGAGCACCGACAAGCACGCACCGCGCGTGGGGTACGCGGCCGGGGCGTTCGACCTGTTCCACGTGGGGCACCTGAACATCCTGCGCCAGGCCAGGATGCACTGCGACCACCTGATCGCCGGGGTCGTCTCGGACGACCTGATCGAGATCACCAAGGGCCACCGGCCCGTGGTCTCCCTGCGCGAGCGGATGGAGATCGTCGAGCACATCCGCTACGTGGACCAGATCCACGCCGAGGTGCTGCTGGACAAGCTGGACACCTGGCGGCAGCTGCGCTTCGACGTGTTCTTCAAGGGCGACGACTGGCGCGGCACCCCGAAGGGGGAGCGGCTCGAGCGGGAGTTCGCGGCGGTGGGCGTGGAGGTCGTGTACTTCCCGTACACGGTCCACACGTCCTCCACGAAGCTGCGGGCCGCCCTCGAGGTGCTCTCGCTCCCGGTGGGCTGAGGCTCAGCGCGGCGGCTCCGGGGGGAGCTGCCGCCCCGGGCGCTCGCCGGCCCACGGCGGCCGGTGCTGTTCCGGCGGTCCCGGCGGCGCGTGCCCGGGACCGGCCTGCTCGGAACCGGTGCGGCCGGGGCCGTCCTGCCACGAACCGGCGGACGGGGAGCCGTCCCGCTGGGAGCCGTCCCGCCACGCACCGGGGGACTGCGGACCGTCGTGCCGGGGATCGGCGTGCTGGGGGCCGCCGGGCCACGACCCGGCGTCGCCGCTCCGGCCGCGGTCGAGTCCGTGGTCCCGGCCCTGGTCCGCGCGCCGGCGCGCGCGGGAGCGGCGGGCGGCGTCCCAGGCCCACACCACGAGGGCGCCGAGGCCGAGCAGCGCCACGAGCAGGCCGACGACGGGACCCAGGAAGGGCACGGCCCGCAGCAGCACGTAGACCAGGAGGCCGAGGGCCAGGGCGAGCACCCGTTTGCCGAAGCTCGCCGGTGCCTTGTCCCGGAGCAGGAGCCCGCCCGCGGTGAAGCCCACTACGACCGGGGCCAGCAGGGCTACGGCGAGCACCAGGCCCAGGACCAGCACGAGGTCCAGCACCACGGCCGTGGTCACGACCGCGGCGGCCAGCCCGGCGAGGGTCATCCAGCCCAGGGCGACGGCCAGCAGGATCGACACGACGAGCACGGCGAGCACGGCCACGGCCGTCCCCGCGATCGTCAGCGCGCCCCAGCCGAGGCTGAGCCAGGGCCGGGCCCGGAGCGTGCGCGCCGCCCCGGTCACGGCCCGGGGCAGCAGCCACAGGGCGAGCAGCCCGACCAGGAACAGGGTTACGAACAGGCGCAGCCCGGCGAGCAGCAGCGCGAGCGGCCCGGCGGGCCCGGCCGGCTCCTCCTCGACCACGACCTGCTCGTAGACGACCTCCCCGGCGATCTCGGCGCCCGGGGCGATCGCGGCCTCCGTCCCGGACCGGTAGGACAGGCTCCCGTCCAGGCGGGCCTCGTCGGTCAGGGTCAGCCCGGGCTCCACCCGCGGCACGGCCACCCCGGTGGTGGGCGCCCAGACGGCCCCCACCTCGTCTGCGGAACCCACGTCCGCCTGCACGTCCCCGCCGATCGCACCGGCCAGGGCGAGCGCGGCGGCCCCGGCGGTCACCTCGCCCTCGACCGTGCCGGCCAGCAGGGCCTGGTACGCGCCGAGCAGGACGTCCCCGCCGATCTCGGCGCCGGGGCGGGCCTCCAGGCTGTAGCCGGCCGTGACCAGGTCGTCGGCCACCCGGGCCTGCTCGCCGAGGCGGAGCACCTGGCCGGCCACGCGGGCGTCGTCGCCCACGGTGCCCTCGATCACCACGGTCTGGGCCGCGGCCATCAGGTCCCCCTCGACCGTGCCGTTGATCGTCACCGTCCCGGCGGCCACCAGCAGGTCGCCGCGCACGGTGCCGTCGACCACCACGTCCCCGCCGGTCACGTACAGGTCGTCGTCCACGACCTCGTCGGCCGCCACCACCACGTTCTCCTCGCCGCGGATCTCGGCGGCCCCCGCGGCGGGGGCGGTGAGCAGGAGGCCCGCGAGCGCGGTGGCCAGCAGGGTCAGGAAGGTCAGCAGGATCGGCAGGCGGCGGAGGAACGGGACGGGCGAGGTGCGGGGCACCGGCAGGGTCTCCATGGTCCCGAGTCCACGCCCGGGCAGGGACGGAGTCAAGACGCGGCCCAGTGTGACGGCGGTCCGCCATGTACCCGTGCGTAGGTGAAGAGGTGGTCACGGTTGCGGACCGTTCCCCGTGGGAGCGGGATCGCGGTCCTAGCCTGGGGCTGTCGCGTGGCGGGCGCGCGGGTGGATCCGACCGGGGGTGGGTCATGACAGGACAGGGACTCGGAGCAGGCGTGGTCACGGCGGTGGTGGTGCTGGCGGGGCCGGTGCCGGCGGCGTTCGCGCACGGGGACGACCGGCCGGACGGGCCGCGCGTGGTCGCGGAGGGCCTGGACAACCCGCGGCAGCTGAACTGGGACCAGGACGGGAACCTGGTGGTGGTCGAGGCCGGCCGCGGCGGCCCGGACTGCGTCGCCGAGCGGTGCGCGGGGCCGACCGGCGCCGTCACCCTGATCGAGGATCCGCACCGGGACGCGCCCGCGGTGTCGACCGTGGTCGAGGGCCTGCTGTCCGTGGCGGCGCCGGACGCGTCCTTCGCGGAGGGGCCCGGCGGCGCGGACGCCACGGACGTGGACGGTCAGTACATCGTCGCGGGCTACGACCCCGAGCGGCTCGACCTGTCGGTGTTCGAGGCGCGCGGCGCGTCGATGCTCGTGGCGGGCACCGAGGAGAACGGGGAGGAATACCTGCTCGCGTACGCCGATCTGCAGGCGGCCGAGGAGGAGCTCAACCCGGACGGCGCGCAGATCGACTCCAACCCGTACGCGGTCCTGTACGTGGACGAGGACGACGAGGTCTCGCCGGACGGCTACGCGCTCGTGGCCGACGCCGGCGCGAACACCGTGTGGAAGGTGGAGCCGGACTTCTCCACCGCCACGGAGGACGCGCCGCCGGAGTACGAGATCACCGCGTGGGCCACCTGGCCGACCACCGCCCTGCCCGACGGCACGGACGACCCGGAGGGCCCGGCCGAGTTCGTGCCCACGTCCCTCACCGCCGACGAGCACGGCAACGTCTACGTGGGCGGGCTGGGATCGGTCCGTCCGGGGGAGGGCGCGGTCGTGCAGTTCTCCGCGGACGGCACCGCGCTCGGCCGCTGGGACGGCTTCACCGCGGTCACCGGCGTGGCGGTGGACCGCGGCCACCTGTACGTCTCGCAGCTGTTCGGGCCCACGCCGCCCATGCCTCCGGGGGAGACCCCGGCGGCGGAGGCGCCGCCGAGCCCGGGGCAGGTCCCCGGCCAGGTGGTGGTCCTGCACCGGCACCACGAGGACGCGGCACGGTACGCGATCGACGTGCCCCTGCCGGCCGGTCTGGCGACCGGGCGGCACGGCCAGGTCTACGCCTCGGTCAACAGCGTGGCTCCGGCCGAGGGGATCGCGGAGGGCCCCCAGAACCCGTTCGGCGCCGTCGGCGGCGGAGCGGTCTGGGAGCTGGACTTCTCGGACGCCTACCGCCTGGAGGACACCAGGGAGTAGGCCCCGGCGCCGGAGGAACGACGACGGCGGTGGCGCGGCGCCGGCCCGCCACCGCCGCCGGACCGCCGCCGGACCGCACCGACCGGCCTCCGGGGGCCGGAGGCACGCAGGACCACCCGGGAACGACGTTCGAGGCGAGGAAGAGCCATGGCACCGACGACCGAAGACCTGGTCCACCTCATCGCGGAGGGGTTCGTCTGCGCCACCGAGGGGAGGGGGCACGCCACGCCGGGAGGGCGGCCCCCGAGCAGGATCGTGGTCGACGCCACCGAGGGGTTCATCCCCCTGTGGCAGCCGGGGTCGATGCTGAAGTGGCGCTTCCAGGAGCGCAGCTTCGCGCTCGCCCCCGACCCGCAGGAGAGCCGGTCGATCGTCGGCGGGCTCATGAGCGAGGCCCTGGTGCGGTGGAGCTCGGCCGCACCGGTCCGGTTCACCCACGACCCCGACCTGTGGGACTTCGAGGTGGTGCTGCGCAACGCCGCGGACTGCACCCCGGAGGGCTGCGTCCTGGCCAGCGCGTTCTTCCCGGACGGGGGCCGGCACGAGCTGACCGTCTACCCCACGATGTTCGAGCAGTCCCACGAGGAGCAGATCGAGACGATGATCCACGAGTTCGGCCACGTCTTCGGGCTGCGGCACTTCTTCGCGGCGAACTTCGAGAAGCCGTGGCCCTCGGAGGTCTTCGGGACGCACAGCCCGTTCTCGATCATGAACTACGGGCCGATGAGCAAGCTCACGGACGAGGACCTCGGTGACCTGCGGGAGCTCTACCGGTTGGCCTGGGCCGGCCACCTCACCGACATCAACGGCACCCCGGTCCGGTTCGTGCGGCCCTACAGCGCCTCCGGGTCACCGGTCGCGGAGGCCGCCGGGGCGCTGCCGGTCACGGCCCGGACGGACGCCCGCTCCCCCCGGTACTGACCAGGACCGGCGCCCGCCGCGAGCCCGGTCCGCGGGGCCCGGAACGGCCGCGCGCCGGTGCTTCCTGGCACCGTGTCAGTCATCCGTCCCGTGTCAGCCGTCCGCGCCCGAGAACCGCCGCGCGCCGAGGAACTCCTCCGCGATCTCCAGCCGGCGCCGGGCCCGGTCCGGCGGGCCGCCCGAGCGGCGGGCGCCGGCCACCAGGGACAGGGCCACCCCGGCGCAGCGCACCCGCAGCGCGGCCGGGTCCACGGCCGCGTCGAAGCCGGCGAGCAGGCGCCGCGCGGCGACCGGCGCGTGCCCGTAGCTGTCGTGGACCGTGGGCAGGACCGCCAGGTGGGCCACCAGGCAGGCGAGGTCGTCCACCCGGTGGCCGGGGCCCACGGCGTCGACGTCGAGCACCCCGGTCACCGGGCCGAACGTCCCGCCTGCGGCCGGGCCGACGAGCAGGTTCGCCTCGTAGAGGTCCCCGTGCACGGGCACCACCGGGCCGGGGTCCGTGGCCCGGCGGGCCTCGTCGATCGCCGCGGCGAGCCGTTCGATCCGTCCGCGCTCCTCCGGCAGGGCCACCGCGGCCGCGTGCCCGTAGTCCAGGACCCGGTCCGTCCAGGAGGCGCGGGCGGGGAGCTCCAGCGCGGCGGCGGGCAGGGCGTCGAGCAGCGCCAGCACGTGCTCGGGGTGCATCGCAGCGGCGCCGTCCTGGCGCACGGACGCGGCCAGCGGGGTGCCGGGCAGCTGCCGGAGCACCACCACGTCCCGCACCGGGTCCTCCACGGGCGCCGGCACGGGCAGCCCGGCCTCGAGCAGCATCCGGTGCCGGGCGTGCAGCGCCGCGGCCCGGTCCCGCCGCAGCACCTTGAGGTAGCGCACCCGGGACCCGTGGGCCGCCCGCAGCACCGCCCGCCGGGTGGGCCGGTAGGAGACCTCGGTGAGCTCCGCGGGCTCGGCGGAGCAGAAGACCTCCCGCCCCACGGCCTCGGGGGAGGACGCCCAGGCGAGCCCGGGCAGCCACGGGTCCTGCGGGTGCCGCCACGCCACGAGGTCCACGCCCTCGTGCCGGGTCCGCACCAGGTCCGGGGACGTGCCGGCGGGCGGGGACGTGCCGGCGGGCGGGGAGGCGGTGCTCACGCACACCACCTCGGCGGTCCGCCGTGCCCCGGCCAGGGCCACGACGTCGAAGACCGCGGTGACCCCGGCGCCCGGCCGGTGGTGAACGCGCCGCCGGGTCCAGCGCTGCACGGACAGCCCGGCCGGGCTCAGCGCCGCCGCCAGGACCGGGCCCATCCCGGTGCCCGAGAGCAGGGCCACGGCCTCCTGCTCCGGGCCCGACACGGGGCTAGACCAGGTCCTCGGACAGCTCGAGCCAGCGCATCTCGAGCTCCTCGATCTCGTCCTGGACCGCGGTCAGCCGGGCGGTGATCTCGCCCAGGCCGGTGTAGTCGGACTGGTCGTGCGCCGCCATCTCGGCGTGCAGGGCGTCGACCCTGGCGGACAGCTTCTCCAGCTTCCGCTCGATCGCACCCACCTCCTTCTGCGCGGTGCGGGCCTGCGCACCGGAGAGCTTGGGCCCGCCCTGCGCCGTCGTCGTCCCGTTCGAGGACGCCGCCCCCGTGGCCGCCAGCGGGTTCGAGGCGTTCGCGGAGCCGGCGGCCGTGCCGGTGCGGGACTGGGAGGCGAGCTCCAGGTACTGCTCCACGCCCCGGGGCAGGTGCCGGAAGCGGCCGTCGATCACGGCGTACTGCTGGTCGGTGACCCGCTCCAGGAGATAGCGGTCGTGGGACACCACCAGCAGTGTGCCCGGCCAGGTGTCGAGCAGGTCCTCCATCGCGGTGAGCATGTCGGTGTCGAGGTCGTTGGACGGCTCGTCGAGGATCAGCACGTTCGGCTCGTCGAGCAGGATCATCAGCAGCTGCAGCCGCCGCTTCTGCCCGCCGGAGAGGTCCTTGACCGGGGTGGCGAGCTGCTCGTTGGTGAAGCCGAGCCGCTCCAGCAGCTGGCCCGGCGTCATCTCCTTGCCGTCGGCCAGGTAGGTGGTGCGCTTGGAGGCGACCACGTCCGAGACCCGGTCCTCGGCCACGTCCTCCAGCTCGGACAGCTGCTGGGTGAGGGTCGCGATCTTCACGGTCTTCCCGCGCTTGACCCGCCCGCTCGTGGGCTGCACCTCGCCGGTGACCAGGCCCAGGAGCGTGGACTTGCCCGCGCCGTTGACGCCCAGGATGCCGGTGCGCTCACCGGGGGCGATCAGCCACGTGACGTCCCGGAGCACCTCCCGCGGTCCGTCGTCCTCGGTGGGGTAGGAGACGGAGACCTTCTCGAGGTCCACCACGTCCTTGCCCAGCCGGGAGACCGCCAGCTGGGACAGGGCCACGGTGTCGCGCGGCGGCGGGACGTCGTTGATCAGCTGGTTCGCGGCCTCGATCCGGAACTTCGGCTTGGCCGTGCGGGCGGGCGCGCCGCGGCGCAGCCACGCCAGCTCCTTCTTCATGAGGTTCTGCCGCTTCGACTCGATGGTGGAGGCCTGCCGGTCCCGCTCCACGCGCTGCAGGACGTACGCCGCGTAGCCGCCCTCGAATGGCTCCACCATCCGGTCGTGCACCTCCCAGGTGTCGGTGCACACGGCGTCCAGGAACCACCGGTCGTGGGTGACCACGGCCAGGCCGCCCTGGTTCTTCGGCCAGCGGTTGTCCAGGTGGCGGGCCAGCCAGGTGATGCCGTCCACGTCCAGGTGGTTGGTGGGCTCGTCCAGGAAGATGACGTCCCAGTCGCCGGCCAGCAGCGCGGCGAGCGCCACGCGGCGCTTCTGCCCGCCGGAGAGCTCGCCGAGCTTCGCGTCCCAGTCCAGGTCCTTGACCAGCCCCGAGACCACGTCCCGCACCTTCGCGTCCCCGGCCCACTCGTGCTCCTCGCGGTCCCCGACGACGGCGTGCCCCACGGTCAGCTCCGGGTCCAGCACGTCGGGCTGGTCGAGCATGCCCACGCGCACGCCCGAGCGCACGGTCACGCGGCCCCCGTCCGGCTTCAGCCGTCCGGCGAGCAGCTTCATGAGCGTGGACTTGCCGTCGCCGTTGCGGCCCACGATGCCGATCCGGTCGCCCTCGTCGATGCCGAGACTGACGGCGTCGAAGACCGTCTTGGTGGGGAATTCCAGGTGCAGGTTCTCGCCGCCGAGTAGATGTGCCACCCGTCAAGGGTACTCGCGCCCCCGCCCCGCCGAGTCCCCACTCTCTGGGCCCCTGGGCGACCGAGCCCCCAAGGGTGGGGCCCCTCGCCGCGTCGACTCCCCAGTGATGGGCCCCTCGCCGCGTCGAGCCCCCAGTGGTTGGCCCCTCGTCGTGTCGAGTCCCCCATCGCGTCGCAAATCCCCCCGCTAGACCATGGGGAATTGCGAGGACATGGGGGACTCGACGGAATGGAGGTGCGGATATGGGGGGCTCGGCGGAATGGGGGGTGCGGGAAGGGGGGGGCGGAGGAGGCACATGTGCGGACAGGAATTTCTCAGCGGCGGCTCAAGCTCGGGTGAGAGCATGGAGTGCATGGAGCAGAATCCGACGGAGCGATCCTCCGCGTCCCCGAGCACCCGTCCGCTGGGCACCAGGCTGGACGGGATCACGGACCTGGAGAACGCCGTCCGTGCCGTGACGGAGCACCCCGGACCCGTGGAGATCCCGGCGGGCCCCGGCCAGCTGGTCGGGCGCCACCTCGGCTCGGTGCCGCAGCGGCAGGTCGGGGAGGCGCTGCGCGGAGCCGGCGCCGACCCGCTGATGATGCGGGCGGACATCTCGATCGACGAGGACATCCCGGACGAGGGCGTCATCGCGGTCCTGGACGACCACCTCTCGCTGGCCGCCGGCGTGGGCGCCGAGTACCTCGTGGTGCCCCGGGCCGGGATGGGCGGGCGGGGGCGCAGCGAGGAGCGGATCTTCTCGATGCTGGCCGCCCTCGACGAGGCGGCCTCGGCCCACCAGGTGCACCTGCTCCTCGAGACGGAGGGCGCCACCGCGGACGAGGTGGAGCTGGTCCAGTTCCTGGAGCGCGCCCGGGAGGCGGGGACCCTGGACGTGGACCCGCACTACGTGGCGTCGGTGGCCTGGAACGTGGCCGCGTCCTCCGCGGCGGGGGAGGGCCCGGCCGCCGCGTTCGAGCGGATGCGGCCCCTGCTGGACCGTGCACCGCTGATCGTCTGCGGGGTGGACGAGGACACCGTGGAGGACCTGTTCGCCGCCGTCCCGGAGCTGCGGGAGGCCGCCGCCGCGGCCCGGATCATCGTGATCCTGGGGCGCCCGGGAGCGGCGGGGGCCTGACCCCCGAGTGGTAGGGTGACTGCCTGTGCACTGCGTGCACCACTGCCGTTCCACGGCGGTGCTCCGCCTTGGTGTAATCGGCAGCACCCCGGCCTTTGGAGCCGTGGAGTCTAGGTTCGAGTCCTAGAGGCGGAACGTCCGCATCCCGCCGGAGAGCCCGAAAGCTCGAGATCGCCAGAGCCGAAGAGCCCACAAGCTAGTGAGACGGAACAGAGCCGGAGCCGGTGAGCCCACCGCCTCCTCTCTCAGATCGACGACCGAGGAGCTGCATCCCGCCGTGAGCACCCCCCAGACCCCTGCACATCGTCCGGGGGCGGCCGCCGGGCCCGCCGCCGTCATCGTCCTGGCCGCCGGCAAGGGCACACGCATGAAGTCCAAGACCCCCAAGATCCTGCACCGGATCGGGGGTCGTTCCATGGTCGGGCACTGCCTGGTGGCCGCCCGGAGCCTGCACCCGCGGCGGCTGGCCGCCGTGGTGCGCTTCGAACGGGACCTGGTGGCCCCGCACGTCCTCGAGCAGGACCCCGAGGCGATCGTCGTGGACCAGGACGAGGTGCCCGGCACGGGCCGCGCCGTCCAGGTGGCGGTGGAGACGCTCGACGCCCAGGAGCGGCTGGCCGGCACCGTGGTGGTCACCTACGGCGACGTCCCGCTGCTGACCCCGGAGGTCCTGCAGCGGCTGGTCGCCCACCACGAGGAGCGCCGCAACGCGGTGACCGTGCTGACCGCGGACCACGAGCAGCCCGGCGGCTACGGCCGGATCCTGCGGGACGCCGACGGCTCGTTCCGCGAGATCAAGGAGGCCAAGGACGCCACCGAGGCCGAGCTCGCGGTCGCCGAGATCAACTCCGGCATCTTCGCCTTCGACGCCGACGTGCTGCGCGACAGCCTCGCGAAGGTCACCTCGGACAACGCGCAGGGCGAGATGTACCTGACCGACGTCCCGCTTCTGGCCCGCGAGGCCGGCCACGCGGTGGACGCGCTGAAGATCGAGGACCGCTGGGAGGTCGAGGGCGCCAACGACCGCGTGCAGCTCGCCCAGCTCGGCGCCCACCTCAACCGCCGGATCCTCGAGGCGCACATGCGCAACGGCGTGACGGTCGTGGACCCCGCCAGCACCTGGATCGACGTGCAGGTGCGGATCGCCGCGGACGCCACGATCCTGCCGGGCACCCAGCTGCACGGGGGCACGCGGGTGGGCGAGGACGCCGTCGTCGGCCCGGACACCACCCTCACGGACGTGGAGGTCGGCCCGGGCGCCCACGTGGTGCGCACGCACGGCTCCGGCTCCGTGATCGGCCCCCGGGCGAGCGTGGGCCCGTTCGCCTACCTGCGCCCCGGCACGGTGCTCGCGGACGAGGGCAAGATCGGCACGTTCGTGGAGACCAAGAACTCCCGGATCGGCACCGGCTCGAAGGTCCCGCACCTGTCCTACGTGGGGGACGCCACGATCGGCGAGCACTCCAACATCGGGGCGGCCTCCGTGTTCGTCAACTACGACGGCGTGCGCAAGCACCGCACCGTGATCGGCGACCACGTCCGGATGGGCTCCGACAACATGTACGTGGCGCCCGTGCAGGTCGGGGACGGCGCCTACTCCGGGGCGGGCACTACGATCCGCAAGGACGTGCCGCCGGGGGCCCTGGCCCTCACCGAGGGCGCGCAGCGGGTCGTCGAGAACTGGGTCGTGGAGCACCGTCCCGGCACCGCTGCGGCCGAGGCCGCGTCCCGGGCCCTGGGCAACGGCGCCGCGACCGCGGCCGGGACCGTTCCGTCCGGGACCACCGAGCACTCCACGGCAGGGACCGGCGCCGGCACCACGGCGCACGGCGCGACCGGGGACACCACCGAGGAAAGCGAGTAGCAATGACCACTGCCATCACCAACGAGGGCGCCAAGCAGCTGGTCCTGGTCTCGGGGAGGGCCCACCCCGAGCTCGCCGAGCGCATCGCCACGGAGCTGGGCACGGAGCTGATCCCCACGGACGCCTACGACTTCGCCAACGGCGAGACCTACGTGCGGTTCGGGGAGTCGGTGCGCGGCACGGACGCCTTTCTCATCCAGTCCCACCCGGCCCCGATCAACCAGTGGATCATGGAGCAGCTGCTCATGATCGACTCCCTGAAGCGGGCGTCTGCCAAGTCCATCACCGTGGTGTCCCCGTTCTACCCCTACGCCCGGCAGGACAAGAAGCACCGCGGCCGCGAGCCCATCTCGGCCCGCCTCATCTCGGACCTGTACAAGACCGCCGGCGCGGACCGGCTGATGTCCGTGGACCTGCACACGGCGCAGATCCAGGGCTTCTTCGACGGCCCGGTCGACCACCTGATGGCCATCCCGCTGCTGGCGGAGCACGTGCGCTCCGTCGTCGACGTCGAGAACGTCACCGTGGTCTCCCCGGACACCGGGCGCGTGCGCGTGGCGGAGCAGTGGACCGAGCTGCTGGGCGGCTGCCCGCTCGCGTTCGTGCACAAGACCCGCGACATCACCCGGCCGAACCAGGCCACCTCGAAGGAGGTCGTGGGGCAGATCGAGGGCCGCACCTGCGTGCTGATCGACGACATGATCGACACGGGCGGGACGATCTCCGGCGCCGTGCAGGTGCTGCGCGAGCGCGGCGCCAAGGACGTCATCATCGCCGCGACCCACGCCGTGTTCTCCGACCCCGCTGTGGAGCGGCTGTCCACGTGCGGCGCCCTCGAGGTGGTCGTCACGGACACCCTGCCCGTGCCCCCGGAGCACCAGTTCGAGAACCTCACGGTCCTCTCGATCGCCCCGCTCATCGCGCGCGCCATCCAGGAGGTCTTCGAGGACGGCTCCGTGACCAGCCTGTTCGACGGCAGGTCCTGACCCGCTCCCGGGAACGGTCGACGACGACGACGCAGCCCCTCGCCACCCGGCGGGGGGCTGCTCCGCCGCCGGGGCCCTACAGCTGGGGCCTCCGCTGCGGAGCCCGGCACCGCAGGAACCACCGTCCCGGGCGGCACCGTCCGGGGAACTTTCGCGCCGACAAGGACAGCCCGCACCCCATGACCCGACGACGACACCGCCTCCTCGGCCCGCTGCTGCTGTGCGGCGCCGCCGGGCTGGTCCTCACCGGCTGCGGCCCCGACCTGCGCGAGCCCTGGTCCGGAGGCTACGTCAACACCACGTCCTATCCGTACTTCGACTTCGGGGCGGAGACCGCGGGGCAGTCCCGCACGGTGCTGGGGTTCGTGGTGGCCGATCCCGAGGACCCCTGCACGCCCTCGTGGGGCGGCTACTACGGGCTGGACGAGGCAGAGGACGTGCTGCGGATGGAGGAGCAGATCGCGTCCCTCCGGGAGCAGGGCGGGGAGGTGGCGATCTCCTTCGGCGGCGCCGCCGGGGCCGAGTTGGCCACCGTGTGCACCGACCCGGACCGGCTGCTCGCGGCGTACCGGACGGTGCTCGAGCGCTACGACGTGGGCATCGCGGACTTCGACATCGAGCTGGACGACCTCGAGGACCGGGAGGCCAACCGCCGGCGGGCCGAGGTGCTGGTGCGCCTGCAGGAGGAGCGGGACGAGCCGCTGGAGGTGTGGGCCACGCTGCCGGTGGCCCCGCACGGTCTGGACCAGGACCCGGTGGAGGTCGTGGCGCAGCTGCTCGCGGCGGAGGTGGACCTCGCCGGGGTCAACCTCATGACCATGAACTACAGCGAGAGCAAGCCCGCGGGGCAGTCGATGGCGGCGGCCTCGGAGGAGGCGGCCCGCTCGGCGCACGGCCAGCTCACCGCGCTGTGGGAGGCGGCCGGCCAGGACCTCTCCGCCGAGGAGGTGTGGAACCGGATCGGGCTCACCCCGATGATCGGGGTCAACGACGTCCCCGGGGAGGTCCTGGACCTGGACGCGGCCGCCGAGCTGGCCGGGTTCGCCCGGGAGCATGGCGTGGGGCGGCTCTCCTACTGGTCGGTCAACCGGGACCGGCCGTGCACCGCGCAGGACGGGGACCCGGCCGAGGCCAACGACTTCTGCAGCGGCCTCGAGGAGGAGGCCGGGGAGTTCACCCGGGTCCTCCGCGAGGGCTTCGCGGGCTGAGCTCCGCCGGCGGGGCCGGCTCCCGCACGGAGCGGGGGTAGAGCCAGGACCGGCCGGGAAAGCCGGTGCCGGCAGCTCCCTGTCCCGCGGAGGCGGCAGCAGCGGGGGCAGGCACGGGAGCGGGAGCGGTGGCGGGGGCGGCCGCGGGCCGGACCGGCCACAGCCGCGGCCGCCGACCCGCGGCGAGGTCCTCCGCCCAGCCCACCGCGAGCACGACGACGGCGAGCAGCGGCCAGACCAGCACGAAGGACAGCCACGGGCTCGCCAGCAGCCCGGGCACGGCGGTGGCCAGGACCTCGCTCTCCCACAGCACGTCGACGAGCAGGACGGTGCCGACCAGCAGGAGGTTGTGCCACAGGTAGACGGTCATCGCCCGGGCGTTCAGCAGGGTCACGGCCCCGTCCAGGAACCGCAGCGGCCGGGGCAGCTCCCGCCAGGCCGGGGAGACGCGCAGCAGCACGGCGCAGAAGCCGAACGACCACAGGGCCTGGGCGAGAGGGATCTCGTTGAGGTCCCACCCCGCCTCGCCGCGGTGGCCGGCGGCCCACCAGAGGCCCAGGCCCATCACCGCGGGCCCCGCTGCGAGGACGGCGCCGCGGGGGAGGCGGCGCAGCATGCCGCTCTGGTGGGCGAAGCCCAGGAGCCAGCAGGAGCCGTAGGTCGCGAGGTCCGTCACCGGGGCGTCCGCCCAGGTGGGCAGCGGCACGAGCCCGAGGGCGAGCAGTCCGCTCAGGGCGAGCGGGGCGAGCAGCACCGGCCAGGGCCGGGCCCGGAACGCCCGCAGCAGCACGGGGGAGAGGAGCAGGAACCAGACGTAGGCCCGGACGTACCAGAGGATCTCCCCGGCCTGCACCGGCCAGGTGGGGTCCACCGCCCCGGACCCGGCGCTCTCGGGGAGGACCGGGTCCCCGACCGGGAGGAACCACAGGAGCACCTGCCCCCAGGACGCGTCGGCCCCCGGCGTCCAGCCCTGTGCCACGAGCAGCGCCAGGACCGTGGCGGCGTAGACCCACAGCGGCACCAGCACCCGGCGGGCCCGGGAGACGAGGACCGTGCCCGCGGACCGGCGCAGGGACCGGGCCATCAGGAACCCGGCCAGCGCGAACATCACGCCCATCGCGGGGAACACGAGGCTGAAGGCGGCGCCGGCGAACGTGTGGTAGGCGACGACGCGGACCAGCGCGATCGACCGCAGCAGGTCGAGGTACCGGTCCCGGCCGGGCTCAGGCCCGCTCACCGCGCCGGTCCTCCTGCCACGGAGCCTCCCGGCCGGCGGGATCCGCCGCGGGGGTCAGGTCGATCACGCTGTTGGTGCGCTCGGGCTTGTACCAGCCGATCATCCGGCCCCGCAGCGCCTGGAGCAGGGAGGCGTAGAGGAGGTAGGCGCGCAGGGGCTCGTAGATGACCCGGTAGACGGGCACGACCAGCAGGTGGGTCCAGGACTCGCCGACCATTCGGATGGCGAGCACGCAGATCACGGCGTGGATGGCCAGGACGAACGCGGCGAAGGCGGCGATGGGCTGCCAGTTGCCGGCGGCCAGGTTGATCCCGGCCATGAGCACGGTCAGCGGCAGGAAGACCAACGGGATGAGGGTGGCGAGCAGGGTGTAGGGCAGGGCCACCATCCCGAGGAACCCGTAGCGGGGGCGGAAGAGCATCCCGGCGTGCTTCCACAGGGCCTGGAGGTTGCCGTAGGTCCAGCGCAGCCGCTGCTTGGCCAGGCCGCGCACGGTCATGGGGGCCTCGGTCCACGCCACGGCCCGGTTCTCCTGCACCACGGCCCAGCCCAGCTTCTGCAGGGTCATGGTGAGGTCGGCGTCCTCGGCGAGGGTGTCGTGGGAGTAGCCCCCGGCGGCTTGGAGGGCCTCCTTGCGCCAGGCGGCGCACGCCCCGGGGACGATGGAGATCGCCCCGGCCACGCCCTCGCCCATGCGGGTGACGCAGATCCCGGAGATGTACTCCAGGGACTGCCACATGGTCAGCAGTCCGGTGCGGTTGCCGACCTTCACGTGCCCGGCCACGGCTCCGACGGGGCGCTTGGCGTCCTGGGCGTAGAAGTGACGGGCGAACATCCGGACGGTCTGGGGCTCGAAGAGGGTGTCCCCGTCGAGGGTCACCACGATCTCGCCCCGGGCGGCCATGATCCCGTGGTTGGAGGCGATGGACTTCCCGCCGTTGGGCTGGGTGATGACCGTCAGCGCCGGCCAGGACGCGGCGTGCTCGCGCATGATCGCCAGGGTGCGGTCGCTGGAGCCGTCGTCGACGGCGATGACCTCGAGGTTCGGGTAGTCGCTGGCGCGCAGGGCGGCCAGGGTGCGGGCGATGACGGGCTCCTCGTTGAACACCGGCAGGATGACCGAAACCAGGGGCAGCCGGTCCTCGGGGAGCTCCGGCCAGGCCCGGCGGGTCTGGCGGCGGTGGCCGATCAGGGCCAGCACCACGTAGAGGGCGGACATGAGGGTCAGAGACCCGATGCCGAACCAGAACAGCCACGTCATGACCACGTCCGGGGCCACGGTCAGTCCGGCCACGGCCAGGGCGGTGGCGTCGTCGGCGAGCACGGGCTCGGTGTCCGCCGCCGGCAGGTAGCCCTCGGGGACGATGGGGGCCAGCGTCGAGAAGGTGTAGCCCTGCGCCTTGGCCTCGGTGATCAGCTCCTTGAGGGCGGCCACGGTGGCGGTGCGGTCCCCGCCGCCGTCGTGCATCAGCACGATGTGGCCCTCGCCGTCGAGCGCGGGCAGGTCCACGGTCTCCCCGGGCGCGGCCTCCCAGTCGTGGGTGTCGTAGTCGAAGTCCACGTGCAGGTAGCCCAGCTGCTGGGCCTCGAGGATGGGCAGGGCCTTGTTGTCGGGGTCGCCGGTGGGCAGGCGGAACAGGTGGGTCGCGTAGCTGCCGACCGAGCGCATGGCGCGGTCGGTGCCGATCAGCTCCTCGCGGTTGCGCAGGTCGTCGTCCCAGGCGGTGGTGTGGGTCATGGTGTGGTTGCCCACCATGTGCCCCTCGCGGACGATCCGCTGGAACAGCTCGGGGTGCCCGACGACGTTGGTGCCGACGTTGAAGAAGGTGGCGGGCACGCCCTCGGCCGAGAGCACGTCGAGGATCTCACCGGTGTAGGTGGCGTCGGGGCCGTCGTCGAAGGTCAGCATGAGCTGCTTCTCCGGCAGCTCCCCGAAGCGCTCCATGGCGTAGGGGCTGTCCCCGACGAGCTCCCGCTCCTCGACGGTGAGCGCCCGGAGGACCTCGTCGGTGAACGGGCTGCGCAGCACCGTCCCGGCCTCCGTCTCCTCGACGAGCCCGATCCGGCTGAACGGGTTGGACGCGTCCCCGAGCAGCGGGATGTTCTCCTGGTCCCCGGTGGCGATCAGCTCCCGCGGATAGCCGTTCTCCTGGTGCAGCGGCCGCTCCCAGGGCTGGGCGAGCGCCTGCGGGACGATCCAGGACACGGCGCCGGCCGCGAGGGCCAGGAGCACCACGAGGGTGGCGAGGATGCGGTACCAGCGCTTGCCGCTGGGGTCGAAGAACACCGGCGGCGCGGCGCTGCTGCCGGTCCGCTCCGCGCGTCGGCGGTGCGGTGGTCGTCGGTCGTTGTCGGATGCTGCCACGGCGTGCTCGTTCCCCCGGTCGGCGGTCCGTCCCCTCGACGGACCGGCCGGCGCATCCCCCCGGACGGGCCGACCGGGCCAGCCTGCCAAGCCGCGACCCGTCTGTCACAAGTGCAAACAGGTTGCACAGGCAGCACATCTCATCGCTGTGCATGCAAGTGCGAGTGCAAACGACTGCCATCGCGGCACCTGAAGTTACGGGGTGGTACTTAATGAACGGGAACATCCGCCGATCGGGGGACGGGCGCGGCCGGACTCGTCCCCCCAAGTGGTGACACGGGAATCCACACATTCACAGATTCGCAACAGGAAACACAGCTCGATTCCGTCCTGCCTGTGAAGCGCACCACATCCTGACGTGGCCGGATGTGATCGCCCGCCCTTGTGCGGGGGACAACCGCGGCGAGCCGGTGCCCGGCCCCCGCTCGGGGGACACCGGCACCGGGACCGGGGACAAGAACGCCGGCCGGGGACGGCAGAACGCCCGGCCGGAGAACCGGCCGGGCGTTCAGCGGGTGGCGAGGGGTCAGCGGGTGACCCAGGTCCGCTTCGTGATCGAGGACCAGTGCACGGTGTAGCCGTTCGAGAACCGCTGGCGCACCTCGGAGCCGTACCGGTACTCGTCGGTGCTCGGGTAGCCGTAGCCCCGCTCGTAGCCGGCGGACTTCCAGCGCTGGCCGATCGCGCTGTTCTCCTTCACGGCCTTCGCACCGGTCCGGGGGCTCCAGAGGACCTTGTGCACGGTGGCCCCGCTGCGGAACACCTGGTAGGCGCCGCCGCCGGTGAGTCCGCCGCGCTCCGGGCTGCTGGGGTAGCCGTAGCCGCGCTCGTGCCCGGCGGCGGCGAACTTCTGGCCGATGGCGCTGTTGAAGCGCACCGGCCAGGCGCCGGTGGGGGCGCTCCAGTAGAAGGTGGTGCTCCTGGCGAAGCTCTGCAGGGCGCCGCCGCCCACCAGGCCGCCGCGCTCGTTCATGGTGGGGGCGCCGAACACGGCGGCCCCGCCCAGCGCGCGGTACTGGTTGCCGATCCCGCCGCGCACCGTGTACCCGGCGGAGGTGATCGGGGCGGTGGGGGGCTTGGGCGCCGCGACCGTGCCCACCGTGGAGCGGGTGTCCGCGGGGGCCTGGCCGGCGGCGTAGCCGTAGGAGTTCACGGTGCCGACCAGCTTCCAGCCCTGCTTGTTCCCGGACAGCTGCCCGTCCACGTAGGTCAGGCCGATGCCGATGACCGTCATCCTCGGGTCGGTCAGCACCTTGTTGTGCGCCTTCGAGCCCTTCCACCAGTTCATGAGCTCGGTGACGGTGCCCTGCCAGGACACGGAGTGGATCTCGCCGACGGCGTTCCAGTTCCCGGCGCGCTCGTCCTTCCAGAAGTCGTCGGTGTGGTCGATGACCTCCTCGCGGACCAGGCGGGTGGACTGCTCCTGGCCGATCTTGGAGAGCGTGGCCGAGTACTTGACCGGGGCGAGGCCCTTGGCCTTGCGGTGGGCGTTGATCAGGTCCAGCAGCCGCTGGGTGTCGGCCGAGCGGGTGCTCGTGGAGACGTTGACGATGTCCGAGGTCGCCGCGGCGGCGGGGGCCGCCGCGAGCATCCCGGTGGCGGGGACCGCCAGGGCGAGGGCCGCCGCGGTGAGCGCCAGGCGGCCGGTGGTGCGGGGGCGCGCGGGGGCGCGGTGCTTGGCGGTGTTCATCGGGTGGCCCAGGTCCTCTTCGTGGTGGTGGAGTAGTGCACGGTGAAGTTCTTGGAGAACTTCTGGCGGACCTCGGTGCCGTAGCGGTACTCGCCGGTGGTCGGGTAGCCGTAGCCGCGCTCGGAGCCGGCGGCCTTCCACTCCCGGCCGATCGCGCTGTTCTCCTTCACGGCGTGGGCGCCGGAGGCGGAGCTCCAGAGGATCTTGTGGACGTCGTTGCCGCGCCGGAACAGCTGGTAGGAGCCGCCGTTGACCAGGCCGCCGATCTCGGGGGTGGAGGGGTAGCCGTAGCCGCGCTCGTAGCCGGCTCGCTTCCACGCCGCGCCGATCCCGCTGGTCTCCCGGACGGGCTGGGCGCCGGTGGCCGGGCTCCACAGGAACTTGTTCACGGCGCCGCCGCTGCGGAACACCTGGTAGGCGCCGCCGCCGGTGAGGCCCGTGATCTCGCGGGTGGACGGGTAGCCGAAGCCGTTCTCGTAGCGGTTGGCCGTGAACTTCCGGCCGATGGCGCCGTTGAAGTTCACGGGCCACGCCCCGGTGGGGGAGCTCCAGTAGAAGGTGGAGTTCTTGGAGAACCGCTGGTACACGCCGCCGTTGACCAGGCCGCCGCGCTCGTTCATGGTCGGGGTGCCGAAGACGGAGGATCCGCCGAGGGCCCGGTACTGGTTGCCGATGCCGCCCTTGACCACGTATCCGGCGGGGGACACCTGGGTGGGGGTCCCGGTCGGGGTGCCGGCCGGTGCCCGGCCGCCCATCGGCTTGTAGTAGCGGTTGCGCACCAGGTCCTGGAGCTGCGCGGTGCTGCCGCGGAAGACGTTGGCGTCGATCCGCTCGGTGAACCCGGCGTCGGTGTACTGCCAGAAGTCGTAGGTGGACCAGGCGCTGGGCACCCGGGGGGCCGTGGTCTCGTAGGCGGCGATGTGCAGGGGGTGGTCGTTGAACGCACTGGTGTTGCCGGTGCAGTCCTGCCACCAGTAGTAGTTCGTGTAGATGGCCGGCACGCGCCCGGTGCGGGCCTTGTACCGGTTGGAGAAGTCGCGGATCCAGCTGACCATCTCGGACTGGCTGAAGCCGTAGCACTGGTTGCCGTACAGGGAGGGGTACGGGTTGTTCTCGACGTCCAGCAGACCCGGCAGGGTCCGGCCGTCCGCGGACCAGCCGCCGCCGTTGTTGATGAAGTAGTCCGCCTGCTTCGCGCCCGAGGAGTCCCGGGTGGGGATCGCGAAGTGGTACCCGCCGCGGTGCATGCCCACGGCGCCCGCGCCGGCGTACTGCTGCTGGAACAGGCTGTTGCGGATGCTGTCGCCCTCGGAGGTCTTGACGTAGGCGAAGCGCGAGCCCTGGTTCCACAGGCTCGACCAGTTCAGGGACGGCTGCCAGTTGGAGACGTCCGTGCCTTTGATGCCGCTGGGGGCCCAGGACGCGGCGGCGCCGAGGGACTCCGCCGACGCGACCCCCGCGACAGCCTCCTCCGCGGTGTCGCCGTCCGCCGCGCCGGCAGCGGCGCCGTCGTTGTCCGTGTCGCCGGCGAGCTCCTCCGCGGTGCGGGCGGAGGACGCGGCCATCTGCTCGAAGTGGCTCTCGGACTTGGCCCACTGGCCCATCACGGCGCCGCCGTGGGGGTCGCCCGCGGCCGGCTGCGTGCCGGCGCGCGCCGGGTCGGGGAGGACGGCCTCGCCGGTGGTCGCGTCCACCAGGGTGGAGACGATCTCGCCGTCGGACTCCACGACCTTGGAGACCAGGTTGCCCTGCCGCTCCTCGGAGAGGGTGGTCGATCGGGTGGTGGCGGCCTCTTCCAGGGCCGCGACCGGGGTCAGTGTGGTGATGGCCAGCACCGCCGCCGTGAGGGCGGCAGGCAGCGTCAGTCGGGGGGGTGCTTTCACGCTGGAACGCCTAACTCGCATGGATCGTTGGGGGAACGACTCGTGCAAGGCCATCGGGATGGGGGGAAGATCCTCAGAGCCACGACGAGTATAAAGGCGCGTTTGCATAAACAATCAATAACGATGGGCCGTGTTACGCACCCGTACCTCTCTGGCCGTAGTGATTCTGTCCGCGGGGTGAGTTGCGGGGGCTGCGCGCCGGGGAACGACGACGACGGACCCGGCGCGCCCCGCACCCGTCGGCGGCGCGGACCCCGGTGGGCAGGAGAAGACCCGGCTCAGGACCCGGTGCCGGATACGATGAACCGGACTCGACCCCCAGAGGAGAACCATGGCCCCCACGCGCATCCTGACGGTCTGCACGGGCAACGTGTGCCGCTCGCCCATGGCGGCGGTCGAGCTCGACCACGGCCTCAACGAGATCTCGCCCGGCGGCTTCGAGGTGACGAGCGCCGGGATGCACGCGCTGGTGGACGAGGGCTTCGAGCACCGGGTGGGCAGGCTGGCCCAGGACCGCGGCCTGGAGGCCGCCGCCGCGCACCGGGCCCGGCAGGTCACCCCGGACGTGCTCAAGGACACCGACCTGGTGCTCGTGATGGCCCGGGAGCACACCCAGCCGGTGCTCCAGCAGTCACCGCGGCTGCTGAAGAAGGTCTTCACCCTGCGGGAGTTCGCCCGGATCCTGCAGTACCTCTCCACCGACCCGGAGCTCGACCGCGCCGTGCCGGCCGACCGCGCCGAGCGCTGGGCCTGGCTGGTCCAGCAGGCGCCGCGCTTGCGGCAGCGGGTGCCGGTGCGCCACCCCGAGCGCAACGACGTGATCGACCCCTACCGCCAGGAGGACGCGGTGCTCCAGCAGATGGCGGACGAGCTGTTCGAGGCCACGGACGCGATCCTTGCCTTCGAGCGCCGCTACGCCGAGCGCGCGCCGGTGGCAGAGTAGTACTGCGTCAGGTGTGTTTTGCGCGGGTGCCTGTTCCACCCGGGTGGGGCGCCTTGTGGGGCGGGGAGTCCTGCACCGACCGCGCGGACGTTCAGTCCTGACCGAACCTCTGCTGGGCCGCTTGGCGCGTCGTGTCGAGAGCGGAACCGATCAAGGCCCAGGAGTCGCCGGCCGCACGGGCGGCCTTCACCGCCTCCCGCAGTTCGTTCTCCGCCTCGGTGATGTGCTGCCGAGCGGCCAGGATGCGCCGGAAGTGCACGGCGTCACGAGCGGGGTGCGACGACACGTCGAGCTCGTCCAGTCCTGTGCGGTCGTGCGCGGTTGCGATATCCATGGAATTCCACCTCATCTCAAATAGTCGTAGAACTTCGGTCTGAGCAGATCGGCGTGGATGATCCTCGTCGGTTCTCCGGCTGGTACGGCGACCAGCTCGAGGAGCCTGCCGTGTTGGTCGGGCCCGATGACCAGGAGGCGGTCTTCGCCCTGGTACTCGTACTCGACCAGACGGATCGCATTTACCCACGCGTGCTCGATGTCGGCGTCGTCGATGCCGTGCTTCCGCGCGGATCCCCGAACCTCCATTTCTCCAATGTGCCGGACCGCCCCGGGCGTGTCAAGATGAAATTGACGCCAACCGCCATGGTGGGCGCGCTCCGCCGCCGCGGGCTGGTGACGAGAAGGACGAACGGGCACGTCACACGCCTGTTCGCTGCTTGACCGATGAACGGGACCGGTTCCTTAATGGAGCTCAGGTCGGCCACGCCTGCGAGGAGAACCCGTTCCCGGTCCCGTGGACGATGACCGGGTGCTGCACTGATCATTCGCGAGGAGTTCCTGATGGCCGCTGACCGAGCACTCCCGGAGGACTTCCACGCGCTGTACGACGCCGGCGTCCGGAACGCCCGTGGCACCGCGCCGCCGGCTGCTCCGGCTCCTGGGTCGCCGGGCCACCTCCGAATGGACGCGCAGCTCGGCGACCTGGAGGTGGACTACGACCAGGCGACCGCGCTGCCGAACCGCATCGCACGGCGGGCCCCGGCCGCCGGGCTGTCGGGGGAGGCGGGCGCATCGCCGGAGGAGACCGTCCAGCGCTTCGTCACCGAGCACGGCGACCTGTGGCGGCTGTCCGAGGCGGACGCGCAGGGCGTCACCATCGTGTCGGTGAGCGGACGGGGGCTGCGCACGGTGCAGCTCGTGCAGCGGGCCGACGGCCTGGAGGTCTTCAACTCCGAGGCGACGGCGGCCATCGGACCGGACGGCGACGTGATGTCCGTGGCCGGCCAGTTCTTTCCCGGCGCCGCGCAGGCGGCCAGTGCCCGCGCGGCCAGCACCACCACCGGCGTCACCACGGCGGAGGAGGCGATCGCGGTGGCGGCGTTCGACCTGACCGGGGTCGAGTACCCCGCCACGGCCTTCACCGGGACGAGCACGGCGAGCGCGGCGAGCGCCGAGGACGCCGGGGGTACTGAGACCGGCGACACCGCCGGTGGCGGCTACCGGTTCTACCGCTTCACCGAACCGGCCGGCGCCGAGCCGACCGACACCGAATCGGCTGGCACCGAACTGGCCGGCGCCGGGCGGCCGGCGTTCGAGCGGGAGGTCCGGGTGAAGGACGTGCTGTTCCCGCTGGGGGAGGAGCAGTTCACCCCCGGCTACTACCTGGAGCTGTGGATCGAGGGCTTCCCGGCGTTCAGCTACGTGATCGACGCGCTCGGGGAGCCGGAGGTGCTGTTCCGGAAGAACCTGCGGGCGGACGCCGCCTTCACCTACCGGGTGTTCAACACGGGGGACGCCCTGTTCCGCCCCGAGGACGGGCCGGCGCCCGGCTCGCCGCACCCGACCGGGCGCCCGGACGGGTTCCAGGCTCCCACCATCCCCGACCGGCTGGTCACGCTCGAGAGCCTGCTCCCGGGCGCCCCGTGGCTGCCCGAGGGCGCCTCGACCACCCGCGGCAACAACTGCATCGCCTACGCGGACGTCCGGGCCCCGGACGGGAGCAGCTCCGGTGACGTGGACGGCCGGGCCACCAGGGCGCGCACCTTCGACCACGCCTACGACCACGCCCGGCCCGCGAGCGACCCCACCAATCTGCAGGCCAGTCTCGTCGGGATGTTCTTCCACGTGAACTGGCTGCACGACCGCTGGTACGAGGCGGGCTTCGACGAGGCGGCCGGCAACGCCCAGCAGGTGAACCTCACGGGGGCGGGCCTCGGCGGGGACCCGATCCTGGCCGAGGGCAACGACTTCAGCGGCACCGACAACGCCAACATGCAGACCCCGGCCGACGGCGCCAGCCCGCGGATGCAGATGTACGAGTTCCGCGGCGTCGCCCCGCTGCCGTCCCGCACCAGCAACTTCGACGCGCTGATCACCTACCACGAGCTCGGGCACTACATCACCAATCGTCTCGTCGGCAACGCCACCGGGCTGGCCAACCAGCAGGGCCGGGCGATGGGCGAGGGCTGGGGCGACTTCTTCGCGATCACCATGACCTCCCAGGCCACCGATGACTTCGGCACCGGCGCCTTCCCCGCCGGCGGGTGGACCGACCTCACCCCCACCTTCACGGACAACTACTACTTCTCGATCCGGCGCTACCCCTACTCGGCGGACCTGGGCAAGAACCCGCTGACGTTCACGCACATCAGCAACGGGGTGGTGCTCCCGGCCGGACCGCCGCGCCGTCCGCACAGCGGCGGGCCGAACAGCGAGGTGCACAACGCCGGCGAGGTCTGGTGCGCCGCCCTGTGGGAGGTGTTCGTCAACCTCGTCGCCGCCCACGGCCACGCCGAGGCCGAGCGCCGCGTGCTCGAGTACGTGGTCGGCGGGCTCAAGCTCACGCCCAGCATGCCGACCTTCACGCTGGCGCGCGACGGCATCGTCACCGCGGTCGCCGCCCTCAACCCCGGCGACCTCGGCGCGGTGTGGCGCGGTTTCGCCAAGCGCGGCCTGGGCGCCGGCGCCGTGTCCCCGCCCAGCACCTCCACGTCGCTCGCGGGCGTGGTCGAGAGCTTCAGCACGCCGTAGGAGGCGCAGCATGACGGCCCTCCGCTTCGACCTGGGGAAGACGCCGGGGAACGACGACGTGTCCCGCGCCGCGGCGCCGGACGCGCTGCGGGCCCTGACCGCCGCGGCCGCGGACGCCGGCGCCGTCTGGACGCGGCTCGGCGACACGCTCCTGGTGACCGGGGCGCCGGCCCAGCTGGAGCGGACGGCCGCCGGTCGCGCCCCCGCGGACCGGCTCGAGGTCCCCGCCGCCCGCCTGCACCTGGTGATCCAGAACGGCCGCCAGTTCCAGCAGGCCCACCCCGAGGTCCCGGTCCTGCTCGACCGGGGACGCTACCTTGTCATCGACCTCGATCCCGCCGAGGCCGGGAGGATCGTCGAGCCGTCCGAGCGGCACCTGCCGTGCTTCGGCGTCCGCCCCCTGCCGGCGAACACCGTGGTGTTCGAGCAGCGGCCACCGGCACCGGCACGGGCGCGGGCCGTGGCGGAGCCGCGCGCAGCCGCCGTGTCCCGGGACGCGTTCGAGGCGGACCTGCGCACGCTCGCCGCGCTCCGGACGCGGCACTCGACGAGCCCGGAGTTCCGCACCGCGCTCGACTGGGCCGCCGGCGTGCTGAGCGGACTGGGCTTCGCGACCCGGACCCAGACGGTGGTGCTCCACGGCGGCAGCACCCATAACCTCGTCGCCGAGCGGCCGGGCGCCGGCGGCGACGGCCGCGCGGTGCTCGTCACCGCCCACCTCGACTCGATCAACGTCCGGGACGGCGCCGCCGCCCCCGCCCCGGGCGCGGACGACAACGGCTCGGGCGCCGCGGGGGTGCTCGCCGTCGCCCGGGCCCTGCGGGACCATCCCGGCGCCCGCGATCTGCGCCTGATCCTGTTCGGGGGCGAGGAGCAGGGACTGTTCGGCAGCCGCCACTACGTCGCGGAGCTGGACCAGCAGGCCCGCGAGCGCATCCGCGCGGTGGTCAACATGGACATGATCGCGTGCCGGAACACGCCCGCGCCCACGGTGCTGCTCGAGGGCGCCGCCGCGTCCCAGGCCGTGCTGGAGGAGCTGGCCGCCGCGGCGCAGGCGCACACCGGCCTGACCGTGCAGACCAGCCTGATGCCCTTCAACAGCGATCACGTGCCGTTCCTCGACGCAGGCATTCCCGCCGTGCTCACGATCGAGGGGGCCGACGGCGCCAACGACCGCATCCACACCGCCGGCGACACCCTGGAGCACATCGACCACGACCTCGCCCTCGAGATCCTGCGGATGAACGTCGCCTACCTCCTCCAGGCCCTCGGCCCTGCCTGAGCCAAGACCGGCACCACCGGAGCGAGCGGGACGGCTGATCAGGCGCCCACGTAGGCGGCGAGGTGTTCGCCCGTGAGGGTTGAGCGGGCGGCGACGAGCTCCGCGGGGGTGCCCTCGAAGACGATCCGGCCGCCGTCGTGACCGGCGCCGGGGCCGAGGTCGATGATCCGGTCCGCGTGGGCCATGACCGCCTGGTGGTGCTCGATCACGATCACCGACTTGCCGGAGTCGACCAGCCGGTCGAGCAGGCCGAGCAGCTGCTGCACGTCGGCGAGGTGCAGACCCGTGGTCGGCTCGTCGAGGACGTAGACGCCGCCCTTCTTGCCCAGGTGGGTGGCCAGCTTGAGCCGCTGGCGCTCGCCGCCGGAGAGCGTGGTGAGCGGCTGCCCGAGGCTGAGATAGCCCAGCCCCACATCCGCCAACCGGTGCAGGATGGCGTGGGCGGCCGGGGTCCGCGCGTCGCCGGCGCCGAAGAACGCCTCGGCCTCCTCGACCGGCATGGCGAGCACGTCGGCGATGTTGCGCCCGCCCAGGGTGTACTCGAGGACCGCGGCCTGGAACCGCCTGCCCTCGCACTCCTCGCAGGTGGTGGCCACCCCTGCCATCATCACCAGGTCGGTGTAGATAACGCCCGCGCCGTTGCAGGCCGGGCAGGCGCCCTCCGAGTTGGCGCTGAACAGCGCGGGCTTCACCCCGTTGGCCTTGGCGAAGGCCTTGCGGATTGGGTCCAGCAGGCCCGTGTAGGTGGCCGGGTTGCTGCGGCGGGAGCCGCGGATGGCGCCCTGGTCGATCGAGACCACGTCCTCGCGTCCGAGGACCGAGCCGGTGATCAGCGAGCTCTTGCCGGAGCCGGCCACCCCGGTCAGCACCGTGAGCACGCCGAGCGGGATGTCGACGTCGACGGACCGCAGGTTGTGGGTGTCGGCGCCGCGCACCTCCAGCACCCCGGTGGGGGTGCGCACGGTGGGCTTCAGGGCGGCGCGGTCGTCCAGGTGCCGGCCGGTGAGGGTGTCGCCGGCGCGCAGCCCCGCCACGGTGCCTTCGTAGCAGACGGTGCCGCCGGCCGTGCCGGCGCCGGGGCCGAGGTCGACCACGTGGTCGGCGATCGCGATGGTCTCCGGCTTGTGCTCCACGACCAGCACCGTGTTGCCCTTGTCCCGCAGCCGCAGCAGGAGCTGGTTCATCCGCTGGATGTCGTGCGGGTGCAGTCCGATGGTCGGCTCGTCGAAGACGTAGGTGACGTCGGTGAGCGAGGAGCCGAGGTGGCGGATCATCTTGGTGCGCTGGGCCTCGCCGCCGGAGAGCGTGCCCGAGGAGCGGCTGAGCGAGAGGTAGCCGAGCCCGATCTCCACGAACGAGTCGAGGGTCTCGCCGAGTGCGGTGAGCAGCGGCGCCACGGACGGCTCGTCCAGGCCGCGCACCCACGCGGCGAGGTCGCTGATCTGCATCGCGCAGGCGTCGGCGATGCTGATGCCCCGGATCTTGGAGGAGCGGGCGGCCGCGCTGAGCCGGGTGCCGCCGCACTCGGGGCACGCGGTGAACGTCACGGCCCGCTCCACGAAGGCGCGGATGTGCGGCTGCAGCGCGGCCACGTCCTTGGACAGGAAGGACTTCTGCATCCGGGGGATCAGGCCCTCGTAGGTGAGGTTGATGTTGTCGACCTTGATCTTGGTCGGCTCCCGGTGGAGCAGGTCGTGCAGCTCGGTCTCGGTGTAGTCGCGGATCGGCTTGTCCGGGTCGAGGAACCCGGAGCCGCCGAAGATCCGGCCGTACCAGCCGTCCGCACTGTAGCCGGGGATCGTCAGCGCGCCCTCGTTGAGGGACTTGGAGTCGTCGTAGAGCTGGCTCAGGTCGAAGTCGTTGACCTGACCCATGCCCTCGCAGCGCGGGCACATGCCGCCGGTGATGGAGAAGCTGCGCCGCTCCTTGACGGTCTTCCCGCCGCGCTCCATGGTCACCGCGCCGGCGCCGCTGATCGAGGCGACGTTGAAGGAGAACGCCTTGGCCGTGCCGATGTGCGGCTGCCCGAGCCGGCTGAAGAGGATCCGCAGCATCGCGTCCGCGTCGGTGGCGGTGCCCACGGTGGAGCGGACGTTGGCGCCCATCCGCTCCTGGTCCACGATGATCGCGGTGGTGAGCCCGTCGAGGACGTCGACGTCGGGCCGGGCCTGGGTGGGCATGAAGCCCTGCACGAAGGTGCTGTAGGTCTCGTTGATCAGCCGCTGCGACTCCGCGGCGATCGTGCCGAACACCAGCGAGCTCTTGCCGGACCCGGAGATCCCGGTGAACACGGTGAGCCGGCGCTTGGGGAGCTCCACGCTGATGTCCCGGAGGTTGTTCTCGCGCGCACCCTGGACGCGGATCAGGTCGTGGCGGTCGGCCACGTGCGGCGCGGAAGGCCGCGCAGAGGACGATGCAGGGGAGTGCGGGTCCTGGCTCGGGGGTGTGCTCATCGTGTCTCCATCCCTGGGGGCGCCTGCGCCGGGATTCCCGACGACGCGGCCCGGTTCGATCCGACCGCCTCCGAGCTTACGTCCGGTCCGCCCGTCGCTCGAGGATTCAGCGCAGCCGACAGCAGAGCCGCTCAGGGCGGAGCCGCGCACAGCAGAAACGGGTTCCGCGCGAGGGGGCCCGGGTCCACGCTGGACCCATGACCACCACCACCGCACCACCCAGAACCTCGATCGACGACGAGCTCGCCTCCCGGCTGCTGGAGCAGCGCATCATCGTGCTGGGCGCCGAGCTGGACCAGGCCACCGGCAACCGGCTGTGCACGCAGCTGCTGCTGCTCTCCGCCCAGGACCCGCGCCAGGACATCAGCCTCTGGATCAACTCCCCGGGCGGCTCCGTCCCGGCGATGCTCGCGATCATGGACGTCATGCGGATCATCCCCAACGACGTGTCCACCCTGGCCATGGGCCTGGCCTGCAGCGCCGGACAGTTCCTGCTCTCGGCCGGCACCCCGGGCAAGCGCAGCGCCCTGCCGCACGCACGGATCCTGCTGCACCAGGGCTCGGCCGGGATCGGCGGCACCGCCGTGGACATCGCCATCCAGGCCGAGGACCTGCGCCACACCCGGGACACCGTGCTCGGGCTCATCGCCGAGCACACCGGTCAGCCGCTCGAGCGGATCGTGGCCGACTCCCAGCGGGACCGCTGGTTCACCGCCGAGGAGGCCCTCGCCTACGGCTTCGTGGACCGGGTCATCGCCGGGCTCGACGACGTGCGGCCCCGCTCCGCCACCACGGCCGCCGCGGGGGTGGGGTCGTGAGCAGCTACGCCGTGCCCTACGTCGTCGAACGCACGCCCCACGGCGAGCGCAGCATGGACGTCTTCAGCCGGCTGCTGATGGAGCGGATCGCCTACCTCGGCACCGAGATCGACGACGGGGTCGCCAACGTCCTGATCGCCCAGCTGCTCTACCTGGACTCCTACGGCTCCGACCAGCCGATCGGCTTCTACATCAACTCCCCGGGCGGTTCCACCACGGCCATGCTCGCCGTCTACGACGCCATGCAGCACGTGGGCGCGCCCGTGGAGACCACCTGCGTGGGCCAGGCGGCCTCGGCCGCGGCGGTGCTGCTGGCCGCCGGTGCCCCGGGGCGCCGCTCGGTGCTGCCCCACGCCCGGGTGGTGCTGCACCAGCCGGCCGCGCAGGGCCAGGGCACCATCCCGGACCTCATCCTCGAGGCCGAGGAGATCGCCCGCACCCGGGAGCAGCTGGAGCAGGTGCTCGCCCGGCACACCGGGCGGAGCCCGCAGCAGGTGCGGGAGGACACCGACCGGGACCTCGTGCTCACCGCCGAGGAGGCGGTGGCCTACGGGGTGGCCGACCGGGTCGTGACCCCGCGGGAGGTCCGGGCCCGGTGAGACGGGCGGGACGGGGAGAGCGCTCAGACGGCCAGGGCCACGGGCCCGGCCAGGCAGACCGGCGCGCCCGGGACGGCACGGGCGGCCGGGGCGCTGTCGAGCAGTACCCCGGTGGTCCCCTCGGTGAGATCGACGAGGTTCAGTCCCAGGGCACCGACCACCGCGGCGATGATCTCGGAGGAGGGGTCCTTCACCCCGCGCTCGATCTCGGAGAGGTATTGGGTGGAGACCCCGGAGACGCGGGCCACCTGCGCCAGCGTCAACCCCTGCGCCAGGCGGTGGCGGCGCAGGAACATCCCCAGCACGGACCGCCACAGCGGGTCCACGGGCGCCCGCGGCGCGGCACGCTCCCTCGGCACGGGTGACGGGAGGTAGGCCGGCGACGAAACGGGTGTGGGGCGGACCACGCTGCTCATGGGCTCATGGTAGATCCGCCCCGGGCCGAGAGCGCCGCCGCTCTGCTGTGAGCAGACGACGCCGTGGATGTCAGGTCGGAGAGCACGCAGCTTCTTGACCGGCAACCAATAGGTTGCCTAACCTGGTGGCGTGGACATCGTGTTCCAGGCCCTGGCCCATCCCGCGCGGAGGATCCTCCTCGAGGAGCTCGCCGCGCGGAATGACCAGAGCCTCTTCGAGCTCACCGTGCGGCTCATCAACGACCACGGCCTGGCCATGACCCGGCAGGCCGTGACCAAGCACCTGGCCGTGCTGCGCGAGGCCGGCCTGGTGACCTCCACCGTTCAGGGGCGCACCACGGTGCACCACCTGGACACCTCCCCGCTCACTGACGCGCGGCAGTGGATGGACTCCCTGCCGCCCCCGCCGAAGGACACGCCGTGATCATCACCTACGCCTCCGTCTTTGTGGACGACCAGCAGAAGGCCCTGGAGTTCTACACCGACAAGCTCGGCTTCCAGCTCAAGGTCGACGTGCCGACGGGCCCCTACCGGTGGCTGACCGTCGTCTCACCTCAGGCCCCGGACGGGGTGCAGCTGCTGCTCGAGCCCTCCGAGCACCCGGCCGTCCACCCGTTCAAGGAGGCCCTGGTGGCCGACGGCATTCCGTTCAACAGCTTCGGGGTCGAGGACGTGCAGGCCGAGTACGCGCGGCTCACCGCCCTGGGCGTGCGCTTCGTGCAGGAGCCGACCGCGATGGGCCCGGTCACCACCGCGGTGCTCGACGACACCTGCGGCAACCTCATCCAGATCGCCCACCTGAACGACCCAGCGGCGGCCGGGCAGTGATGAGGGCCTACTGGTTCTCCAGGACAACAAGGTCAATCTTGCTGGCTGGAGGATAAGCGCTTAATTTGGACTCGTAGCGCCACGAACCTTCAGTCCCGCACTTCATGTGCGTTGGGCGTATTTTTCGCATTTCGAACTGCAATCGAACAGTAGAGTGCCCCCGGTAATTGCCGGGGGCACTCTAAGCGTCAAGAATTCAGGCCAATTCCGCACAGACATCTACCACAGGGCCAGACCCTGAAAAAATCTCCTGCTCGGAAAAGTCAGGGTTGAGGATGTATGTGAAGCTGCCTCGAGTCAGGAACAAGCCTGACTCATGTCCGTTCGCTTTGGGAACGCGCAGTACGTTGCGACCAGTCGCTGTGACTTCGAGGTCGCCGTCTTCCTGCACCGTGACATGGGACGCTCCAGTGACCACGTAAGATACGGTGTTGCCGTTAGGAGCGGTGATCTTTACTCGTTGATTGGGAGCAGTAATAATCGAGCCTCCATCCGGAAGTTCGATTATTTTCTCCTTGCCGCTGAGTTGTATATTGACTTCACCCAATTTTGGGCATGTCCACGTGCTGGGTTTGGGGTCGACTGGGGTCGGGGGTGCGGCCATGACTGGTCCAGCGCCCAGCACTCCGAACATCAGACCTCCCGCCAGCGCCGCACAAAACACAGACTTATTCCACCGATTCATTCCAACCCCCCAGTTGATGTGGCAAAGCCCCCTCAAACTAATGCGTCAGGGCGAGTCATGGTGAATGTGACGGATGCAACCCGATTGTGTCGGTAGTGCGGGGGACAAAGTGGCATGCGGAAGGGGCGCCTCCCGCAGGAGGCGCCCCTTGGACGTTCGAGCCGGCGTTCGGCCGGGGTCAGTGCCCCGTAGACGTGGACCCGGTGGACGAGCCGGACCGGCCCCAGGCCTCGAGCCCGAAGGTCTCGTGCTCGGCAGAGCCCCGGACATCCGGCTGCTCGGAGCGCGTGGCCGCGGGCGCCGCGTCCTCGGCCGCCGGAGCCGTGGGCTCCTGCTGCGCCCGCGGCGTGGCAGGCGGCTGGACCTCGGCAGGTTCCGGTCGCAGCTCAGTGCCCCACGGTTGGTGCTTGCCGACCGGAGCGGGGACGACCGGCTGCGCGCCGGTTCCCGGCGCCGCCTTCTCGTCCGAGTTCGCGTAATATGATTTGCCATAGTAACCGTAGTACCCGGCGTCCGCGCCGGTGGTGGGCACCCGGTTGAGCACCACACCGAGGACGTTGCCGCGGACCTGGTGCAGGTTCTCCAGGGCCTTGGCCAGCTCGTCCGTGGTGGTCCGCTGCGCGGTGGCCACGATGAGCGCGCCGTCGGCGGAGGCCGTGAGGAGCGCGGCATCGGTGACCGGCAGCAGCGGGGGAGCGTCCACCAGGACCAGGGCGTCCTCGGCGAGGGTCTCCAGCATGTTGTGCATGGCCTTCGAGGACAGCAGCTCCGTGGGGTTCGGCGCGGTCTTCCCGGCGCCGAGTACCTGCAGGTTCGGGAACGTGTCGTAGGTCTGGAGCACCTCCTCCACCTGCACCTGTCCGGTCAGCACGTCGGTGACGCCCACGCCGGCCACGAGGCCGAAGAGATCGGTCATCACCGGGCGGCGGAGGTCACCGTCCACGACGACGACGTTGCGCCCCGTCGAGGCGATGGCCACCGCCAGGTTCGCCGTGATCGAGGCCTTGCCCTCACCCGGCAGGGAGGAGGTCACCACGATCATCCGCGGCGGGTTGTCCACCGAGACGAAGCTGAGGTTGGTGCGCAGCTCGCGCAGGGCCTCGGCGAACTCGTGGTGGCCGCGCCCGGCGGAGATGCCGGTCTCGACGATCGCGCGGTGGTCGGACAGCCGGTCGTCCGTGGGGATGACACCGAGGACCGAGACGCCGAAGCCGTCCCGGATCTCCTCGACCGACTTGATGCGGCGGTCCATCTTGTACCGGGCGAAGGCGTAGAGCAGACCCAGGCCGAGACCGCCCACGAAGCCGAGGGCGAGGTTGAGCTTGAGGTTCGGGGAAAGAGGGGGCCAGGGGCAGGGAGGCGTTACTGAGCGGCTGGACGGCCACGCGGTTGATCGCGTCCTCGTCGCCCTGGCTCTCGAGTTCCTGGACCTGGCTGGCCAGTGCCACGACCCAGGCGTTGGCCAGGTCGGCCGCCTCCGTCGGGTCCTCGGCGTCGGCGGTGATGCGCAGCTCCGGGGTGTCCACGGGGACGTCCGTGGTGATGCGGGGCAGCACCTCCTCCGGCGTGGCGTCGAGATCGAGCTCGTCGATCACCGACTCGGCGACCGGCCGGGACGTGGCCAGGGACTCGTAGGACACGGCCTTGGACTGCGCCAGGTTGTTGCCGGCCAGCGCGCTGGCCAGGTCCTGCTCGCCGGTGGCGACGACCAGGCCGGACGCGGTGGCCGAGTAGATCTTCGGCTGGATGAGGGTCCAGCCGAGCGCCAACAGGGTGCACAGCAGCGTGATCAGCGTGATGGCCCGCCAGTGCGTGCGCACGAGCCGGAGGAGGTCCCGTGCATCGAGAGCGGGGGCTTCCCGCTCTGCGTCAAGGTGCTCCATGGTTCTCCTCGGGATCGGCTCGGGGGTGGGGGGATGGGTAGAAGTCACTCGCGGATGCCGTCCTGGTGCTCTCTGAACCACTCGACGGTGGACCGCAGGCCCTCCTGCAGGGGGATGCGGGCGGTCCAGCCGGCGTCGGCGAGCTTGGTGACGTCCATGAGCTTGCGCGGGGTGCCGTCGGGCTTGGTGGTGTCCCACTCGATCCGACCCTCGTAGCCCACGGCCTCGGCGACGAGTCCGGCGAGCTCCTTGATGGTGACGTCGGTGCCGGTGCCCACGTTGACGTGCTCGTCCCCGTCGTAGTGCTCGAGCAGGTGCAGGCAGGCCTCGGCCATGTCGTCGACGTGCAGGAACTCCCGCAGCGGGGAGCCGGTGCCCCAGTTGGTCACCGACTCGGCGCCCGAAATCCGAGCTTCCTCGTAGCGGCGGATCATGGCCGGCAGGACGTGGGAGCCGGTGGGGGAGAAGTTGTCCCCGGGCCCGTAGAGGTTGGTGGGCATCGCGGAGATCCATGGCAGCCCGTACTGGCGGCGCACGGCCTGGATCTGCAGGATGCCGGCGATCTTGGCGATCGCGTAGGCGTCGTTGGTGGGCTCCAGGTGCCCGGTGAGCAGGTACTCCTCCTTCAGCGGCTGCGGGGCCAGCTTCGGGTAGATGCAGGAGGACCCCAGGAACAGCACCCGCTCCACCCCGTGCTCCAGGGCGGCGTCGAGGACGTTGACCTGGATCCGGAGGTTCTCCGAAAGGAAGTCCACGGGATAGGTGCTGTTGGCCAGGATCCCGCCGACCTTCGCCGCGGCCAGCACCACGTAGCGCGGCTTGGTGTGCGCGAAGAAGGCGAACAAGGCGTCGCGGTCCTTGAGGTCCAGCTCGGACGAGGTGCGCCCGATGAGGTCGGTGAACCCCTCGGCCTGGAGCTTGCGCCAGATCGCGGAGCCAACCAGGCCGCGGTGGCCGGCCACGTAGAACGGGGCGGTGTGGTCAAGCGGGCCGGGGGTGAACGACGTCGTCGCGTCGGCGGTCTTCTCGGTGGTGTCTGCCGTCATGGTGGGGTCCTCCGTCACTTGGCCCAGGAGGCGAGGTCGACGGTGTCGATCCAGGCGTCGTTCTCGAGCAGGGCGATGTCGGCATCGACCATGAGGCGGGCCAGCTCGGGGGCTTTGACGGTGGCTTCCCAGCCGAGCTTGTCCTTGGCCTTGGCGGGGTCGCCGATGAGGGCGTCGACTTCGGTCGGGCGCAGGTAGCGCTCGTCGAACTCGACGTGCTCGCGCCAGTCCAGCCCGGCGTGGTCGAAGGAGATCTCGAGGAACTCCCGGACCGTGCACGGGTGGCCGGTGGCCAGGACGAAGTCCTCGGGCTCGTCGGCCTGGAGCATCCGCCACATGCCCTCGACGTACTCGGCGGCGTAGCCCCAGTCGCGGATGGCCTGGAGGTTGCCCATGTAGAGCTTGTCCTGGGTGCCGGCCTTGATCGCGGCCACGGCCCGGGTGATCTTGCGGGTCACGAAGGTCTCGCCGCGGCGGGGGGACTCGTGGTTGAAGAGGATCCCGTTGACGGCGTACATGTCGTAGGCCTCGCGGTAGTTCTTGGTGATCCAGTAGGAGTAGATCTTCGCCGCCCCGTAGGGGGAGCGGGGGTAGAAGGGGGTGTCCTCGTGCTGCGGGGGCGGGGTGGCGCCGTAGAGCTCACTGGTGGAGGCCTGGTAGTAGCGGGCGTCCACGTTGGCCAGGCGCATCGCCTCGAGCAGGCGCACGGTGCCCAGCCCAGTGGTGTCCCCGGTGTGCTCGGGCTCTTCGAAGGAGACCTTCACGTGGGACTGGGCGGCGAGGTTGTAGACCTCGTCGGGGCGGATCTGCGCCATCAGCGTGACCAGGCGGGAGCCGTCGGAGAGGTCGCCGTAGTGCAGGAACAGCTTCGCGTCGGTCTCGTGCGGGTCGGTGTAGAGGTGGTCGATCCGGTGGGTGTTGAAGGTTGAGGCGCGACGGATCAGCCCGTGCACCTCGTAGCCCTTGGCGAGCAGCAGCTCCGCCAGGTAGGAGCCGTCCTGACCGGTGATCCCGGTGATGAAAGCCTTCTTGGGGGTGGCGTGCATGATCGTCCTTCGGGGGGATGAGGCGTGGGCCGTTGAGGGGACAGCTTTATGCTAGTGAATGAATGGCCGAAGCCGGTGATCAGCGCCGGACATGTTGCGTCAAAGATCGGAGCACGTCGTCCCACCGACGCATAGCGGCGTCAGCGGTCAGGTGGGCGGTGGCGTAGGCAGGACCGTTCGCACCCAGGCTCGTGGCAGCGGCAGGGTCGGCGCTCATCTCCTCGGCCGCTCGCAGCAGGTGACGGGGATCATCGGAGGGCACCACCCGGCCGGCGCCCGAGGCCTCGACCTCTCCAGCCGTGGCGCTCTCGGCCTCGACGGCGGCCAAGACCGGGCGGCCCGTCACGAAGTAGGACGTCAGCTTGCTCGGCACGGACATGTCCTTCACCCCGGCCAGCTCGTTGACGAGCAGGACGTCGGCCGAAGCCAGTGCGGCCGCGTATTCATCGTTGGGCAGCGGGTCGAGGAACTGGAGGTTCGCGACCCCGTGGCCGAGCTCCTCGAGGTGGCGGCGCTGATTGCCGTCGCCCATGAGCACGAACTGGAGCGAGGAGTCCTGCTCCTGCGCCAGGCGGGCCGCCTCCACCACGTTGTCGAGGCCCTGCTTGACGCCCATGTTCCCGGCGTGCAGGACCACGGTGCGGTCGGGTGCCCAGCCCAGCCTGAGGCGCACGTTCTCGCGGTCCACCGAGTTCTGCGGGGTGATGTGCGTCCAATTCCGGACCACCTGCACCCGCTCGCCCGGAACCCCGAGCCGGTCCACCACGTGCTGGCGGAAGCGGTCGTGGATCACGATCGTCCTGCGTGCGGAGGACAGCGCCGCGCCCTCGATGGCCCGCATCACCGGGGCGATCACGGCCGCGGAGGCGTGCGACTCCTCGACGCCACGGGAGTATAGGTCCTGCACCCAGGTGACGGTCGGCACACCGCGGTGCCGCAGTTTCGCGGCCAGCGCGCACAGGGCCGTGGAAAACATCGCGGGGGAGACGAGCAGGACGACGTCCGGATCGCCCCAGTCCGTCAGCGCCGCCTTGAGGCCGAAGTGCAGCTCCAACAGGGTGCGGGTGACCAGGCTGGGGCGGCGCGGGACGTACTGGCGCAGCCGCAGGATCTCGGCGCCCTCGTGCCGTTCGCGGTGGACGCGCCCGGAGTAGCCGTCGTAGACCTGCCACTGCGGATAGTGCGGGAAACCGGTGATGACCTTGACCTCCCAGCCCTTCTCGGCGAGGCCGGCGGCGAGGGAGCTGGTGTACGGGGCGTTGCCCGTGGGCTCGGGGGCGAAGTGCAGGCCGATGATCGTCACACGAGGGGGCATCGAAGAAACTCTTTCGCAGTGAGACGGGGTTGGGCCGAGTCGGGGGACTCGACCGGTAACGTTACCCGTGACATCCAGATGCATGAATCTGACACACCCCCCGCCCCCGATGTCGCACCTCACGTGCTCAAGGACTCACCATGTCGAATGACTCTTCCCCCACCGTGCACGCCAGCGCCCAGCAGGACATCCCCGTCATCGACCTCTCCCGGGCGCCCGGCGCCGGCGAGGCCTGGGACCGCCCCAAGTGGATGATCTACGCCTGGGCCGCCGCCGAGCAGCTGGTCATCCACAACCCCTGGCAGGTCAGCTCCGGTCTGCGCGTGAAGGCCCTGCGCCTGTTCGGGGCCGAGGTGGGGGAAGGTGTCATCATCCGACCCCGCACCCGCATCAAGTTCCCCTGGAAGCTGCGGGTCGGCGACCACGCCTGGATCGGTGAGGGCGTGTGGATCCACAACCAGGACCAGGTCATCATCGGCCACGACGCCGTGGTCTCCCAGGACACCTTCATCACCACCGGCAGCCACGCCCACCGCACGGACATGGGGCTCATCACCAGGCCCGTGACCATCGACGACGGCGCCTGGGTCACCTCCCGCTGCGTGGTCACCGGGGGAGTGACGGTCGGGCGTTCGGCCCTGGTGCAGCCACTGACGCGGGTCGCCGAGGATGTACCGGCGAATGCCATTTACGGACACGACTCCCCACAGGTGCAAGGGCAGCGGTTCCGAGATAAGCCGGAAGCGGGGCGCTCGTGAGGATCCTGCAGGTGGTCACCTACATCAGTCCGGACGGTGCATACGGAGGGCCTGTGCGGGTGGCCCTCAACCAGGCTAAGGCCTTGACGGCGCTCGGTCACGAGGTGGTCGTGGCCGGAGCCGCAGGGGGTTTCGACGGGAATCTGCCCACTACTTATGACGACTTTCCCGTTCGTCTGTTCCCGGGCCACCGCGTTGTTCCCCAGACGGGATTCGCCGGTCTGACTGCGCTGGGGCTGCTGAAGTGGTTGCCCAAGGCCCTGCGCCACGCGGACGTCGTGCACGTGCACATGTCGCGGGACCTCGTCACGCTTCCTTCAGCCGCCATGGCCCTTCGTGCGCGGCGGCCCTTGGTCGCCCAAACCCACGGCATGATTGATCCCACCGACAAGTTGCTGGCCAAGCCGCTGGACGCTCTCTTGACCGTGCCGGTCCTCAAGGCGTCATCCACGGTGCTCCATCTCACGGCACAGGAACGGTCTGACCTCGAGGCAGTTGCGGGGCCCGATCTCTCGACACAGGCATTGCCGAACGGAGTGCATGTCCCGTCGGTACCCGCTGTGGAGCAGACAGACGGCCCAGCTGGGCGACCAGAAGTGGTTTGTCTGGCCAGGGTCCACAGCATCAAACGCCCCCTCACTTTTGTCCGCGCCGGTCTGGCGCTCAGAGCGGGACGGCTTGATGCGCGTTTCACCCTGGTCGGGCCTGATGAAGGCGAAGGGGAGGTCGTGCGATCGGCACTGGCTACTGGAGGACACGAGGACAGTGTGACGTGGCAGGGCCCCGTTGCCCCGCACCAAACGACCGAACGACTCCGTCGGGCCAGCGTGTTCGCTCTGCCGTCGAAGAGCGAACTTGTCTCCATGTCCACCCTGGAAGCCATGGCGCTGGGACTTCCAGTAGTCATCATGGACACGCACGGCCTCGCACCCCTTGTCCGCGAGCGACAGGCCGGCATCGTGTGCTCGATGTCCCAGCAGTGTTTCGACGACGCCGTGGCGTGCTTACTCGAAGATCCTGAACTCCGGCGAAGCATGGGCGCAAACGGAAGGCAGGCCGTTCGGGACCTTTACTCGATCAGGCACGTGGGTCAGACACTGGCATCCATCTACACGGCAGCCAAGAAAGCAGACGAATCGTGATCGCGAAAGCCAAAGTCGTCATCGTCCAGCCGTATGTCCCGACTTACAGGGTGGCATTCTTCGAAAGACTGCGCGACAAACTCGCCGCGGAAAACATTGAGTGCCTAGTGGCGGCAGGGGCGCCAGCGGTCAATCAAGCAAAACGTGGGGATGCGGCGCAGGAAAACTGGGTTTTGCAGGTGGACAACAAGTCGCTAAGCGTACGCGGGAAATCGATTGGTCTAGGTTACAGGAGACTTCCCTGGAAGGAGGCCGATGCAGTTATCCTAGGTTTAGAAGGCACTTCTTTGCCAGTGTATCAAGCACTTATGACTCGTCGTCGCACAGGCACTCGGGTGGGTTTGTGGGGACATGTTCGTCCTTATGTGACGAACGGCAACAAGGCTGACCTGTGGCTCGAAAAAAAGCAGATGATGAATGCGGATCGAATTTTCGCATATACACCCGGAGGGCACAATTACGCCGTAAGTGCGGGAATATCATCATCTAAAGTCACGACCGTAATGAACTCAATAGACACCGCGGCGTTGGAAAGAGCGCGTAATGAGTTGACTCAAGAAGTGATCGCACAGTACGCACGGGAATATGGTATCAACCCGGACAAAGCGATTTGTTTCATAGGAGGACTCGACGAAAGCAAGCGCATATCATTCTTACGTGAAGCCTTAAACGAATTATGGTTGAAAGATCCGTCTATACGGCTATTAGTCGGGGGTGATGGCCCTCAAAAATGTCTGCTGCGCGCCGCTGTGGAGCGTGGTCAAGTGGTTGACATGGGATACATGAACGTCCGGCAAAAGGCGCTTGCAATGTCCGCTTCGCGATGCGTGGCGATGCCCGGACGTATCGGCTTGGTGGCTGTCGATTCTCTAGTGATGAATCGACCCGTGGTCACGACAAACTGGCCGTACCATGCCCCCGAAGCCGAATACCTCGTTGAAGGGCAAAGTCGACACACATCCGCGGACAATCCACATGCATTCGCTAGTGCTTTACTTAGGGTGGTCGCATCCACAGAAACAGTTCAGAGCTTTGATTACCCCACATTGGAGGAAATGGTAGAAAATTTTGCGTCGGGCATTCTCAACATGATGCGCGCATGAACCATTTCGAACGTGGACCTCGTACCGACGCGAGTCAAGCAGAATATGCTGGGTCGGCAGGTGATTTTGCTGAGGGCGGCAGCAATGGCACCACCAGGGCGCCAAAAGCTCAAAACCCTAGATTAGCCAAAGCCTCAACGCGAAACATTTTTGGCCGATTTGCCTGGTTGGCTTTGGCGCGCTTCTGCGCCGCTGGCCTTCAAGCATTGACCTGACTTCGCTCAGGTTGTGGCGCCTCGGAACTTCACTGCTCTCTGACCTGCGGTGATGTGTCCGTTGTGGTGGTTTTTCACGCACTAAGCGAGGTGTTCTAGGGTCGCGGTGTGGCGTTCATGAGGCGGGTGCGGACGGCCTCCGGTGCGACAGCAGTGCAGATCGCCGAGTTCGTCCGCGGTCAGCAGCGGATCGTGGAGCACGTCGGTTCGGCGCACACGCAGGCCGAGCTCGGGGTATTGCTCGAGCGCGCCCGGCTGCTGTTGGCGGACCCGGCCCAGGGCGTTCTGGACCTCGGTGTGGAGCCCATCCCGCCGGCGGTGGGCTTGGTGCCCCGGCCGGTGATCCCGGCCTGTTCGATCCCGCCGCCCCGGCGGCCCCTGCCGTCGGCGGCACGGGGCGGGTTCTCGGCACGGACTCATGGATCCTGTTCGAGGCCCTGGCCGCGGTTTTCGCGGATCTGGGGTTCGACGGCCTGGGCGATGCGGTGTTCCGGGACCTGGTGATCGCCCGGGTCGTGGAGCCGATCTCGCTGCTGGACGCCGGCCGGGTTCTGGAAGACCTGGGCCGGGCCCCGGCCAGCTACTCGACCTTGCGGCGCACTCTCGCCCGGACCGCCACGGACGACTACCGCGATCGGATCGCGAGCTGGTGCTTCGGCCACGCCTCGGCCAGCGGGGACATCTCCTTGGTGCTCTACGACGTCACGACCCTGTACTTCGAGGCCGAGAAGGAGGACGAGCTGCAGAAGGTCGGCTACTCCAAGGAACGCCGCGTGGACCCGCAGATCGTGGTGGGCCTGCTCGTGGACCGTCGCGGGTTCCCCCCTGGAGATCGGCTGCTTCGAGGGCAACAAGGCCGAGACCACCACGATCATCCCCGCCATCAAGGCCTTCCAGGCCCGCCACGGGGTGGCCGACATGGTCGTCGTCGCCGACGCCGACATGCTCTCGGCGACCAACCTGCGCGAGCTCGATGAGCCGGGCTTGCACTTCATCGTCGGCTCCCGGGCCACGAAGGCCCCGATCGACCTCGCCTCCCACTTCCGCTGGCATGGGGACGCCTTCGACGACGGGCAGCTCATCGACACCATCACCCCGCGCACCGGGCGCACGAGCGAGAACAACCCTGATCTGCGCGCCGAACCCATCCGGGACCCAGCCCAGCACTCCGGCTCGTGGCGGGCGGTGTGGGCGTACTCCCGCAAGCGAGCCGTGCGTGACAGCGCGACGCTCACAGCCCAGGAGGATCGGGCCCGCGCGGTCGTCGCCGGGGAACAAGCCGCACGGACTCCCCGGTTCGTGAAGACCACCAACGGGGCCCGCAGCCTCGACGAGGCCTCGCTGAGACGTGCCCGGCACCTGGTCGGGCTCAAGGGCTACGTCACCAACATCCCCGCGACCGTCATGGACCCCGGTGAGGTGATCAGCTCCTACCACGACCTGTGGCACGTCGAGCAGTCCTTCCGGATGTCCAAGACCACCTGCGGGCCAGGCCCATGTTCCACCGCACCCGGGACGCGATCGAGGCGCACCTGACCATCGTGTTCACCGCCCTGGCCCTCTCACGCACTGTGCAAGCCCGCACCGAGCTGGCGATCCGCAACGTCATCCGGCAGCTGCGGCCGCTGCGCTCAGCGACCATCTCCATCAACGGCGCGACCCAGACCTTCGCCCCGGCCATCCCCGCCGAGCAGCAGGCCATCCTCGATGCCATTCGCGGCCCCGGGAGTCACGCACTAAGCAAATGAACAAACTCAGGCGGTCGGCCACGGCTGGGTGCCGGTGCTGCTCCACGATATGCCCTGAGCCGGAGTGCCCGTGCGCGTGGTGTGGCGCAAGCGCCGCTACCGCTGCCACGAAGACACCTCCGAGGTGACGACCTTCAACGGGGTCCACGAACTAGCGGCGCCACGGGCGAGGCTGACCACTCGGGCGCTCGTCTGGGCCGTGGCTCGGCTGCGAGTCCATGACATCGCCATCTCGGCTCTGGCCGAGATGCTCGGGGTCTCCTGGAACACCGTTGGGAACGCCATCTCCCCGGCCATCCAGCCCCAGTTGGCCGCCGAGGACCGGCTCATCGGAGTGAACGCCCTGGGCGTGGACGAAACGTCTGGCGCCACGGCGGCCTGCCGGGGACCGGTCTGATCAACCGGCATCGTGGACCACTCCCCGCGACGAGCACGGCCGCCCCCGGGCGCGGTTTCTCGATCTCGTGCCGGGCCGCACCGGGAGCGTCCACGCCGACTGGCCCTCGGCCCAGGGCCGGCGTTCACCAGCAGAATCCGTACGGCCACGCTGGACCCATTCCACGTGAGTATGACAACCCCATTTGGCCCCACTGTGATGGTCTGATTTGGCCCCACCCCCGGGGTATTGATTGTGCTGGCCGGGCTGTCGGTGACGTCCCGCTCTCCGTCGCGGGGTGTGGTCGGGGATCAGGGGCCGGAACCTGCGTCCATCATCTCTGTGTAACGCAGTCACCGCGTGATTCTTGGGGTGGTCAGGCGCTGAGGGCCAGACCGGGGTAGGTGTCCTCCTTCTCGTCGTCGTCGGCCACGGTGGTGCCCACGGCTTGGGCCTGCTGGAGGAGCTCGATGCCGAGGTAGCGGCGGGCTTCGATCCACTCGTCGTGCTGCTCGGCCAGCACTGCTCCGACGAGCCGGATCAGGGAGGTCCGGTCGGGGAAGATCCCGACCACGTCGGTGCGCCGGCGGATCTCCTTGTTCAGCCGCTCTTGCGGGTTGTTGGACCAGATCTGGCGCCAACAGGCCTTGGGGAAGGCCGTGAAGGCGAGGACGTCGGCCCGGGCGGCCTCGAGGTGGTGCCCGACCCGTGGGAGCTTCTCGGCCAGGGCATCCAGGACTCGGTCGAACTGATCGTGCACAGACGCCTGGTCGGGCTGGTCGTAGACGGAGTGCAACAGGGTCTTGACCCAGGGCCAGGAGGCCTTGGGCGTGGCAGACATGAGGTTGGCCGCGTAGTGAGTACGGCACCGCTGCCAGGACGCCCCGGGCAGGGTGGCCCCGATCGCCGCGACCAGCCCGGCGTGGGCGTCACTGGTCACCAGCTTCACCCCGGCCAGTCCCCGGGCGACGAGGTCGCGGAAGAACCCCAGCCAGCCGGCCCCGTCCTCGGCCGAGGACACCTGGATCCCGAGGACCTCGCGGTGGCCGTCGGCGTTGACGCCGGTGGCGATCATCGCGTGCACGTTGACCACCCGCCTGCCTTCGCGGACCTTCAGCACCAGGGCGTCGGCGGCCACGAACGTGTAGGGCGAAGCGTCCAGCGGCCGGGTGCGGAAGGCCTCCACCTGCGCATCCAGGTCGGCGGCCATGACCGAGACCTGGGACTTCGACAACCGGGTGATCCCGAGGGTTTCCACGAGCTTGTTCATCCGCCTCGTGGAGACGCCCAGCAGGTAGCAGGTGGCCACCACCGAGGTCAGGGCGGCCTCGGCGCGGCGCCGGCGTTCCAGCAGCCAGTCCGGGAAGTAGGAGCCTTGGCGCAGCTTCGGAATCGCGACGTCGATGGTGCCGGTGCGGGTGTCGAACTCCCGGGCCCGGTACCCGTTGCGCGAGTTCACCCGGGCGTCGCTGGCCCGGCCGTACTCGGCCCCGCACACGGTGTCGGCCTCAGCACTCATCAGCGCGTTGATGAAGGTGGTCAGCATCTGGCGCATCAGGTCCGGTGAGGCCTGCTCGAGGTGCTCCTGAAGGAAGCGGGCAGGGTCGATATCATGAGGTGCGGTCATCGCGTGAGTTCTCCTTGAGAAAAGACTTTGGTCGGTCTTTCCAAGAATCACGCGGTGGCCGCCTCACGTTCGGAACGCCACGCCCTCCGGGCCCGGCGTACACCACGCTAGGGGACGCTACTGGGGCCGGCGGCTCCCTTTCGGGCACGGGTAGTGCGCAGCCGATAGGAGCTGGTGCCGGTGTTGATGCTGTGGGCGTTGTCAACGCCGAGCAAATGTTGATCCTTTATCGTCGGGTGGGTTCTAGCGGTCGTCGCAACATCCGCGGGTCGGTTCTACCCGGAGTCAAACGACCGAACTACGGCTCAGCCTCTCAGCCGGCCACAGGCCCGCCAGAAGCCATTACAGCCCTACCCGCTCGTGACAGAGCTGCCACCGACCGATTTGCCGTCGAGGTGATGTGACGGGTGCTGAAGTTCGCCCGCCAGCCCTACTACCGCTGGCTGGCAGCCCCGATCACCGTGGTCGATGTGACCCAGGTCTACCGAATGAACGCGTTGTTCGACGCCCACCACGACGAGACCCCGAGTTCGGCTACCGCTTCCTGGTCGATGAGGAAGATGAGGCCGGCGAGGTGATGTGTGAGCGCAGCGCAGAGCGAATCTTCCGGGACAACCGGTGGTGCTCCACGGTGCGTGATCCAGAAGAAGCCGTGACAGTTCATACCCAGGCGACCTGTTGGGCTCGTGTCATGTGGACTCGTTAGGGGACGGTGGCCGGTAAACTTTCGCTCATGCAACGCACCCCCCACACTGACCGTCAACCTTCTAGACATCCAGCCCAGAAATGGGTCGATGCTGGGATCCTGGTCATCGGGATCTTGCTGATTGGAGGGGTCAAGCCCCCTGGAGTGGTGTAGCGATCTTTCGTGTAAGGGTCAGGCTGTGAGCGCGGTCAGGGGGTCGGTGGTCACCTCGCTTCCGGTGTCCGCGACGGTGGTGAGCCGGCAGCGGGTGAGGACCTCGAGGCCGAGATAGCGGCGGCCTTCGGCCCACTCGTCGGTCTGCTCGGCCAGCACGGCTCCCACGAGGCGGACGATGGCTTGCCGGTTGGGGAAGATCCCGACCGCGTCGGTCCGGCGCCGGATCTCCCGGTTCAGCCGCTCAGCTGGGTTGTTGGACCAGATCTGGGCCCAGACGTCCTTGGGGAAGTTCGTGAACGCGAGGATGTCCTCACGGGCATCGGCCAGGTATTCAGCCACCGCGGGCAGCTTCTCGGCGACGTAGTCCAGCAACCGGTCGAACTGGGCGTTCACGGCTGTCGCGTCGGGCTGGTCGTAGACGCTGTGGAGCATGGCTTTGACGGCCGGCCACATGGACTTCGGGCAAATCGACATGAGATTGGCCGCGTAGTGGGTGCGGCACCTCTGCCAGGACGCCCCGGGCAGGTTCGCCGCGATCGCGTCCTTGAGCCCGGCGTGGGCGTCACTGGTGACCAGGCGGACCCCGCCCAGGCCGCGGGCCACCAGATCGGCGAAGAACTCGTTCCAGGCCGCCCCGGTCTCGGCCGTGGCCACCCGCATGCCCAGGACCTCACGGTGGCCGTCACCGTTGACCCCGGTGGCCAGGAGCACGACCGCGTTCACCACGCGCCCGCCCTCGCGGACTTTCATCGTCAGTGCGTCGGCGGCGACGAAGGTGAACGGCCCGACGTCCCCGAGGGGCCGGTGGCGGAAGGACTCCACGTGCTCGTCGAGGTCACCGGCCATCCTTGAGACCTGGGACTTCGACAGGGCGTTGATCCCAAGGGTCTTCACCAGCTTGTCCATCCGGCGGGTCGAGACCCCGGCGAGGTAGCAGTCGGCGACCACGGTGATCAGCGCGGACTCGGCCCGCTTGCGGCGCTCCAGCAACCACTCCGGGAAGTAGGTGCCGGCCCGCAGTTTCGGGACGGCTACGTCGATCGTGCCCACGCGGGTGTCGAGGTCGCGGTGGCGGTAGCCGTTGCGCTGGGTTACCCGCTCGGGAGCGGGTCGGCCCCACTCGGCGCCGACCACCGCGTCCGCGTCGGCGGAGAGCAGCGCGTTGATCACCGTCTGCAGCAGGTTGCGCATCAGATCCGGCGAGGCTTCGGACAGGGCTTCACCGAGCAGGCCGGTGGGGTCGACAATGTGAGGAGCGGTCATCGTGATGATGTCCTTTCGAGGGTGCTGTGAGAGGTGAACTCGAAAGATCTCACGGTGGCCGCGCCCTCGTCCGCAACGACGAGCAGGGCCACCGCGCTACACCACTATCGGGGGCTCAACTATTGGAGGACTCGGCGCCTCCATGGTTCAGGCGGAGCAGGCGCAGGCGAGTATCACTCAAGCAACCTCTACTTACACATCGCCGGTCACCTACACGCCGCCGCCCAAAACCACAGAGGTTGCGTTCATCGGCGACTCATTCACCATGGGTGGTGGGGCAACTAACAGGTCCAAAAGATGGACAACCGTGTTGTCTCGGGACATGAAATGGGTCGAGCTGAATTACGGGGTGAGCGGCACGAACTATGCAACGGCTGGCACCGTGGTCGGGGCGAAACCCTACTGGGACAACCTCACCGACTTGATCATTTCCCAACCGGATATCGTGATCGTTTCCTCAGCTGGCAACGCCCTCAACGTGGACCAAGAGCCGGGCATCAGCCGAACATACGAGAAGCTCCGGGAAGCCCTCCCGGACGCGCAAATTTATGCGACCTCGCCGTACACACGGGCGGGGGGATTCGGTACCGGACTTAAGGAATTCGGTGAGGAAGTAGAGCAAGGGGTGGAATCCGTGGGAGGGGAATACCTGGACCTCAACCACCCCATCGGAACCCGCTTCGACCTCATGGACGACGATGACATTCACCCCAATGACGAGGGGCACCAGATCATCGCTGACTCGGTGAAACGCGAGATCTTATAAGGGTCCGGTAGATCCTGCCCCGGACATCCCTATTCCTGGTATCTGATCCCATACGCCACACTGTGACGTTGCCTCACCTGCATCTGGGCACCTGGCCGATACACTGCCCAGGTGCCCCCCACACCTGAACGAAAATCGCCGGTTGGGCGTCAAGTCCTGTTCATCATCTCGGCCATTGCCCTGTGTTGCGTTGTGCCCGGATGGCTTTACCAAGCCACCGGCGGAGCACCCAACCCCCGGAACCCCTGGTGGTCGTTGGCGATCATCGTCGTGTCCGGGCTGGCCTACGCTGGGGTGATCGCCTCGACCCGCCGGCAGCTCTACGCCATGGTCCTGTGGCTGTTCACCTATGTGTTCATGGGCCTCGCCCCCTATGTCCAGTACCGGCTGGATGTTTCTCTCAGCACGACTCCGTATTTGGATGCGTCGCTGTACCCGTTGGCCGGCGTGGTGATGGTCGTCTGTTCTCTGGCCGCACTAGCCGGCAGCCTCCTCGCCGGGCAATCCCGACGCCCCGCCCGGACACTCCGCCCGACCCTGGTGGACCGCCGCAACGCGAACCTCTTGACATTGGTGGCGGTGGCACTGTTCCTCTACTACGGCAATGCCATCGGCTTCGGGTCGTTTCTGCTATCCCGTGGCGAGTTGTCCTCGTTGCGGGCCGCTACTTGGGGGAACCCAGCGACGATGAACCTGCTTACCGGCGGACTGAACATGACTCTGCTCGTCGCGTTCCTCGCCCAGATGGCCGTGCGTCGTCAACGCCTCACCGCGGGACTACGCGCTTCGATGCTCCCCGCGCTCATGATGGGGGTGCTTCTGCTGTACGTGGTGAATCCCGTGAACACGGCCCGGTATGTGGCCGGCACGGTGATCTTGGCCATCCTCGCCGCTTTGGGCGCCTACGCCACTGTCAACCGCGCCCGTATTGTCGCCGTGGCTGCTCTGGCCGGTCTGCTCTTCCTGTTCCCGATCGCTGACACGTTCCGGCACTCCACCTCCGAGTCCATCCAGGTGGAGAATCCTGTCACCGCATTGACCTCCGGGGACTTCGACGCCTTCGCCCAGTTCGTAAACACCCTCGACTACCTAGACGCCAGCGGTCCCACCTACGGGTGGCAGTTGGTCGGTGTACTCCTGTTCTGGGTTCCCCGCTCTTTGTGGCCCGGGAAACCGGAGGATACCGGCATCGTGCTGGCCGACTACATGGGGTACAAGTTCGCGAACATCTCCTCTCCCATGTGGACTGAGCTGGCCATCAACTTCGGGGTCGTCGGCGCAGTTCTCGGCATGGGGCTCCTGGGGTACTGGTTCCGGTCCATGGACCGCGCCACCGACGCGCACCTGAGAGTGTTCCCGGTACCTCCCTTGTTGGCGGGGGTCACCACGTTCTACCTGCTCATCGTGCTCCGCGGGTCGCTGCTCAACGCCATGTCATCACTGGCCGTGGTGCTCCTGGCGTCCTGGTTCGTGACCCGGAAATCGCGCCGTGCTGTTGCCGGGTCACAGCATCCGGCGCCCCGGCACGTCGCGGCTACTAAGGTGGTGACTGCAAGAACTTAATGTCTCCCCACCGTAAGATCGTCAATACGGGTTGCAGCGTTGTTCGTCTGCCCACCGGTCCTGGTAGCCGTGCGGAAATTTGAGATGGTGGCCATGCTTGCCGGGCGCCAGTCCTCGAAGATGTTGATGGAGTTGCCCTTAGTGGTGACCGTCAGCTCGTGGGTGCCGAGGGGTTGAAATACCTCAGCGGTTGGTGAGGGGAAATCGTGGGTTATGGAAAATCATCCTGCGGCTCCGCTGCTGTTGCGCCAGCGCTACCGGGAGACGCTGCAGAGCCTGGTGCGCTCCGCCTCGGTGCGCGCCGGACTGGCACAGTGGGCGCGGATCGTGCTGCTGACCGCAGAGGGCATCTCCAACACCGAGATGGCGCAGTAGGTGGGCACGACCTGCAACACCGTGATCATCCGGCGAGTTGGTTGCACCGAGGCAGGCATCGCTGGGCTGGCCGACTGCGATCGAACAGGGCGGCCGCGACGGATCGACCACCGGGTGATCGTGGCCGCCAACCTGCGGCCCCCCCGCCGAAAAGGCTCGGGGTCACGCACTGGTCCTCCCGGCTGCTGGCGTCCCGGCTGGGCATCGACCACACCACGGTGGCAAAGGCCTGGCGGGAGTACGGGATCGCGCCGTGGCGGGAGGGGACCTTCAAGTTCTCCACCGGCCCGGAACTGGTGGCCAAGGTCGTCGACATGGGCGGTCTCTACCTGGCCCGGCCGGAGAACGCGGTGGTACTGTGCGTGGACGAGAAGTCCCACATCCAAGCGCTGTAACGCACGTCCCCGGGACTGCCCATGCAGCCGGGCAAGCCGGCAGCTCGCACCCACGGCTACATCCGCCACGGCACCTCCACATTGTTCGCCGCGCTGGAGGTCGCCACCGGCCACGTGACGGCGGCCTGCAAGCCGCGGCGCCGGCGTCAGGAGTTCCTGGCCTCCCTGAAGCAGGTCGCCCGGGCCTATCCGCACCTGGTAATGGACAACTGCGCAGTGCACAAGACTCCTGAGAAGAGAACGTGGCTGGTGGAGAACCCCGGCTCCCGGTGCACTTCACGCCCGCCTCGGTGTCCTAGCAGACCCTCGTGGAGGTCCGATTAGGCTTCATCGAGCGCCAGGCCCTGCACCGGGCCGACGTCGCCTCGGTCAAGGAGGCGAACGCCAAGATCCGCACCTTCGTCACCGGCTGGAACTACCGTGGCCACCCGATCGTGTGGACGAAAACCAGCACCAAGATCCTCAAGAATGCCAACCGCTCAAGTACTTCAAAGACAGACCACTAGCGTCTAGAGAGACGTGATCATGGCATCGTCTCGGACTTCTTGATACCGTCTGAATACTTTCCCTTGGCCGCCTGTCAATAGAGCGTCATACCCCATCGGCGATGACAACCCCTTTATGAGAGTGAAATCACGGATACCGAGAACGAGGTGTATCGGGTGATTGACCAGGACGATCATCGCATGCATCGGAATTTCCTGCAACCACCAAAGAGTTCACCATCAACCCGGCTACGGGCGTTCCGTTATGCGCAAACCACGCTATAGAGCACCAATCATTCTTTCGAAGTTCTTAAGCTGAGCGGCGCAAATAGACTGAAGAGAAGGAGGATCACTTCAAATAGCGGACGATTGCCAAGACTTTCCTTCAAACCATAATCCGCAAACTCACATGTTGGCCAGAATCGACGCCCAATTATGCCGTGAAATGCAATCCTGATTCTCAGCCCAGTTGTACTTGTGTGTCTTTTCTTGCGCTGCCATCAAAGCTAAGTCCGCTAACATCGACATGTCACCCTCGGGCGCAAGTGCTTGCTTTCCTAGAATACGGGAAAACTCGGGGCAATCGAAGGCAACTACGGGGAGCCCCATGGTCATAGCCAGCAAGACACTACCCGATACAGTGACATTCCTATATGGTGCGACCATCACATTTGACTTTTTTAGGGCCGAATGTAGTACCTCATCGTCCAAGTACGACCGTCCGTCCCCCACGATGGACACATTCGTCTTAGTCCTAAGAGTGGCCACATCCCGCGGACTGTAGATACCTACGCACACAAGTAGGCGGATACCTTTGGAATCCAAAAAATCAGCCAAGCTAGGAAGCTCAAAGAAACCCTTATCCTCTCGGATGCTTCCTACAAATACGGCCGTCAGGCCAGGCTGTAGATCAAGATGGCGGAACGGGCGCCCGGCACTTTGACGGTGAGAGAGGGATAGATTCCACGCTTTGTAACTCGGGTGGGCCGCTACTAAAGCAAGTTTCGACGAACCTGCACGTAGCCGGTCAGTGTGGACAACTAGCGCCGTTGCAGATTCGCGCACAGCGCGTAATCCTTTAACCTGCTCGAGTTCATCCCTTTCCTTAATGGGGTTATGGACGACAATTACCGTGGGCAGGCGGCAGAGTTGCAAAAATCGTGTCATCAGAATTTCCCATCGGTTCATAATCCATGGGAATACGATGATAGGGCGCTTAATCACACATACGGCAATAAAGTGGAACACCGCCAACATATATGTGATGGCATGGATATGGCTATGGTTTCCCGCTGCTGGAGCCGGTAGACTTTCTACGGTTCGCGCCTCGTCCGTGCCGTAGGGTCTATTTCGACGCGTATAGTGAGTGGCAGTGACGTTAGGAATTCCACCTATTACACGTGCCAGCTCCGTCCCGTAAGGATTAAAGGGATTTGGGTCCCACACATGTACACGCTTTTCTTTCGCTGTGACAATCATTAGTATCCTTTTACTTCCACAGATCCCACGGAAATACGTCAAGTACCTTCATCGCTGTTATGGGCTGCTGAGGTTGCTGCGGAACTACTTGAAGTGCATCCTCCGCATTGTCTTGTAAGGTTGGGCAATCTCTATCGGTACCGTTGTAATAATCCTGGTACTTAAATTCAGGCTCATTTGGGGAACTGACCGCGACTGTAGGTATGCCGAGCGAATCCGCAATAATGAGTGCATGCAATGAGCTGGCGATAACGGACTTACTCTGGGCGATAATTCGTATGCAGTCCCAAACGTTTGATCGAGGATTCAAGACCTCAACATTGAGGTGTTGCCATTCTTCAAAGTCATTCTTGTTCGGAACGGCGACTACATCACGTTGTTTGAATTTGGACCACTGAACGACGTGCGGATAAAGGTGGGGTATGAGCAAAGCGGGATCCCCGTAAATTTCGGGAACTGGCACGCCTGCGTCTCTGAACTTTTCCGCCGTAAGGGGGCCCCTGACGCATCGCACGTCGAGTTGGCGCAGTTGAGTCAAAGAGGGCAGTACTTTGCCATTGATACCGGAACCCCAAACAACGTCCCCAGCGCGCGAGAAATGTATGATCGAACCCACGCTCAACAACCGCGGCTGTGTGTGCGATCTCGACCGCATGCGATGCCGCTTAGGAGTGGGATTTAAGATTCGCTGAACAATTAACGGGCCCAGCAGGTCTCCAAAATTTTCGACCCGTTTATGCCTTGGGATATGCGAGGTTATTTTACCGTTGCCGAGTCTCTGACGCGGATTCCAATGCACCACATTGGTGCCATGTATCGTACTCAATGAATCACCTAATCTTTTGGGGTGGGCGCTTCTTGGCCATGTTCACTACAATTCGTATTTGTGCTATGTCTTGCCTAAATGGTCGTACAATAATGAAGAGTGTTCCAAGATAGAGAATCCAGAAAACCAATAGGACCGAAATGGTTTCAAACTCGTTTAAACTTCTTGGAAGGTAATGGCCCACTGCAATGGCGCCGGCAAGTCCTCCAAGTAGAATGGTTATTGGTCGGGCAGAATTCGATAGGAAAAATCGTCGTCGTAGTCCGCTGCGCGGGACGACAAAAAGAGTCAGGAGTGTCCAATTGATGGCGAGTCCTGCGGTGACCGCCCAGGCGACACCGTTCGCCCCCCATGGCGAAAAAGCGATTATCATTGCAACCATAATAAGTCTTGCCAGTCCGCCAAAAATGAGTTGACGGCCAACTAGGTCCTTAACTATAAAAAACCAGTAATATATGTATCCCAGCGTTTGAAAAATTCCGCCGATGGCTAGAATCTGGAGGACCGGGGCCACACCCTCCCATCCTGGGCCAAGAATAATGAGCATTAGAGGTGGCGCCACGGAGGCTAGTATCAAGAATACGCCACCGATGGCGTAAATCAGCATCGATTGCAGGTGCTTTAGGTACTTCAGCATTTGCTGATCATTTACGCGGGATAAGACAGGAATCATCACGTTGGTCAAGGGCGATGCGAGCTGACTTATCGGCACTTTAAAAAATTGATATGCCTGGTTATAGATTCCGGTGGTAGAGGCACCCCACATTGCTCCCAGTGCCACGGTGTCGGCATTGGAGGATACGTAATTGATTATTTGAGTAGCAGAGGCCTTGGAACCAAAAATAAAGTGCTTGCCTGTTCCCCACAAATTTCGCGGTTTCTGAGGCAACCAGCCGGAGAGTGTAGCAAGGCCCATTACTTGCAACACTATTATGGTTACTTGCTGGACTACAAGTGCCCAGTAGCCCATCCCCGTAAGGGCGAGGGTAACGGCTGTGGCAGTGGCACCTAGCTGCGCCAGAACATCGATTGCTACAATTCGCGAGAACCGGAGTGATCGTGAAAGCTCGGCACGGAATTGTCCCGCCGCGGACTGGAGCAGGAACGTTGCGCTTAGCGCGAGAACTATGGTTTTTAGCTCTGGCCTTCCGTAGAAGTCGCTTATGGGGCCAGCAGTTAAGGCGATGATAGCCGAGGCGAGCAATCCTATAATGAGATTGACCCAAAAGAGATTCGACTTGTCTTCATGCGACATGTCAGGGTCGCGAAGAGCTGCGAGGGAGAGGCCAAAGTCGGATAGAATGGCAGCTATGCCTATGATGGCAGTTACCATGGCCACTAAACCGAAATCCCCTGGTGACAAGATTCTGGCAAGTATTGCAGTTCCTGCTATTTGGACCGTAAATTTGGACCACTGCCCGAATAGCATTACAAATGCGCCATTTGCGGCGGAATTGGCGAGTTTCAAATTGAGGCGTCCACTCTCGTTGCGGAAAGTCATGTAATTGATCAAGAAGCTTGGTTGTAGGTCGGAATCCCCGGTCTTCCGCAATGTTTTTGGTGCCCTATTTCAATCGTGCGACTTATCCATCTGCTTGCACGACTGTAATGCTAATACGCACCTTCTTTGGCTACTACCGCCTTGAAAGTGCGCGCCAGGATCAGTGTGTCCAGCAGCGGCGACCAGTTCTCCACGTAGTACTGGTCCAGGCGGACCGACTGCTCCACATCCAGGTTGTTGCGGCCGGAGACCTGCCACAGACCGGTGATGCCGGGTTTCACGCGCAGCCGGCGGTGCATGTACTTGTCGTACTCGTCCACCTCTGCCTGGATCTGGGGGCGGGGGCCCACCAGGGACATGTCGCCGCGGAGGACGTTCACGAATTGGGGGAGCTCGTCGAGGCTGAAGCGCCGCATCCAGTGGCCCGGCTTGGTGATGCGGGGGTCGTTCTTGACCTTGAAGAGCAGGGCCTTGCCGCCGGACTCCGCGAGGAGCTGCGGCAGCATCTGCGCGGCGTCGGTGCGCATGGTGCGGAACTTCAGCACCTTGAAGCGCTTGCCGTCCACGCCGATGCGCTCGTGCGCGTAGAAGACCGGTCCGCCGTCGTGCTTCTTGATGATGAGGGCGAGGAGCGCGATCACGGGGGAGAGGGCCGCCAGTGCCGCGGCGGAGCCGAGGACGTCCATGGAGCGCTTGATCAATGCCGCGCCGCGGCTCATCCTCGGAGTGGCCACGTGGATGAGGGGCAGGCCGGCCACCTGCTGCATGTGGATGCGGGGGCCGGCGATGTCCGTGAGCCCGGTGTCCATGACCAGGCGGATGCGCTCGTCCGTGAGCAACCAGCTCAGCTGGCGGATCTCCCGCGTGGTGAGCGGCACGTTGGAGGACAGCACCACCGTCTGGATGCCGTGCTCCCGGCAGGCCTCGATGATGCCCTCCACCGAGGGGCGCTCGCCCCGGGGCAGAGCGTTGGGCGGCAGCTGCACCCGCTGGACCTCGAGCGGCAGGGGCTTGAGAGTCGACGGCGTGTAGACCACCGCGGTGTCGAAGCCGGTCGCCGGGTTTTTCCGCAGGGACGTCACGAGCTCGGACACGCTGCCGATGCGGCCGACCACCATGGTCCGGGAGACGGACTCGCCGCGGACTCGGTCCTTCACGAGTCGGTCCCGCACGATGAAGCGCCCCAGGATCAGGAGGCCGATGCCCAGCGGCAGGGCGATCAGGACGTAGCTGCGAGCTGTGGGGATGTTGAAGGCGAAGGAGACGATGGCCACGGCACTGAACAGCACCAGGGTGGTGTTGACCACCTGTCGGGTCTCCTCGAGGCCGTAGCCGATGAGCCGGACGTCGCGGGCGCCGCGCAGGCCCAGGTGGATCCACCAGACCACGGCGAGGAGCCCGCCGACGATCCAGTAGGGGACCGAGTAGCCGTCGCCGAGCGGCAGTCCGGCGTTCTCCAGCTGGAAGCGGACCAGTTGCGTGCCGGCCATGGCGACCAGCAGCGCCAGGCCGTCCGACCAGCGCATGCGGGTGAGGTACTTCGCGCGCCAGTCGGCGCGGGATGCCGGCGTACGGGTGGTGTCCGGGCGCGGTCGCTGCGCGACGTCCGCCCGGTTCATCTCATCGACTTTGAGCACAGTTGTTCCCTCCCCGATCAACGCGGCGCCGTCTGGGGTGTCCGCTCCCAGCCCGTGGGAGGAACGACGGTCGCCGCGGTACAACACACTTGGGGACAAGTTTAGGGCCGCAAATGGATGCAAGTGCCTATATGACTTCGGATGTTTACGTTCGCACTTAGGCTTCCGGGATTCCGCGGAACCGCATTGTGCCTAGTGGTGACGGGGGTCATGTCCTCCGGCGGGGAAGTTCGCCCTGTGGCCGAGGGTGCTGCTTCATGTCCCCTGATCGGGGGACCGTGGCATCGGCTTGGGGTCGCTCAGGCGGCGCGGGCCTCCGGCGCGGTGTGGCCGGCGGTGCGAAGGTGCTCAGCCTTGAGGCGGCGGAGGTTCAGGGCCAGGCAGCTGGGGGCATAGGCCGGGCGGATCACCACGGGGGTGCCCTCGTGGCCGTGGGCGGCGAGGATCTCTCCCAGGGCGCCCTCGTGGCGCTCGAGGACCACGTGGCCGAAGTAGTGGTCGTTGAAGAGGTCGGCCAGTTCCAGGGCGTAGGCCCAGGTGGGGGTGCCGACCTCCATGGACGCCTTCGGGCAGTCCCAGTCGCTCGGGGTGCCGGCGGTGCGCAGCTGGGTGCGCAGCACGCGGTCGAGGGCCTCGGGGGTGAAGGCCAGGGTGAGCTCGGCGACGTCCTCGACGATGTCGAGCTCCAGGAGGGTGAGACCCGCGGGGGAGCAGGACTCCAGGTAGTGCTGGATGTCAGTGGCAAGGGGGGAGGTGCGCATCGGATTCTCTCTTGTCCGTCGAGGGGTACGGATCTTCGGGTCCTCCGAGCGTATCGGGGCAACGGCCCTAGTGGGGGCCGTTTCTTGTCCCCACATGGTCCCCATCGGACCGGACAAAAGTCTATTGTCAGCCTCTGGTTCCTATGCGGAGAGTGGTTCGGCGTAGACCATTGTCCAGGCGGTGTTTCCGGAGTGTGTCAAGGGCCACACGCACCGCCCTGTTCGCCGGAGCAAGGCGTCGACCCGATCTGGTGCACACCATCGGAGGAACGCTCGCCGAGGGCTACGTACTCGAGGCCCCGGTGGTGCGCCGGGTGGCGGCGCGGCCCGGGTGACGCGGTGGAGTCCTGTACGCGCCTACGCGACCAAGATGCAGAACGGGTGCCCTGCGGGATCGGCGAACACGTAAAACGATTCCTCCGGGTCGTCTGCGCGATCGAGCAGCTGTTCGGCGCCCAGTTCGAGGGCCCGTTGCCGCTGGATCTCGAGCGATTCCCGGTCCGGGACGGACAGGTCCAGGTGCAGCTGTTGCGCCACACCGGAGGCGTCGGGCCACGTCACCCGGGGCAGGACGGGGACCGCCTGGAACGTCAGCTTCCGTGCTCCGTGGGCGTCCGTGAGGACCAGCCACCGGTCGTTGTCGGCAGATCCGTCCGTCGGAGGCTCATCCCGGGGCAGGTACTGCAGGCCCAGCAGCTTCCTGTAGAACTCGGCCAGCGCCCGGACGTCCGTCGCGTCCAGCACGGTGGTCTGCAAGTGCGGGTAATCGGTCATCCGTCCACCTCTTCTCCTGGTGTCCACCTCTCACGGTAGCCAATGGCCCGCCGGGGCGACATCCCACCGCAGGACGTGCGAAGGCGCTGGAAGCTGGCAGGTGCGGGACATGCCCCTCTTACTCAGCTCACGGAAGCTGGGAGTGGGCAGGTGTCTCCGTCGGTCCACGCAGCGTCCTGGAAGGAACCCCACGATGACCGTGACCCTCAGCATCCTCAGCATCCTCAGCATCCTCAGCATCCTCACCACCTCCACTCCCGCCGGGACAGTGGAGTGGGCCCGCCTGTTCTCCTACCAGCTGCCCTCCGGCCACGACCCCGGTCTCGAGGCCGTGCTCGAGTCCATGACCGAGGGCCGGCGCCTCCCCGGGCAGACCATCGAGCGCAACACCGACCAGCCGCTGAGCCTGGTCGACGACCTCCTGAACTCCCACCGGGATGCCGCCGACCTGCACGTCGTCCCCGCGGACCTCGTGGCGCTGCCCGAGCAGTCCGCCGAGGCCGCTCAGCCCCACACCGAGCGGGCGGGGATCACCGTGAAGGCCTGGGCGCCGGACACCCTGGTGGTCGGCTGCGACCCCGTGCGCCTGCGCCAGGTCCTGGACAACCTCATCTCCCACGCCATCAAGTACTCGCCCCCGAACAGCACGGTGTTCGTGCTGGGCACCCAGTCGGGCGACTCCGCCCAGGTGCAGGTGATCGGCCACGGCCACGGGATGTCCCCGGAGGAGGTCCGCCGGGTGTTCGAGAAGTTCTACCGCGGCGCCACGGCCCGGATGAGCACCACCCCGGGCTGGGCATCGGGCTGGCCCTGAGCAAGGCCATCATCGAGCAGCACCGCGGAACCCTGACCTGCCACAGCACGCTGGGGGAGGGGGCCGTGTTCACCCTGATGCTGCCGATGGCCTCAGCGCGCGAGGCGGTCCCGGTCGCCGACGGTGCCCGAACTCAGACTTTCGTCGGTGGGGCAGGGGACTCCGGTGTGGCTACGGTGGAGTAGCCGCTGTTCCGTCGTCGAACTCCCCGAGGTGTTTTTATGTCCCGTCCCGCCACCGGTTCTCGCGACTTCTTCGGCGGCCCGCCGTGGTGGGCGGTGGTCGCTGTGCCGGTAGGACTGGTGCTCGCGCTGTTCGTACTCGAGGGCCTCGGCGTGCCGACGGCACCGGCGGTGCTGGGACTCTTCGCGGTGCTCTACGCCGTCTTCAGCGTGGCCACCGGCGTGCGGCGCGGCTGGCGCATCGCGCTGCGCACGGTGGTCCTGCCCGCCGTGGCTGGGCTGCTGGCCGGCGCGGCGGTGATGAGCTCCGGGGCGACGATCACCGGGGTGCAGGCCCCGTGGGCGGACGACACCTATCTGCCGGGGCTCCTCGCGCTGGTCGCGGTGATGTACGGACAGCAGCACCTGCTCTCCCGGCGTGGTCTCGCGGTGCCGACCGGGCGAGCCGGCCGATGAGCCGGCCCGGCGGAGGAAGGCGCGTCAGTGCGCGCCTTCCTTGGCGACCACGGCCTTGACGGTGCGCAGCAGGATCACGAAGTCCTGGACCGGGGACCAGTTCTCCACGTAGTAGAGGTCCAGGCGCACGGCCTGCTCCCAGTCCAGGTCGTCCCGGCCCGAGACCTGCCACAGCCCGGTGATGCCGGGCTTGACCCGCAGCCGGCGGTGGACGTGCTCCTCGTACTGGGCGACCTCCGAGGGCAGCGGCGGGCGCGGGCCCACCAGGGACATCTCGCCCTTGAGGACGTTGAGGAACTGCGGCAGCTCGTCGAGGCTGTACTTGCGCATCCACCGCCCCGGCGTGGTGACCCGGGGGTCGTTCTCCATGAAGAACAGCACCCCGCCCTTGGCGTCGTTGGCGGCCATGAGCTCGGCCTTGCGCTCCTCGGCGTCGGTGTACATAGAGCGGAACTTCAGCATCCTGAAGGTCGTCCCGTCGAGGCCGGTGCGCTCCTGGGCGAAGAGCACGGGCCCGCCGTCGTGGGCCTTGACGATCGCGGCGAGCACGAGCATGACGGGGGACAGGGCCACCAAGGCCGTCACGGCGCCGACGATGTCGACCAGCCGCTTGAGCATCCGCCGGGAGCGGCTCAGCCGCGGGGTGGAGACGTGGATCAGGGGCAGTCCGGCCATCTGCTGGGTGTGGATGCGCGGGCCGGCGATGTCGGTGAGCCCGGTGTCGAGGACCAGGCGGATGCGCTCGTCGGCCAGGTACCAGGACAGGTGCCGGACCTCCTCCGAGCTCAGCGGCGCGCTCGCGGCCATCACCAGGGTCTCGATCCGGTGGGCCCGGCACGCGGCCACGATCCCCTCCACACTGGGCGCCTCCCCGGCCGGCAGCATGTTCTGGGGCATCGGCACCCGGGCCAGGTGGTGCGGCAGGACCCGGGACGACGACGGCGCGTAGACCGCCACCGGGTCGAAGCCCGCGGCAGGGTTCTGCTGCAGGGACTGGAGCATCTCCACGACCCCCGGTACGCGCCCGACCACCAGGGTCCGGGACATCGCCTCGCCGGCCAGCCGGTGGCGGGTCAGTCCGCGCCGCACCAGGCCGCGCCCCGCCAGCAGCAGGAGCGTGCCCAGCGGCAGGGCGATCACCACGTAGCTGCGGGCCATCGGCACGTTCAGCACGTAGGACAGGATCGCCAGGGTGCCGAAGAGCACCAGCGTGGCGGAGACCACCTGCCGGTTCTCCTCCACGGCGTAGCCGATCAGGCGCACGTCGCGGGCGCCCCGCAGTTCCAGCCAGCCCCACCAGGCCGCGCCGAGCACAGCACCCACCAGCCAGTACGGCACGGTGAGCCGGCCGAGCTCCAGGGCCTCCTGGTCGAGGCCGAAGCGCAGCAGCTGCGTCAGCACGAGCGTGGCGGCCAGTGCCGCCGTGTCCACCTGGCGCAGACGTCTGATGTGAGTTTCCCGCCAGGCGGCAGGTCGCACGGACATGTTCTTCTTGAGCACGTTGGTCACTCCCCCCGAGTGTGCGGGGGCCGGAACACTCCTCCTACGCCCCCCGGCGTGGTTCCGGCCCCCATCGATGACTTTACAAGTGCACATCGATGTAAACAGGTGCTTAACAGGGGACAGTCCCGAGGGGTGGATGCTCCACTCTCTTTGCTAGCGTAAATGCAAGCGCATGTTCGCCGGTCCCCAGGGCTGGTGGCCGCGAGACGTGCGCTGCAGGGGTGCCGGTCCGCCGGCGGGATCCGGGGGGATCCCGCCGCACCATGGGCGGTGCTCCCTGCTCAGCAGCCGGCCCGGTCCCCGGGTCCCGGCGGGGGAGCGAAGCGCCGCAGAGGCGCAGCACAGGGGGAGTTCGCATGTTGAAGCACCAGTCCCGTGACCGGAGCACGGACCCGATCGAGATCCCGGTCAGCGGTGTCCGCGTGACGCCGATGGACGCCGAGGAGCTGCACCGGTGGATCTCGGCCACGTGGCAGGAGCGGCGCAAGGCCGCCGTCCTGGCCCACAACCTGCACAGTCTCTACACGTGGGAGGTCAACCCGACGTTCCGCGCCTTCTACGAGAAGGCCGACGTGGTGCTGACGGACGGCTTCCCCGTCCTGAAGCTGGCCAAGTGGCGATCCGGGCGCGACCTCAGCGCCAAGCGGCACCGCCTCGGCACCCTGGACTGGCTGCCCGGCCTGATGGGACGCACCCCGGTGCGGCGCGTCGCCGTCGTCGGCGCGACCCCCGCCGGCAACGCCCGCACGGTGGACCTGCTCCGGCGGGACGCCCCGACGGGCGGATCGAGGGCTGGCCGGGGGAGGGCTGGAACCCCGTGCTCGAGGACCACATCGTCCGGTCCCTCCAGGAGTTCCGGCCGGACTTCGTGATCTTGGGCCTGGGCATGCCGTTGCAGGAGGAGTTCCTGAGCCGGCGCTGGGAAGAGCTGCCCACGGCGATCTACGCGGCCGTCGGCGGCGGGATCGACGAGTACGCCGGCATCCAGAAGCCGCCGCCGCGCTGGCTCGGGCCCATCGGGCTGGAGTGGGCCTACCGGGTGGTCACTCAGCCGCGGCGGCTGGGCCACCGGTACCTCGTCGAGCCGTGGGTCCTGGCCTACCTGCTGGCCATCAAGGTCGCCCGCGGGGGAACGGGCGCGTCGGCCGGACGATGAGGCCGTCTCCGGTCAGGGGGCGGACGCTGCGGCCGTCCGGCAGTCGTTGACCTTGGCTCGGGACCAGGTGGTGCACGCTCGCAGAGCCGCGGTGAGACCCGCTCGCGGTCGGACGGCTGACTCCCCGCAACCGCGGCGCGTCCGGTCAATAGGCACCTTCGCGAGCCAACACGGCCTTGACGGTGCGCAGCAGGATGACCAGGTCCTGCACCGGGGACCAGTTCTCCACGTAGTAGAGGTCGAGTCGCACGGCCTGGTCCCAGTCGAGATTCGAGCGACCGGACACCTGCCACAGTCCGGTGATCCCGGGCTTGACCCGGAGCCGGCGGTGCACATGGTCCTCGTACCTCTCGACCTCGCTCGCCAATGGCGGACGGGGGCCGACCAGCGACATCTGGCCAGCGAGCACATTCATCAGCTGCGGCAGTTCATCAAGGCTGTACTTGCGCATCCACCGCCCTGGAGCCGTGACCCGCGGGTCGTCCTTCATCTTGAAGAGCACCCCGCCTGCTCCCTCGTTGGCCGCGAGAAGTGCGTGCCTGCGCTCTTCCGCGTCGGTGTACATGGAGCGGAACTTGAGCATCTTGAAGTGGGAGCCGTCCAGTCCGACTCGCTCCTGGGTGAAGAAAGCTGGTCCGCCGTCATGGGCCTTGACGATGAGGGACAGGACCAACATGACGGGCGAGAGCACGAGCAGGGCCCCACCGGCACCGACGACATCCACCGTGCGTTTCAGCAGAAGGCGGGCGCGGGTCATCTTCGGCGTGGAGACGTGGATCAGCGGCAGGCCGGCCACGTGCTGGGTGTGGATCCGAGGTCCTGCGATGTCCGTCAGGCCGGTGTCGAGGACCAGCCGGATCCGCTCGTCGGCCAGGTACCAGCTCAGGTGCCGGATCTCCTCGGGACTGAAGGGAGCGCTTGCGCACAGCACCAGTACCTCGATCTGCCGGTCTCGGCAGGCTTCCAACAGGCTGAGCACTTCCGGGGACTGGCCGTCGGGCAACAGGTTCGGTGGCTGTTCCATCGCGGCCAGAGAGACCGGCAGCGGCCGGGAGGAGGCCGGTGCATACACGGCCACGGGGTCGAATCCGGCTCCGGGGTGCTTTCGCAGGGACTTGACGGTCTCGAGGACCCCCGGCGGACGGCCCACGACCATCGTCCGAGAAGTCGCCACGCCGGCATACCGCTGAAGGGTCAGCTGCCGCCGAATCCGACCACGGCCCAGAAGCAACAGACCCATGCCCAGGGGGAGTGCCACGATCACGTAGCCCCGTGCAGTGGAGAGATTCAGCGCGTAGGAGACAATGGCGATGGCGCCGAACAGGACCAGCGTTGCGTTGACCAGTTCCTTCGATTCCTCGATGCCCTGTCCGACAAGCCGGATGTCCCGAGTGCCGCGCAAATCCAGCCATGCCCACCAGGCCAGGCCGAGAAGGACACCGACACCCCAATATGGCAATCCCCACCCTCGGACGAACAGAGTCCCGCTCTCGAACCCGAAACGGATGAGCTGAGCAGCGGCCACGGTCAACGCCAGGGCCGTGGCGTCCGTCGTCCGCACGGTGCGCACGTAGTTGTCCTGCCACGAGGCGGACCGCGACATGTCGGTCTGTTTGAGCACAGTTGTCGTCCTTTCCCCACTGCGGTGGACGAAACCGTGCGTGCTGGAACCTCCTGGCGGTGGGCAGGGCGACATGGCCCTCTCTAAGGGCTTGTCTTTGCCTTGGATGCCTGATCGTTCAGCGCACGGACCGTACCAGCCGGCCGACCCCCATCGACCGGATCCGTCCGGCCCGCCGGGGTAATCCGACGGGCCGTGGAAGCCGCGGTACCGACTCTAAGGTGAACGTCTGGCCGATGCTTACTTTTGTCCAATAATGGCCTTGTGTGAATTTACTATCGTGATGACTAGGGGTGATGTCCCTCAATGCAGCCCGTGCCAGTCCCGTGCTAGCCTTGTGCGGTTGCCAAGGCGAGGGGACCCCTGCGGGTCCCGTGATCGACGACGGCTGGTTGAACGTTCCCGCCCCCCCGGTGCGGCGCCCCGCAAGGCGCGTCGCCCGGAGTTCAGACGACTGGGGAGGGTCTGCGGCCGGTATCGCCTGGCCATTCAGACGACAGACCCGACTTCGAGGAGTTCCCATGGCTGACACCATCCGCATCCCGGCCACCACGCGCAGCGACTTCGGCAAGGGCTACGCCCGCCGCATCCGCAACAACGACCAGATCCCCGCGGTCGTCTACGGCCACGGCGCCGAGCCGCAGCACGTGATCATCCCCGGCCACGAGACCATGCTCGCCGTGCGCCACTCCAACGCCGTGCTCGAGCTCGACGTCGAGGGCAGCACCCAGCTGGTCATGGTCAAGGACATCCAGCGCCACGCGACTCGCCCGGAGATCCTGCACATCGACCTGCTCGCCGTGCGCCGCGGCGAGAAGGTTGAGGTCGAGATCCCCGTCCACGTCATCGGCGAGGTCGACCCGACCGCCGTGCACAACGTCGAGGAGAACACCCTCACCGTCGAGGCCGACGCCTTGAACGTGCCCGACTCCGTCACCATCAACCTCGACGGCCACGGCGTGGGCGACCACGTCTACGCCGCCGACGTCCGCCTGCCCGAGGGCGTGACCATGGTCTCCGACCCGGAGCTGCTGGTCATCAACGTCTCCGAGCCCCAGGCCCAGGACCTCGGTGACACCGAGGGCGAGACCGAGGCCCCCGAGGGCGACGTCGTCGCCGAGAACGAGGCCTGAGCCTCACCGCTCACCTGATCCACGTGATCCTCGAAGTGCGGGGCGGCTTGCGAGCCGCCCCGCACTTCGCATGACCGCTCTCTTCACCACTTCGATGGAGGCACCGATGTCCGACGCATGGCTGGTCGTGGGACTGGGCAACCCCGGCCCCGAGTACGCCCGGACCCGGCACAACGTGGGGCAGATGGTCCTCGACGAGCTCGCCTCCCGGCTCGGCGGGACCTTCAAGGTGCACAAGACTCGCGCCCAGGTCCTGGAGTCCCGCCTGCGCCCGGGCGGGCCGCGCGTGGTCCTGGCCAAACCCATGACCTACATGAACACCTCCGGCGGGCCCGTGGCCGGCCTCGCCAAGTTCTACGGCATCCCCGCTGAACGGGTCATCGCCGTGCACGACGAGATCGACATCCCCTTCGCCGCCGTCAAACTGAAGATCGGCGGAGGAGAGGGCGGGCACAACGGCCTGAGGGACATGTCCAAGGCCCTGTCCACCAAGGACTACTACCGCGTGCGCGTGGGCGTGGGCCGCCCCCCGGGCCGGATGGACGCCGCCTCCTACGTGCTCAAGCCGTTCTCCTCCACCGAGGGCAAGGAGCTGCCCTTCCTGCTCGACGATGCCGCCGACGCGGTGGAGCACCTTGTCGAGAACGGGCTGCTCGAAGCGCAGCAAAGGTTCCATTCTCGATGATGTAGTGTCCGCCACATTTGCCCTCGTCCGACTCAGCAGTGCTGTCGCAGTGATTGTCCGGCGGTGGTGGACGCCACTCTTTCCGGGCCAAAAGTGCCGCGAAAGATCTGCGGACTATGACGGTGACGCAGCAGCGCGTTCTCGTCGGGGTGATACTTCCGGAATGCCGCCACGGCCTCCGACATGAGCTCTGGAGATCAGGACGAGCGTTATTCGCGGATGCCGTCCTGGTGCTCTCGGTACCAGTCGACCGTGGACCGGAGTCCCTCCTGCAGCGGGATGCGGGCGGTCCAGCCGGCGTTGGCGAGTTTGGTGACGTCCATGAGCTTGCGCGGGGTGCCGTCGGGCTTGGTGGTGTCCCACTCGATGCGCCCTTCGTAGCCCACGGCCTCGGCGACGAGTCCGGCGAGCTCCTTGATGGTGACGTCGGTGCCGGTGCCCACGTTGACGTGCTCGGGGCCGTCGTAGTGCTCGAGCAGGTGCAGGCAGGCCTCGGCCATGTCGTCGACGTGCAGGAACTCCCGCAGCGGGGAGCCGGTGCCCCAGTTGGTCACCGACTCGGCGCCCGAAATCCGAGCTTCCTCGTAGCGGCGGATCATGGCCGGCAGGACGTGGGAGCCGGTGGGGGAGAAGTTGTCCCCGGGCCCGTAGAGGTTGGTGGGCATCGCGGAGATCCATGGCAGCCCGTACTGGCGGCGCACGGCCTGGATCTGCAGGATGCCGGCGATCTTGGCGATCGCGTAGGCGTCGTTGGTGGGCTCCAGGTGCCCGGTGAGCAGGTACTCCTCCTTCAGCGGCTGCGGGGCCAGCTTCGGGTAGATGCAGGAGGACCCCAGGAACAGGACGCGCTCCACTCCGTGGGCCAGGGCGGCGTCGAGGACGTTGACCTGGATCCGCAGGTTCTCCGAGAGGAAGTCCACGGGGTAGGTGTTGTTGGCGAGGATCCCGCCGACCTTCGCCGCGGCCAGCACCACGTAGCGGGGCTTGGTGTGCGCGAAGAAGGCGAACACGGCGTCGCGGTCCTTCAGGTCCAGCTCGGCGGAGGTGCGGCCGATGAGGTCGGTGAAGCCTTCGGACTGGAGCCGGCGCCAGATCGCGGAGCCGACCAGGCCGCGGTGGCCGGCCACGTAGAACGGGGCGGTGCGATCCAGCGGGCCTGGGACGAACCCGGTGGTGGTATCGGCGGGGGCCGTGGTGGTGGGTGTCTGTGTCATGGGTGCTTTTCCTGTCGCTTCCCGGGTCATTTGGTCCAGGAGGCGAGGTCGACGGTGTCGATCCAGGCGTCGTTGGCGAGCAGGGCGATGTCGGCGTCGACCATGAGCTTGGCGAGTTCGGGGGCTTTGACGGTGGCTTCCCAGCCGAGCTTGTCCTTGGCCTTGGCGGGGTCGCCGATGAGGGCGTCGACTTCGGTGGGTCGCAGGTAGCGCTCGTCGAACTCGACGTGCTCGCGCCAGTCCAGCCCGGCGTGGTCGAAGGAGATCTCGAGGAACTCCCGGACCGTGCACGGGTGGCCGGTGGCGAGCACGAAGTCCTCGGGCTCGTCGGCCTGGAGCATCCGCCACATGCCCTCGACGTACTCGGCGGCGTAGCCCCAGTCGCGGATGGCCTGGAGGTTGCCCATGTAGAGCTTGTCCTGGGTGCCGGCCTTGATCGCGGCCACGGCCCGGGTGATCTTGCGGGTCACGAAGGTCTCGCCGCGGCGGGGGGACTCGTGGTTGAAGAGGATCCCGTTGACGGCGTACATGTCGTAGGCCTCGCGGTAGTTCTTGGTGATCCAGTAGGAGTAGATCTTCGCCGCCCCGTAGGGGGAGCGGGGGTAGAAGGGGGTGTCCTCGTGCTGCGGGGGCGGGGTGGCGCCGTAGAGCTCACTGGTGGAGGCCTGGTAGTAGCGGGCGTCCACGTTGGCCAGGCGCATCGCCTCGAGCAGGCGCACGGTGCCCAGCCCAGTGGTGTCCCCGGTGTGCTCGGGCTCTTCGAAGGAGACCTTCACGTGGGACTGGGCGGCGAGGTTGTAGACCTCGTCGGGGCGGATCTGCGCCATCAGCGTGACCAGGCGGGAGCCGTCGGAGAGGTCGCCGTAGTGCAGGAACAGCTTCGCGTCGGTCTCGTGCGGGTCGGTGTAGAGGTGGTCGATCCGGTGGGTGTTGAAGGTTGAGGCGCGACGGATCAGCCCGTGGACCTCGTAGCCCTTGGCGAGCAGCAGCTCCGCCAGGTAGGAGCCGTCCTGACCGGTGATCCCGGTGATGAAAGCCTTCTTCATGGTGTGTCAAACTCCGAACACTTGAACTGGATTGAAGAACCTGACCATCTTCGTAAGCGTGAGATCTCTGGAGGGCTCGGACAGCGACGTCACCATGAGCGACGTGCATGCCCTCCGGTCGTGCTTATGCCGGGCGGGCGCCTCGGAGATCGGAGGGCTCAACTCACGCTACGCCCTGCATCGCATCCCGCGCACAGGATGAGAACCCGCACATGTGGGGACAAGGCAGCTTCCCTGACCCGCTGACAGGCGGCGATACAATTCTGAGACTTTGCCAAGCCGGACGTAGACGATCCCAACCAGGAAAGTCCTGCCGATCTTCATAAACGTAATGTGTCTGGCCGCCTTTGGGCGGTCATGACCAAAACAGTAGAGGCATCGGACGGCAGACTACGGTCACCACATGGACCGCGGGCATGGGACCGCAGGGCACCTCATTTGGCGCTTGGCAACTTACTAAGTAGGTCTTGAGTCATGTAAACGTCATGCCATGGGGGAGATCGTATGGCCTGGAGTTCTCTCTATGTGCACTGTCGCAAAGTAAGAAGGGGCGGAAATGGGCCACGATGGGATATTCAAGGTCCCGACGGAGCGGGTCGGAGGAGTGCCTTTTTCGGTCACGAAATTTGAAAATGCTGTCGAATTTTGTTTAAATATTGCAGAACGGCCTCCCGCCACTGGAGTCCCAGTTCGCCTCGCAAATTCATATTGCGTCGCGTTGGCAAGCAAGGATCGGGCCTACCAAGAAGTGATGCTCGGTCACGGACTAAATCTGCCGGATGGCACCCCCGTGTGGCTAATAATGTTTCTGCGGGCAGCGCTAAAGGGTTCAACACTGCCGCAGCGAGTGCGCGGCCCATCCTTTTTTGTGTCCAGCTTGGAAAAAAGCGAAAACTCAGAAATTTCTCACTACTTCATCGGGGGTACGGATGAATCGATGCTCCGGATGATGGAAAAAATGAAGCAACAATTCCCCGGCCTGAGGGTAGCAGGGTGGTATGCCCCACCTATCGCGCCAGCGAATAAAACCCTTTTTGATGAATGCACTGAAAGAATTAGGGCATCCGGAGCTAGTATTGTTTGGATTGGGTTAGGCACTCCCAAGCAAGACATAACCTCTTCTGTTCTGGCTGAGCAAACCCAAACGGTGTGCATTGGAGTCGGCGCTGCTTTCGACTTTTTTTCTGGCACTGTTAAGGAGGCGCCGCGAGTGTTCCGCCTTACTGGTTCTGAGTGGGTTTTCCGCCTCGCCACAGAGCCCCGACGATTGTGGCGGCGATATTTGTTTGGTAACTATACTTTTTTGGCAATTGTCCTGCGCGAAGGGCTGTTTGAATTGAAGAATAAAATTGCTGTCAGGGGTTGGCTCGGCCGTGCATGAAATGCGGAACATCACCATAGTCGAGCATCTGGACCCGACTTCATGGGCGCCTGGTGGTATCGATAATGTAGTGCGCGACTTTATTTCGCATGATAATTCTATCCAGTTTTCAATTGTGGGAGTAACGGATAAGCCTGATCTCAGAATCGGGATGTGGACAAATGTCGACGTGGAGGGTCGCATGGTGCGCTTCATGCCGGTCGCCCTTTTTGATCGAATTCAAAAGCCAGCCGGTTTCCGGATCCCACATTCTCTGCGCTTTGTCACTGGACTGATCCGGTACAGGCGCCGTATTGGTAGGAGCACGATTCATGTGCACAGGGTGGAGACCGGGTGCTTCGTAAGTCTTTTCTTGCGGCAACCTTACGTACAGTACGTGCACAGTAACTCTCGGGGATTGCTAGGCCCCAAATCCGATTCCATGTGGAAACATCTTCCCTGGTTGCACCGACGCGTGGAACGCAGAGCTGTCGGGCGCGCAATGTCCGTGGCAATTTTTAACAAAGAAGACGCACCGCGACTTGCCAAGCTGGCGTCCTCCCTCACCATTGCCGAAACCTGGTTCGACCCAAGACTATTTTGTCCTTCGCCTGAAGGGGCTCTGAAGGATATTAAAGAAATCGTATGGGTTGGTCGTTTGGACCACGGTAAAGATCCATGGCTGGTGATGTCGGCGGCCGAGGAGGCTTGGAAGAATGGGCAGGATTGGGTGTTTACGATCATCGGTGACGGTCCACTCATGAAAGAACTTCAACGGCATGTCACCGTTTCTGGTTTGGGCAATGTGCGACTCTTGGGGGCGTTGCCTCACGAGCAGGTGGCCTCCGTGCTACGACGCAGTCGGGTTTTCCTGATGACTTCCTACTACGAAGGCTCTCCTACGGCACTTCTAGAAGCTCTGGCCTGCGCCTTGCCTGTCGCCATTACACGTGAGTCAGATCCGGACGGTCTGGTTCGAGACGGGGTAAATGGGTCCTTCATCGATCAACGTGACGGGGATCGAGTTAACCATGCGTTGCGCCAGTGCTTCGAATTAAAGCATGTCGTCGTGTCTGAACCTGTCAAAAGCAGGTCTGCCGACAGATTGGTGCCAGTTCTGGCCAACTTGGATCATGCTGCACGCCGGTTCGCCACGTGATCGAAAAGTATTCGGAACCGCATCGGCGGATCATGGGTACGACGTCAGTTCGGCCTGTGAGTGGGTGGGGTACGGTTAGAATGTATGGGAAACACAGACCATCGCGATGAAGACGTGGCACGTGGTGGTTGCGAGCGCCCTGTGTTTCGTGATGGACGGCGTACTGCTCGGAGCTCATATATTCCACCACTATTGGGCCGTCCGGGAGGGCGGAGTTACTCCTGTTCACTTGTTCCATCACGCTCGAATGTGGGATGGTGGGCAAGATGGATCGCTGGCCGAAATATTCGGGCACCTGCAATTGGGAGGGGCCGCGGTTGTCCTAATAGTTCTGTCTTTGCGGTCGCAGGGAGCGCGCGTGTTGACGGCTTGGGGGATAGTATTCACCGTCATGGTGACTGATGACCTCTTTCGGGTGCATGAGCGTGTGGGTCGACTTCTTGATCTTCGCCGTTTAGACCATCGACTCACTGAGCTAGGTGCACAAGAGTTCGGCGGTCTGCTGTTATGGGGTGGGGTAGGTCTTGTGCTGGGTGCCTTAATCGTTGCTTGTCATCGTACGAGCTCCCTTGCCGCCCGCTCAGCGTCCTGGAGGATGTTTGCCCTATCGTTGCCATTTATGGCCATAGCGACGAGTTACGTCATGGTCAGCGTTCTACACCCCGAATTACTCGAGGCTGCGCGCGGCGTCGGGATAGCTTCTGCGCGGATTGTCGTGAAACTTCTAACCATGACTCTAATATTTGTTTACGCCTTGCTTTTGTTTAGGGATGGAATTTCCCCCGAGAAGAGCCTGCATCACCACGGATGGGTCTGACGGTGCCGTAATCTCCTCTATCTCGGCGCAACAAGTTACGTATGAGGGTGCGACAATTGACGCCGGTTGGTTGTCGGATGCTTGGTACTTCCGCACTGATAGGTGACTGTTGGGGTTTCATGCCGAGAGAGGTACGGCGGAGGGGACTGATGCACCGATAGGTAACACCCTGACCTGACCTGCAGTCTGGTTTCCAGTCGTGGTGGCTAGCTGTTGTGGGGCATGAGGTTCTTGGCCCGGGTGCGTCGATGGGGACTGCCGCACCGATAGGTGACAGGTGGGGTCTCATGCCGCGAGGGTCACGGCGGGCTTCATCATGGTCTCGTACTCGATGGGGGTCAACCGCTCCAGACGAGCCTGCCGCCGGCGTCGGTGGTAGGTCCGCTCGGTCCAGGTGACGATGGCGATCCTCAACTCGTCCCGGGTCGCCCAGGAGCGCCGGTCGAGGACGTTCTTCTGCAGCAGGGCGAAGAAGCTCTCCATCGCGGCGTTGTCCCCGGCCGCACCGACCTTGCCCATCGAGCCGACCAGTCCGTGCCGGTTCAGGGCGTGGCCGAATTTCCGTGAACGAAATTGACTGCCCCTATCCGAGTGGACGATGCAGCCGGCCACATCTCCGCGGCGCGCGACCGCGTTGTGCAGTGCCTGCACCGCCAGGCTGGACTTCATTCGCGAGTCGATGGAGTAGCCCACGATCCGCCCGGAGAAGACGTCCTTGATCGCGCACAGTTAGAGCTGGCGGTTTCTCAGGGTCGATGCAACAAGGACGTCTTCATCATGGGTTTTTTCTCCTCTGAGGAGAAGTAGGTCAGCCCTGTGGGGACGGGTTCTTCACGTGCTCTGTCCTATTCAGATCGCGAGAGCCCTTCTTCTCGAACGATGAAGTGCAGGAACATGTTCGGGACTGCCCCGACTTCCGTTGACTCTCGGGGTTGATAGGTTTCAGGCTGCTTTGAGTCCGTGATTGATGGTCTCAAACTCGACCGGTGTGAGGCAACCCAGACGGCGTTGCCGGCGCCGCCGGTGGTAGGACTTTTCGATCCAGGTCACGATCGCCAGCCGCAGGTCCTCCCGGGTGGACCAGCGCTGCCGATCCAGGACGTTCTTCTGGAGCAGGGCGAAGAACGATTCCATGGCGGCGTTGTCCGCGCACGCCCCGACCCTGCCCATCGACCCGACCAAGTCGTGACGGGCCAGCTCGTGCACAAATTTCCGGGCTCGAAATTGACTGCCGCGGTCGCTGTGGACCACGCAACCGGCCACCGTCCCGCGGCGGGCCACCGCGCTCCGCAGGGCCGTGACCGCCAAGGATGCCTTCATCCGGAAGTCGATGGAGTACCCGACGATCCGGTTGGAGTAGACGCCCTTGATCGCGCAGAGGTAGAGCTTGCCCTCATCGGTGCGATGCTCCGTCAGATCCGTGAGCCACAGCTGGTTCGCGGCGGTGGCGGTGAAGTCGCGCTCCACCAGGTCGTCGTGCACCGGTGGACCGGGTTTGCGGTTGAACCCGCGCTTCTTGGAGTGGACCCTGAAGAGCCCATGGGCCGAGCACAGCCGCTGCACCCGGTTCTCCCCGGCATGGATGCCGTGGTCGGGTGGTTCGTCGGAGATGAACCTGTAGCCGAAGGCCGGGTCGTCGGCGTGGATGGTCATGGCGGCGTCGACCAGGTGCGCGTCATCCCAATTGCGATTGGTGACCGGGTGGGCGCGCCACTGGTAGAAGGCTTGCTTGGAGAAGCCCAGAGTCCGGCAGGTCACCGCGACGGGAATCCCATCGGCGGCCAGGTCGAGGACCAGCGGAAACCTCATTTTGGGGGCAGTTCCCGGGCGAAGAACGCCGCGGCCCGGCGCAGGATCTCGTTCTCCTGCTCGGTCAGCCGGTTGCGCCGCTTCAGGGCTTTGAGCTCCTCGGCCTCGGCGCTGGTTACACCCGGACGGACCCCATCGTCGACGTCGGTCTTGCGCAACCAGTTGTGCAGGGTGGCTTCTGAGATCCCGAAGTCGCGGGCGATCTGGGACAGCGGGGCCTCGTGCTTACGGGCCACCGCCACCACGTCGCGGCGGAACTCTTCGGGGTAGGGCTTGGGCACGGGATCATCCTTACCGTGAGGACAGATCCTCACAAGTCAGGAGTCAAGGAAACAGTGGAGATGGTACTGAGCGGTTCGGCGGAGTCTGACTTGCAATGAAACTGACGCGACCCTGCGGGGTGCTGTCCTGCCCGAGACGGGTCGGCTCGGTCGAATCGCTCGTCCTGCCGGGCATGGCCGGACCGGGCGGGGACGTGACTTCATAGGACCCTGTCTCGCAAAACACGGTGCCCCGTCACTGTTGTGTCCGCCCGGCCCGGTTCGGTCATCCAACTCAAGGAGACCGTTCCAGAATGACTGCTTCACTGACGTCGACGCAACCAACCATCATCGGCGGTATCGACGCGCACAAAGACACCCATCACGCGGTGGTCCTGGACGACCGCGGCGTGAGATTGGCCGATCAAGGATTCCCGGCTACCACGGCCGGTTATCGCTGCCTGCTGGACTGGATGACCGGCTTTGGGCGCCTCGATCGGGTCGGGATCGAATCGACCGGCTCCTACGCCGCCGGACTCACCCGGTTCCTCCAAGAGCACGGCACCGAAGTCATCGAGGTCAACCAGCCCCACCCGCACACCCGAGCGCGCCGCGGCAAGGACGACGCGATCGACGCCGAAGCCGCCGCCCGCAAAGCACTCTCCGGGGAAGCCTCCACCCGCCCGAAGACCACCACCGGGGTGATCGAGTCGATCCGGCTGCTGCGCATCGCCCGCGAATCAGCCGTACGAGCCCGCACGACCGCCCTCGTTCAACTCCAGGACGTACTCATCACCGCACCGGCCGAACTGCGTGAGCAGATCACCGCCACCTCCGGGCGCAGCATGGCCACCCAGTGCGCCAGGCTTCGCCCCGACGCCTCCCGCCTGGCGGAGCCGGCCCAGGCCGCGAAGCTGGCCCTGCGCACACTGGCCCGGCGGGTGGACGAGCTCGAGGCCGAGATCACCGAGATCGACGACCACCTCGGTGCTTTGGTTCGCCACGCTGCTCCGACCCTGACCAGCAGGCTCGGGATCGGCACCATCCACGCCTCGCAACTGCTGGTCACCGCCGGA